>JAFSBX010000043.1 GCA_017437065.1 Lachnospiraceae bacterium
CAATGGTAAATAATTTTACACCGATACCAAAAACTTGTCCTTCTTTTTGAAATTCAATACAAGGTGCTGCTACCGAATTTGCGAAACCTGTAATAGGTACCAAGGTTCCTGCACCACCTAATTTAGCGATTTTAGGATATATATTAAGTCCGGTTAAAACAATGCTTAATAAAACCAAAGTGATGGTAACATAGGTATTGGCATCTTCTTTGCTTAAATCCAGGTAGCTTTGGAACATATGGAAAAATAATTGACCTATGACACAAATGAGACCGCCAATCCAGAAGGCATGAAAACAGTTTTTAAAAAGGGAGTGGGTAGGTGTGACCTGTTCCACATATTGATTATATTCTTGTTGTGATGGTTCTTGTTTCATAATCGTTTCTCCTTTACATAATGAAATATTGGACAAAGGAACCAATTCCTTTTCCTAATGCAACACTGATTAAAACATAGGGAAGCCCTTTGCGTAGGGAAGCTCTTCTTGAAAAGACCGGAATCGTATTAGCTACTTCTGCAAGAGCACTTACCAAAGAACCGATAAATACTCCGGAAAAAAATCCTACCAGTGCAAGTCCTATTTTTCCTAAGGGAACCGGGATGGAGTATATAGAAACCAGGTTTCCTAAAGTGGAGCCAAGGAGGATAAAATTTTCATAGATTTTCAGGTATTTTGTAGTGTGGGTTTGAGCTGCAAAACGTGGAAAAATTCCGATGGTAGAAATAAAGGCAATAAAGGCTCCTGCAATGATAACACCGGCACCAAAACCTAAAATACATAAAAGAAGATATCTAATCCACATCAATTTCTTTTCCCTTCCTTCCTTCGTTGGTAATTAATGCAGTATTGACTTCCTGCTCATAGGTACGCATTTGAACTTCCAGTGGAGATGGGTCGGAACTTAAATTTTTATGAGCTAAATGGTTAAAATAAAGGATGACACCACTTGGTAAGCCGATGCTATACGATAATTGCAAGACGGAGGGACCGGAAGGATAGGTACCCATAAATAATTTATATAACATAACGAAGGTATCAGAGGCATTGACATCCGTATTATAAGAAATAATGGCATAGGCGGAACCGAAAAAAGCTAAAAGACAAATAAAAGCTAACTTAAGAAAATTTATGGTTTTGTTTTCCGGTTTGTTCTTTTTGAAATGTACCAGAATATCAGGTGCTCCCACATTGATTACCTTAACATTAGGATAAACATTGTTAATTTCCTGAATGACTTCAAGGAGAGAAATAGCTAAATGTCCTTCTTTTGCCTGATTGCTGTTTGCGATTTTTAAGGTAGTAACATGATTTTTTATGTTTTTTTCCTGACAATAAATTTTAGCAAAATCTCCAATGCTTACATTATCTTTGGTAATGGCAATGCTCATTTCTGCTTTAATATATAGGTCAACTGAGTTCATAAGAAACTTCCTTTCCTAAACTTTAGTGATTTATGGAACTAGTATGGGAAAAAAAAGAAATAATATATATGAAAATACTGGTAAAGGTGCAACAGAGAAAGAAAATTGAGTTACTGTACAGACAGCACCAAAACACTTGCTGTTTTGGTGCGTAAGAACGTGATTCAGGAGTTCGTAGGCTCCTTTTGCGAAGCAAAACTCTAAATGAGCCTGCGAATTGTTACTGTTTACGGTTACTGTACAGACCCCCTAAATAGCAATTGTTTAAATTGCTGAATTTATTTTTTTTATTTTGTGGATAAACTAAAGCATTTATGAATATCATGTTGAGGATATTTCATAAGTGCTTTTTTTCATTTTAGTTATCCACTTTTTCGATTTGTTTTCTCGACTTTTCAATGTATTACATCTTAATAAGGACTTTTTTTAGTTTCTCTTTTATAGTTATCCACACGTCAAAATGCCGAAAGGCGATTTCCGGTCAATTCGCTTTTCTGTTTATTTTCAGTTATAATAAATTCTGACAAGCGGGGTGAAATAAATGCATTTTAATAATCTTGATAAAGAAACACAGGAATATATTAAAAGCTTAGAGCATCAGATTAATGTTCAAAATGAGCTGATTGATGCTCAAAAAGAAATCATTGATAATCTTAAGCTTCAGAATGAGCAACACGAAAAATACGCACATAAAATCAGTGAAATGATTAGTTTACTGGATATCACCGGAAAGGAATAAGAAAATATGAGAAATTCATTTGAATATGTTACAACTCTTGAATACAGATTAAAAGCAGTTTCCAATGAGGTAGCTGCTTTTAAGAGTGGTGAAAAATATATTCAGATGGAAAAGCGTTACTGGGGTATTATCAGAAAACTTGAAGCCAGAATAAGAACTTTAGAGCAGGAACTGGCAAAAGCCCATGCCGAAACAGTTACTGTACGTAATTACTGGTTTGATGTGGTAAATGATATGGATCATGAAAACCAGAAGGAAATGAATAAGGTCAGAAAATTACTTAAAAACATGGAAAAACGTGCATTAACTGCTGAAAAGCAAAGAGATGATGCTTTGGATAAGATAACTGAACAAAGACAGGAAATTTATCGTTTAGGAACGGAACTTGAAGAAGAAAAAGGTAAAAACCAAAAACTTACTGCCCAGTTAAATCATAATTATGAGAATTCTTCAATACCTTCATCCATGACATTGAAAAAGAAAAAAGTAGCAAACAGCAGAGAAAAATCCGGAAGAAAACAGGGTGCGCAACCGGGCCATAAAGGATACGGAAGAAAGAAACATACTCCTACAGAAACAATACTGTTGCCTGCACCGGAAGAAGTCTTAAATAATTCTGAATTTAAGAAAACGAAAAAGACTATCATAAAACAGGTGGTTGGAATTCGTTTGCTACTTGATGTAACCGAATATCATGCAGATGTTTATTACAATTCCAAGACAGGTGAAAGGATTCATGCTCCATTTCCGGACGGAGTGGTAAATGATGTTAATTATGATGGAAGTATCAAAGCCTTCCTTTTTTTGCTGAACAATGAATGTTGTGTATCAATTGATAAATGCAAAAAGTTTTTAGAAGATCTTACAAATGGGGAACTCAAAATCTCAAGGGGCATGATTAACGGTCTCAGCAAAGAATTCTCCCAAAAAACAGCACCAGAACAGAAAGAATTGTTTGAAACAATTATGGCAGCTCCGGTTATGCATATAGATTGTACAAATGCAAGGGTAAACGGTCAAAATGCATATGTTTTTGTAACTGCTACCCCTAATGGAGAAGTTCTGTATTCTGCGAGACACAAAAAAGGTCATGAAGGTGTAAAAGGGACTCCTGCAGAAGATTATAATGGCATAATTGTTCATGACCATGAAAAAACATTCTATAAATATGGTTCAGCACACCAGGAATGTTTAGCGCATGTGGAGCGTTATCTGAAAGATGCCACTGAAAATGAAAAGGATAAAACCTGGAGTGGCAAAATGCGCTCACTGCTAAAGGAAATGATTCATTACAGAAATGGATTACTTCCGGAAGAAGAATGCAGTAAAGAAAAAGTAAAGGAATATGAAGAAAAATACCTTGAAATCTTAAATACTGCAAAAAAAGAATATGAATACGAACCGCCAAGTGATTATTATAGAGATGGTTTCAATCTGTACAAACGAATGTATGAGTATATGGAAAATCACCTTTTATTTCTACATGATAACAGGGTACCAACTACTAATAATGAAGCAGAAAGAGATCTAAGATCATACAAGCGGAAACAAAAGCAGGCCATGTCATTCAGGAGTTTTGAAAGCATCGAATATCTCTGTCAAAGCATGAGCATGCTATTAATGATGCGCAAAAAAGATGATGTAAATTTATTCGACAGCGTGTCCAAGATATTTGGATAAAGAAAACCGATGGCTTACACTTGATTACTTCAAGTTTATACCATCGGTTTGTTTAATGCAAGTTAGGGTCTGTACAGTAAC
>JAFSBX010000044.1 GCA_017437065.1 Lachnospiraceae bacterium
ATCTGGTTTTTTTTCAAAAAATAAGATATATAAATGACTGGTTTCGTAAGCAATCCCTGCTCCATCAGATAAAGGAGTATCAAAAGTCTTCCGATTCTTCCGTTGCCGTCCAAAAACGGATGTATTGTTTCAAACTGATAATGAATCAATGCAGCTCTAATCAATGGATCATAATCCGTATTCTCATTAATATATTTTTCCAAATCAGACATTGCGTTTTGCATATCTTCTACATTTGGCGGAATATATCTTGCATCTTTTAATGAACAGTTGGCAGGCCCAATCCAATTTTGAGAATGTCTAAACTCTCCCGGAGTCTTATCCTGTCCACGGACATTTTCCATTAATACTTCATGTATTTCTCTTATTAATCTGCAACATAAAGGTAATCTTTCCAGACGTTTCAATGCATACTGTGTTGCTTTAACATAATTAATAACATCTGAAACGTCAAGATTTGCATTTGCTTCTACTTCCGGATCTAATACATCATCAAGAGTACACTGTATTCCTTCTATTTGTGAAGAAATCAATGCTTCTTTTCTAACATACATTGATATAAACAAATCCGCATTAGAAATTAACTGTGATGCAGTATCAAGTTTTACAAGTTGTTTATTGGCATCTACTAAAAGTTTTACAATCTCCTCATCCATTTCAATTGGTTTAAAAGATTGATAAGTAGCCTCTCCTGTTAAATTGTCAACATATATTCCTGCTCGATTCATATATTTTCACCTCATTTTGAAATAACTACACTTATTATAACCCTCTTATTTCAAAAAGTCACCATGTTATTGAAATAAGAGGGTTTATTTCTGTGTTTTGTTTCAAAAAGTCTTTTTCACAAACGTATTCGCCAAATTGTCCACTCGCAAAAATGAGGCTCATACAAGCAAGCTTGTATCGCCTCATTTTACTCCTGTCCAACTTGGACTCAATGCTCCAACATATTCTCTATAAATATTCCATACCCCCTTGTCGGGTCATTGACTAAAA
Source organism: Lachnospiraceae bacterium (assembly GCA_017437065.1). Taxonomy (GTDB): domain Bacteria; phylum Bacillota; class Clostridia; order Lachnospirales; family Lachnospiraceae; genus RGIG3002. Next base: position 1,000 of record JAFSBX010000044.1, read on the forward strand.
CATGTGTTACAGCACCCACAATTCGCCCATTTTGGAGAATTGGCGAGCCAGACATTCCCTGTACAATACCCCCTGTCAAATTCAACAACTTAGAATCCGTTACTTCAATCACAATCCCCCTATTTACATTATCATGGTCAAGCCGCACTTCTGTAATCTCTATATCATAGTATTCTCTTTCCGTTCCCACAGTCGAAACAATCTGTGCCTCACCTAAATGAATTTCCTGTTTTAATCCAATCGGATACATATGCGCTTCTTCCATAAGAGGCATTTTCCCAACATTACATTCGCCATAAATTCCTGCTTCCGTATTGTCCTCAATGCTTCCCACAATATTCTTATCAGAATAAGAAATCATTCCTGTCAGTTCCCCCGGCTCGCCCTTTGCTCCTTTTTTTATTGCAATAATGTTCGTCTCATACAGCAATCCTTCTTCTAACTTCATTAACTGGCTGGTATCTACGTCATTAATACCATGTCCCAAAGCACCAAAATTTCCGCATTCATCAACAAAGGTCAATGTACCGATTCCCTGTGCATTATCCCTTACCCAGATTCCCAGTTTATTCTCACCATTCTGGTTTTTCGCGGGTGTGACCTTCAATTCCACTTGCTCATCTTCTCTTTTCACGGTCAAAGTAATTTCTTCATCGCCATACTCTTCCACCAAATCCATAAATTGTTTCTTTCCTTCGACCGTTTCCCCATTCACTTTCAAAATATAGTCACCATTCCGGATAATATATTTGGATGGTGCATACACCAAACCATCCATACCGTCAAATTCTCCTACTCCCACTACAAGCACCCCTTCTGTTTCCACATATATTCCAATAGGCACTCCGGCAGGCATTACCATTCGGTCTTCAATTACCTGAATATTCACTTGTTTTAAGGGCATAACACCGAACAATTTCACGTTCATCTGATATGTCGTCAGTTTCTCTGATTTCAGGGTAAGCTTTTCACTTAAATCTACTTTTAGAGTATCACTTTGAATGGCACTTCCAAATTCACTGACCTGTACTGCTTCTAAATATACTTCACCTGAAGCCGGAACATGAAAATCAAATGTTTCCTCGACTCCTGCTTTTATTCTTATGGTTCCCGGAATCTGCAACCACCATGTATACAATACTGCCCCAATAATAACCACTGCCGACAAAATGATTCCCCAATATAAAATCCATCTTTTCCATTGCCCGTCTACACTAATTTTTCTTTTCATTCTGCCACATCTCTTTTCTCTATCTATTTTAAGCTTTGCCCGGTTTTCGTAAAAACATCTCTATTGTGTTTTTACTGTTACAGGCATTTTCTTATAACACAAAAAGGACATTCCCTTCACTTTATGTTCATGAAAAGGTCTGTCCTTTTTATTATGTGACATTTTTTTAATTTCAATTAGGATTGTTTTGCATTTGCTGCCATTTCTTGTAATTCTCTTGCATTGGAAAGTGCTGTTTCCGTTATATTTTCACTGCCTAATAACCTTGCAAGCTCTTTTGTGCTTTCCTCTTCTTTTACTTCTCTGATAGAGGTGGAAGTTTTTTCTTTATCGGTTGTTTTTTCAATCAGAAAATGACTGTCTGCCATAGCTGCAATTTGCGGTAGATGCGTAATACAGATTACCTGATGTTCTTTTCCTAATATACCAAGTTTTTCTGATACCTTCCATGCAGTTTTCCCACTGATTCCTGTATCAATTTCGTCAAAAATCAATGTGTCGGTTTTATCTTTCTTTGCTAAAACAGTCTTTAATGCAAGCATTATACGAGAAAGTTCACCACCGCTTGCCACCATACCAAGCGGTTTTATCGCCTCTCCCGGATTGGTACTTATCATAAACTCAACTTCATCAAAACCATCTGCATGTATGGCTTCCTCATTTGGACGTACCTGAATTTCAAACTGCACATCCAAAAAATTCAAATCTACCAAGGCTTCTTTCATTTGTTTTGCCAGTTTTTTAGCATTATCAAATCTAATTGATGAAATTTTTCTACATCCATCAAGTACTTGTTCCCTTGCTTCCTGTAACCGCTTTTCAAGCTGCGCTTTATAAACCTCATAGTCCGAAAGCTTTTCTAATTTTTCCTGAGCCTTCTCTCCGTAGGAAATTACTTCCTCCAAAGTTTTTCCATATTTGGATTTCAAATGGTTTAATTGATTTAAACGTTCTTCTGTTTCCTTAAACTGCTGTTCATCAAATTCCATATCATCCATTAATTTAGAAACACTATGATTCAAATCATTCAGCATACTGTCAATATCATCCAACATTGTCTGTATCGGCTCAATATCTTCGTCATATGAAGCAACGGTTCTGATTTCGCGTATTGCCCTTCCAATCTGATTGGCCGCTCCCTGTTCCTCTTGGGAACCACAGCAACCATATACAATAGAAAGTGCCTCCATGATTTTCTGACCGTTTATCATTTTACGGTAATTTTTTTCCAGTTCCTCATCTTCGCCTGCTGTTAATGCGGCTTCCGCAATTTCCGTTGCTTCAAACTCTGCCATGGAAAGCTCTCTTTTTCTTGCTTCTTCATCCATGGAAGACTCTTCTAATTCTTTGCGTACAGCTTCATACTGCTTATAATCCTTTTTTAATATTTCTTTTATTTTTAGGAGTTTTTCTCCTGCATATTCGTCTAAAATTTCAAGATGTTTCTTTTTATGCAAAAGAGACTGATGCTCATGCTGTCCATGAATATCAATCAGAAATTCAGCAAGTTCCTTTACCTGCTTCGCTGTAACTGTTTCGCCGTTTACTTTACATATACTTCTTGTAGGCTGGATTTTTCTTTGAATAATTAATGTATTATCATCCTCTACCAAAAGATCCATCGCTAAAATCTGTTTTTTTACATCTTCATCAATTTGAAAAATCAGTTCCACTAAAGCATAATCTGCTCCGTTACGAATCATATCCTTATCTGCCTTTGCACCAAGTGCAAGATTGACAGAACCTATAATAATAGATTTTCCGGCACCTGTCTCACCTGATAAAATATTCAGTCCTTCCCCAAAGAAAACTTCCGTTTCATCAATCAGTGCCAAATTTTTTACGTGTAAACTTACAAGCATATTGTCCACTCCTTTTCTTCATCCGTTGACTCTCCTAACCCCAATTCTCTCAACAGACTTCATCAAAAGGCTTTAATTTCCAATCATTTTATGAATTTTCTCCATAACAACCTTTGTTTCTTCTACTGTTCTGACTGCCATCATAATCGTATCGTCCCCTGCAATACTGCCCACAATTTCTTTAAACTTCATGGCATCCACTGCAACAGCCACTGCACTTGCCATACCGGATACAGTTTTTATTACTAAAATATTTTGTGCCATATCCATAGAAAGCAGACCATCTTTTAAAACACGAATATATTTATCTACCAGATGACTGTCATCCTGTCGTAATACCACATATTTCTGTCTGCCATCTCCGGTCGGTATTTTAGACAATTTCAGCTCTCTGATATCTCTTGACACCGTAGCCTGCGTAACCTGAAAACCGGATTCTTTTAAAAGCTCTGCCAACTCTTCCTGGGTTCCCACATCATGTTTTTCAATAATCTCTACTATTTTGGCATGACGCGTTCTTTTCATCTGTCTTCCCTTTCTTCCTGCCTTTTACTTTTCATTCATCTTTTTATGTAACACTTCCAAAAAGCTTACATTACTCAGTTTTATAATGTTTGTTTTTTTCTCTGACTGCCGTATTTCTATCCGGTCTCCTGTTCTGAGCGTCACTTTATGACTGCCGTCAAAGTTGGCTTCCACTTCCAGAATTTCCCCTTCTCTGCCGGCATTAATTTCTATCGTAATTCTGTCATCCGCACCAAGCACAATACTACGGGTATTTAATGTATGAGGACAAATCGGAGTAATTAACAAAAGCTTCGCTTTAGGTTCTACAATAGGACCACCCGCTGAAAGATTATATCCTGTGGAACCGGTAGGCGTGGCAACCATTACGCCATCCGCACTATACGAATACAAAAATAAATCATTTACATAAATACTGTATTTTATAATCTGTAATGAACCACTTCTTGTAATGGCAATATCATTAAGAGCATAATCTTCTTCCGGCTCTGCACCTTCTTTTTTTACAGTACCTATCAGCATCATACGTTCTTCCAGCATATAATCGTCATTCAAAAGTCTGTCTAATGCGCTTTCAATTCCCGGAAGTTCAATTTCTGCCAGATATCCGACTGTTCCCATATTAATGCCAAGAATCGGAATCTGCTTCTCTACTGTATCTCTTGCAGCCTGCAACATCGTTCCATCGCCACCAAGTACAAGCATACATTCCGTTTCATCCGGAAGCCATGCACTATCCGTATAGCTTTCCTCTCTTCTCGGACTCGGCTCTTTTACCTGAATGGTACAGTTTCCGCCTCTTTCTTCAATATACTTCTTTATCCGGTTAGTAACTAAAAGCTCCGGATCTTTATGCCTGTTTGTAATGACATAAAATTGCTTCATCCCATACCACCCTTTAGTTATTCTAATATTTTATAATTATTAAAGCACCTGATGTGCCGCAGCCACTGTATCAGAAATCAGTTTCTTCATGTCTTCCTGTTTAGAAAAACCACTCTTTTCTTCCATGATTTCTTTTAATTTCTGTTCTGCCTCGGCTTCCGTAATCTCTATTGTTTCTGTAACTCTGTCAGGATTTTTTTCAATATATACTAAATACTCAATATTTCCCTCCGGACCTTTAATCGGTGAAAATTCCAGATTTAATACATTAAATCCAAGACTGTCAGCATAATCAATGACCTTCTCGATAACTTCTGTGTGTATTTCCGGTTCTCTGACTACACCTTTTTTTCCGACTTTCTCTTTTCCTGCTTCAAACTGTGGCTTAATCAGACAAACCATCTGACCATAATCCTTTAGTAGCTTTCTCGCCGGAATTAAGATTTTTGTCAATGATATAAAAGATACATCTACAGATGCAAAATCCAAATCATCCGCAATATCTTCTCTTGTAAGATAACGGAAATTCGTCTTTTCCATACAGACCACCCGTTCATCATTTCGAAGCTTCCATGCCAGCTGACCATGTCCCACATCCACAGAATAAACTTTCACGGCACCATTTTGAAGCATGCAGTCTGTAAAACCACCGGTAGATGCGCCAATATCCATACATACCTTATTCTCCAGAGTTACGCCAAACTGTGCCATCGCCTTTTCCAGCTTTAATCCGCCTCTGCTCACATATTTTAAGCTCTGTCCCTTTACTTCAATTTTCACTTTTTGTTCATCAAAAGTCGTTCCTGCCTTATCTTCTCTCTGACCATCAACAAACACATTGCCTGACATAATAACTGCTTTTGCCTTCTCTCTTGACTCTGCAAGTCCCTGTTTTACAAGCAATACATCCAAGCGTTCTTTCATACCAAATTGCCATGCCTTTCTTTTCATCTGCACATCAAGATTATGCACTACATATCCAATGTTTGTCTATTTTCTACAATCTTTTGTAAAATACTGTCTTTATCGATTCCCACTTCTTTCCGAAGAATATCTACATTACCATGCTCAATATAGGCATCAGGCAAGGCAATAGAAAGTATTTTTGTATCTGTTTTCAGACTATCCAGATATTCTCTTACCTTTTCACCAAAACCGCCGCTTGCCACATTTTCTTCCATAGTAACCAGCAGTTTATGGTCTTTACAAAGCTCTTTTATCATTTCCTCATCAATCGGTTTTACAAACCTTGCATTTACCAGTGTAACCGAATATCCTTCTGCAACAAGTGATTCCCTTACCTCGATTGCTGTTTTTACCATACTTCCGACAGCAACCAGTGCAATTTCTTTTTCTTTATAAATCATTTCACTTTTTCCGAATTCAATCGAAGCTCTGTGCTCTTTTAATCCGTCAAATGCCGTTCCTCTCGGATAACGAATAGCAATAGGATGTCCAAATTTTACGGCAAATTTCATCATATCCGAAAGCTCCCATTTATTCTTCGGTGCCATGATGTGCATATTCGGTATAGAGGATAGATAAGACAAATCAAAAATACCCTGATGCGTCTCTCCGTCACTTCCTACCAGCCCTGCTCTGTCTACTGCAAAAATAACCGGTAAATCCTGAATACAGACATCATGTAAAATCTGGTCATAAGCTCTCTGTAAAAAAGAGGAATATACGGCAACAATCGGTTTCATACCTCCTGCCGCCAATCCCGCCGCAAAAGTAACTGCATGTTCTTCTGCAATTCCTACATCAAAAAATCTATCCGGGAAAATATTCCGAAACCGCTTTAATCCGGTTCCGTCCGGCATGGCAGCTGTAATTGCCACAATTTTCTCATCCCGGCTTCCCAATTTTGTCATTACCGTTGAAAAAATATCCGTATAATTTGCTACTGTTCTCGGTTTCGCAGGTAATCCTGTCTGTATATCAAAAGGTTCTGTTCCATGAAATCTTGCCGGATGTCTTCTTGCCGGTTCATAGCCTTTTCCCTTTTCTGTAATGACATGCACCAGCACACCTCTTCGGATTTTCTTCGCCTCTCCAAAAACACGAACCAATTCTTCTATATTGTGACCGTCTACCGGGCCAAGATAGGTAAGTCCCATATCTTCAAAAAACATCCCCGGAACAACCAGCTGTTTCAGACTATTCTTTGCCTTACGAATTCCTTCTACAAGCGGACCGCATTTGGGCATCCCTTTTAATGTATAATAAATGCCTTCCTTCACATCCCAATATTTCGGTGCCATACGCAGGTTGTTCAAATATTTGGAGATACCACCCACATTTTCTGAAATAGACATATTGTTATCATTTAATACAACAATAAAGTTTGTTTCCATTCTGGAGGCATTATTTAATGCTTCATAAGCCATACCACCTGTCAATGCACCATCACCAATCACAGAAACAATGGTATTTTTTTCACCCAAAATATCTCTGGCACGCACAAGTCCCAGTCCCGCCGAAATAGAAGTGGAACTGTGTCCTGTATCAAAACAGTCACAGGCACTTTCTTTTCTCTTGGGAAAACCACTCATACCGCCATATTTACGCAGTGTTTCAAATCCTTCTCTTCTTCCGGTCAACAACTTATGGGTATAGGACTGGTGTCCTACATCCCATACAATTTTATCTTCCGGCAAATCTAAAGATAAATGCAGTGCCATTGTAAGCTCCACAGCTCCCAAATTAGAACCGAGATGTCCTCCTGTCACACTGATTTTCTGAATTAAAAACTCTCTTATTTCCTCTGCAAGTGCCTCATAATCTGTGGGGCTGATACTCTTTATATCATTTTCTTTTTTTATCTGATCTAAAAGCATGGCAATTCCTCTTATCTACTTTTCTCTGTTGATTAACTGCTCCACTAATTCTTCCAAAAACAGATTTCTTTTACCAAAAGAAGCTAAAATGGCAATGGCTTCTTCTGATAGTCTTTTTACATCTTCTTTTGATTTTTCTAATCCGTAAATTGATACATATGTCTTTTTATTATTTTTTTCGTCACTTCCAATTGGTTTTCCAAGCACTTCCAATGTACTTGTAACATCCAGAATATCATCCTGTATTTGGAACGCAATTCCTATATTATAAGCACATTTTTCAATCTTTGTTATTTCTTCGTCAGAAGCACCTGCCAAAACGGCTCCAATCATCATTGATGCCTGTATTAATGCTGCTGTCTTATGTTCATGAATAAATAAGAGCTTTTCTCCATTTACATTACTTTCCGGCTTTTCTGCTTCAATATCCGCCGTCTGACCGCCTATCATACCATAAATTCCTGCTTTTTTTGCAAGAATTCTAAGTGCTTTTACAAGATAAGGATTGTTTTCTGTTTCTGCTTGTAATGCTGTTTCAAATGCAAAGTTAAGCAATCCGTCACCTGCAAGAATTGCAGTACATTCATCGAACTGTGCCCATGTGGTTTTCTTACCACGACGATATTCGTCATTATCCATTGCCGGTAAATCATCATGCACAAGCGAATAGGTATGTATCATTTCAATAGCCGTCATAAATGGCTCTATTACCTTTCCCTCTCCCCCAAACATATCGAAAACTTCTTTCATAAGCATGGGACGCAATCTTTTTCCACCCGCAAGAACACTGTAATTCATTGCTTCTATAACCGGCTTCTGTTCCCCCTCTGCTTTTGGAAGATACTGATAAATAGTTTCTTCAATCTGTTTTGTTTTATCTGCTAATTGTTGTTTAGTCAAACTCACAAAGCTCACCACTTTCACTGATTTTTAATACTTGCTTCTCTACTCTGTCTATAGATTCACTGCAATATTTTAACAGCTGCATTCCCTGTTCGTACTCTTTAAATGCATCTTCCAGTGAGATTTCATTATCCTGTAACCGTTCAATTACATCTTCCAACTGTTCAAATGCAGTTTCTAAAGAAATACCTGCCTCTTCTTTTTTTGCCATTCTTCTCTCCTACTATATGCCAAAATCTCTCATATATGATATAGTCCTACTTGAGATAGCTCATATATGTGCTTACCAATTTAACTGTTGTGTCTTTTCCACTACTGCTTCTATTTTTCCGTCACTCACATATACACTTATCAATTCTCCCTGCTTCACCTGACCAATCTTTGTCACAGTTTCACCGTCACGCACGGAAGTATGAGAAAATCCCTGATTCAGCTTGTCAAGTGGCGAAAGACCTTTTATTTTCTCTATATAAATCTCCAGTTCATGTCGTTTTCTCGTGATAATACGATTCATGATTTCCTGAAGACTTTCTTCCAAATTCATGGCATACGTACGCTTTTCTCTTATCTGATTTACAGGACTCAAATAACCTAACTGCATTTTATAACTCTGTAAAAGACCTCTCTTACGCTCTAAATGATACGCTATTCCACCGTTTAACCGCGATGCGTAATCCTTAAGACGCTCTTCCAAAGTCTGAAAATCGTACACTGCAAGTTCTGCCGCCGCCGAAGGTGTCGGTGCCCGCAAGTCCGCCACATAGTCACAAATTGTCGTATCCGTTTCGTGTCCCACTGCAGAAATAATAGGAATGGAACAGTCAAAAACGGCCTGTGCCACAATTTCTTCATTAAACGCCCACAAGTCTTCTAACGAGCCACCGCCTCTTCCGACAATAATGGTATCTACATTTCTTAACTCTAATGCACGAATTCCCTGTACAATACTTTGTGCCGCCATTTCTCCCTGCACAATTGCCGGATACAAAATAATCTGAATGTAGGGATTTCTTCTTGTGGCAATATTAATAATATCCCTTACTGCTGCTCCTGTAGGCGCCGTTACCACACCTAATGTCCTAATATATTTTGGTATAGGCTGCTTATATTCCGGTGCAAACATCCCTCGCTCAAGAAGTTCCCTTTTCAACCGTTCAAACCGTTCGTTTAAGACACCTGCTCCATCCAAAACAATCTGTTTTGCATAAAGCTGGTATTTTCCGTCACGTTCATAAACATCAATCGTACCACCTGCTACAATCTGCTGTCCCTCTTCTAAGCGAAATTTCAGTCCGCTCCGATTTCCTGCAAACATAACACAGGCTATCGTTCCTTTTTCATCCTTTAACGTAAAATAAATATGTCCAGAGGAATGATATTTGCAGTTGCTTACCTCACCTCTTACAAAGATGGACTGCAACATAAAATCCTGCGTGAACATATTTTTGATATACGAATTTACTTGTGCTACTGTATATACATTATGCATCTGCTATCTCCATGTCTGCCGCAAGCTGTCTGTTATTACACTTCCTATCACAGGCTAATCAGCAAATTGGGAAAGTACACCATTTACAAAAGATGCAGAACCATCCTGACCAAACTTTTTAGAAAGCTCTACTGCTTCATTAATAGCAACACTTGTAGGAACTGTATCGTCATGTTTAATCTCATATATTGCAAGACGTAAAATAGTAAGCTCTACTTTTCCCATTCTTGTTGTTGTCCAACACTCTGCATTTTCATTAATCAGTGCATCAATTTCCTCTAAATTTTCTACAATGCGGTCATATTTTTTAGAAATGTATGCCACATCTTTTTCTCCTGCCTGATTTTCTTCATCCTCAAAAAACAAATCCTTCTGTTCTTCCATTTCTTCCGGTTTATTAAATTCAATACGGAATAACAGTTTAAAAATCTGCTCTCTTAATTCTCTTCTACTCATTTGCTTTTGTTAGTTACCTTTCTGCATATTTACACCGGCAATACGGATATTTACATCTGTTACCTGTAAGCCTGTCATATTTTCGATTGCAGTCTTTACTTTTGCCTGCACTTTCTGGCAGGTAGCCGGAATGTTGTAGCCATAATCCATCATCAAGGCAAGATCTACCGTAACGTGTTTTTCAAAAACATCTACTTTTACGCCTTTAGTAAGTTTTTTCACGCCTACCATACTCATCAGTTCATTGCTGACATTCCCCGCCATCGCGGACACGCCTTCTACTTCTGTTGCTGCAAGACCGGCAATCATAGCTACAACATCATCGGCAATTTTTACGGTTCCGATGCATTCATCTTCCTGTAACACATACGTATTTCTATCTGTTTCTCTTTCCATGAGGCTACCTCCACATTAACCGTTTCTCATTTTCTGTTTATTATATCAAATATTCAGTATATTGACAAATATTTATTCCGAAAGCCAAAAACTCAGACTATACTGCTCCTCATTTTGCGAATAGGCAATTACACCATCTGATGCATCCATGTACATAAAAATTTTTTGCCTTGTTATCAATTCCTCATTCATTATTTCATACACTTCTCCATCTGCACACTGTAATGTAATATACTCTTTCCCTTCCGCATAACTCTTTTCAAAAAACTGTAAAAGCTGTTCCTCATTATATTCCGTAAAATACGCACCTTCCCTGACATAATAATTATCTTCTACATCTGTACACTCCGGCATAGGCACAACATTATCAATACGATGAGTTTTGCATAATTGCTCTGTTGTCACACAAAGATAATCATAATTTATATTTGGAAGCGTGTTCACTTCATAATTTTCTTCTGCTGTCATACGATAAGAAGCATCTCCCCATGTAGTATCTACATAATATGGTTTTCCATCCGCATATACCAGATTCCATGCATGCCCTTCACCAAATTCCACATAACCGACAACCATAGTAGACTTAATCCCTGCCTCGGAAAGCAGATATTGTGTAGCCTTTGCATAGCCCTGACAAACAGACTGCCCGTCCAAAAATACAGAACAGATATTTTGATTATTTTCTGCCGCCACATTGTATTCTGTATTTTTGATAATATATTCATAGATATATTTTATCTTTCCATAATCATCGGAGTTTTGCGGAATCTCTGATAAAATTTCTGTAATACGTTGATTAATTGCCTCTCTTTTTTCTACAATTTCTTCTTTTTCCATCGTATAAGATGCCTGAAAAATGATTTTCGTAATTTTTTTGCCTCGGGTATACTTTGTAAAAGTATATCCTTCTACATAAAATATTTCAGGGTGGTCATTTAAAACGCACTGAAACACTTTTTCAATCAGATCTGTATCCGTTGATGAAAGCTCTATTTCCTGCATTTTTATCAGCGAATCATATATTTGTGCATAAATTTCCTGTTCTTCCTCGTTAAGACATTCATAAGCATACAAACCTTCCTGCTCTTTCTGCAACGTCAGAATTTCCTGTTCTGTATGCTTTCCGGCACTCTGTTCTGCAACATAAAAGATGTTTGTTCCCGCTTCGCTTTCACCCTGTCTTAATCCCATGAAAATACACACTGCTAAAATAAATGTGCTAAACCAAAAAAGTGCTACAATACGTTTTTTCATATAAACACCATGCCTTTCCCGCTGTCTGTCAACATTCAAGAAACCTGTTGTTTCTGCGGATTAATTCCGTCCGAATTCTGAAAGAACCAATCCCTCATTTCGGTCAAGTGTCATTCCGATACTCCACTGATTTATGAAAAGTAGAAGCGGATTCCCTTTTAAATCTTTAATCTTCTTCATATCAGAGGTTCCTACCAGTTTATTTAAATCAATTTCCTTATTTTCAATCCAGCGAATATGCTCATAAGGCAGATTTTCCAAACGGATTTCTACATTATATTCATTTTCCAGACGATACTTTAATACATCAAACTGAAGTACACCAACCACACCTACAATAATTTCTTCCATACCGGTGTTAAACTCCTGGAAAATCTGTATCGCACCTTCCTGCGCAATCTGATTGATACCTTTTACAAACTGCTTTCTTTTCATAGTATCCATCTGTCTTACCCTTGCAAAATGCTCCGGTGCAAAGGTCGGAATACCTTCATACTGGAATTGTTCTTTTGGCATACAGATGGTATCACCGATTGAAAAGATTCCCGGATCAAATACACCGATAATGTCCCCGGCATAAGCTTCTTCCAGTATTTTTCTTTCGCTTGCCATAATCTGCTGTGGCTGTGAAAGACGCATCACTCTATTTCCCTGTACATGCTTTACTTCCATCTGTGCATCATATTTTCCAGAACAGATTCGCATAAATGCAATTCTGTCACGGTGAGCCTTGTTCATATTTGCCTGAATTTTGAATACAAACGCTGAAAACTCTTTTTCTGTCGGATGAATCAGTCCGATATCTGCTTTTCTTGGAAGCGGTGTAGTTGCCATCTGTAAAAAGTGCTGTAAAAAGATTTCCACACCAAAGTTTGTCAATGCGGAACCAAAAAATACCGGTGTCAGTTCTCCTGCCCTTACCAGTTCCAAATCAAATTCTGCACTTGCACCATCTAAAAGCTCAATTTCACTATCCAGTATTTCTTTATTTTCCTGACCGATATGAGCTAACAATTCTGCTTCATTACCTAATGGAATTTCCGTGCTTTCGCCTTCTTTTGTACCTTTTTCAGTATCAGAGAAAGTTACAACACACTGTTTTTCTCTATCATAAACACCTTTGAAATTTTTACCTGAACCAATTGGCCAGTTCACCGGACAGGTAGCAATTCCAAGTTCTTTTTCGATTTCATCCAGAAGCTCAAACGTATCGTTGGCATCCCTGTCCATTTTATTAATAAATGTAAAAATAGGTATTTTTCTCATCACACAGACTTTAAATAATTTTCTTGTCTGTGCTTCTACACCCTTAGAAGCATCAATCACCATCACCGCAGAATCCGCTGCCATCAGCGTACGATACGTATCCTCGGAGAAATCCTGATGTCCCGGTGTATCCAGAATATTAATACAATATCCGTCATATTCAAACTGTAATACGGATGAAGTAACGGAAATACCTCTTTCCTTTTCAATTTCCATCCAGTCAGATACTGCATGTCTTGCTGTTGCTTTCCCCTTTACACTTCCCGCCAGATTAATTGCTCCTCCGTAAAGCAGAAACTTTTCTGTTAAAGTTGTTTTTCCCGCATCCGGGTGCGAAATAATCGCAAATGTTCTTCTTCTGTTAATTTCTTCTGCATAGTTTCCCACGCCTGTTTCCTCCAAAATTCAGTTTCTTTTCTAATAGTTTTGTCGTTTATTATTCATTTAATCTTTCAACATTGATGTACCCGCAAATTTAGGTTTGATTCCAAAATAGTCAAGTACGGTTGCACCAATGTCTGCAAATGTATCTCTTGTCCCCAAATTTTCCGGCGTAATATTCTTACCGTACATAAGGAACGGAGTATATTCTCTGGAATGGTCCGTTGAGACCGTATACCCCGGATCACAGCCATGATCTGCCGTAATCATCAAAATATCATCTGCCTGCATTTTCGCTAATATCGACGGCAGCTTGGCATCAAAATAAGTAAGAGCCTTTGCATAACCGTCCACATCATTACGATGCCCGTAAAGCATATCATAATCTACCAGATTGATAAAGCACAATCCTTCAAATGCCTTATCGAAATAATCCAGCGTTTTTTCAATTCCTTCTTCATTTCCTTTTGTATAAACATGTTCCGTAATACTTTTTCCGGCAAAAATATCATATATTTTTCCTACTGCTGCTACATCCAAACCGTTTTCCTTCAATTGGTCAAGCATCGTAACCGCCGGTGGTGTCAACGAAAAGTCATGTCTACCCGCAGTTCTGTAAAAAGCTCCGCTTTCTCCTGCAAACGGACGGGCAATTACTCTGCCTACACCATGTTCTCCCTGCAGAATCTCTCTTGCCATACGGCAGTATTCATATAAAGTTTCTACCGGCACTACGCTTTCATGAGCTGCAATCTGGAATACACTGTCTGCTGAGGTATATACTATCAAATCACCTGTTTTCAGATGTTCATCACCGTAATCCTTAATCACTTCAGTTCCCGAATACGGTTTATTACACAGCACACTTCTTCCTGTTTTTTTACAAAATTCTGCCAAAACTTTTGCAGGAAATCCCTGTGGATAGGTAGGAAGCGGTCTCTCCGAACAGATTCCCGCAATTTCCCAGTGTCCTATCGTAGTATCTTTTCCCTTAGAAGCTTCTTTCATACGTGCTATCGTGGCAGTATGTCTGTTTCCCTTCTCTTTCAGGTTTACGCCGTCTATTTCAAACAATCCCATTTTCTCCATATTAGGCATATGAAAAAATGGACTGCCGGATACAGAACCTAATGTGTTGGTTCCTTTATCTCCATAACATTCTGCATCCGGCATTTCTCCTATTCCAAAACTATCCAATACAATTAAAAATACTCTTTTCACTTTCGTATCCTTTCTTTATATAAGACCGTTACATCTGTTATCCGCGCTCAATTATAACATATTTTTTCCAGTTTACATACCCTTTTGCGATTAATTAGAAGTCACCTGGCTGATTACGATATTTTCTCCTTCAATACCGGTTTTTCTTTTTACAATATCTTCAATCTGTGCACGCATGGCATCCGTAAGCTCTGCTGTATTTACTACTACATCTACGCCTTCCGCACTGATGCTTACTACCACATCCGTAAAGCCTTTCGCTTCCAGCAGGATTTCTGCTGCAGTTTCTTTCTCTGCAATATCGGTCATTGACATCATGCCATTTACGGCTTCCTGCTTCTGTTCATCGCTTAAATTTGCATTATTAATAATTTCCATATACATTTCTTTATTTTTCGCTCTGGTCTGTTCCTTTAACAATTTTGCCTCTGACAGAGATGCCATTCCGGCAGCAGATGTAAAAACTGCTTCTCCCGGAGCTTCCGTACCTGTTGCTTCATCACTGATGACCGCCTCCATATCTTCTGCCAGATAGTCTTCCATTACTACTTCCGCATCCGAATCCAGACTGTCAATGTCTGTCAATGCCGCCTGTTCTGTACCGCCTGTTAACTCTGCCTGTTCCAAATCTTCATCAGAAATGTCTAAAATTCCTGCCATGTCTGCTTCTTCCAAGACACCATCCAACTGTTCGTTTACCACATATTCTTCATTATTTAATTCCACACTGCTTAAATCGGACGTAACCGAATCACTTCCCGCTGCTGCAAGCTGTTCTTCATCCAGTTTCGTTCCTGCAAACTGTAAATACCCTGCTACGGCAATCATAATTGCAAGCGCCGTAATCATAATTTGATTTTTTTTACCTGTTCCTTTCAATATTCCTACCTCATTTCTATTCAATTTTCATTTTAGCTATTTTAATTTTATGAGCCTCGATTCCAAATAATGCCTGAATTGCTTCAGATATATCAGAATTTACATTTTCTTTCCCCGCCCCTTGTGCAACTACCATAACTCCGGTAATTTCCGGCTCATAAACCTGCGTCACATAAGGAATCTGATTTCCATTTCCATCTACTGTATATAAAGTAGTTTCCGTACTCTCCGTATTATTAATATTACGTGTACCTCCTTCGGAATCTGTCTCCGTTGTATTTGAACGTTGAATTGCCCGGTCTTTTTCCACTACTTCCTTTTGAGATGTGGAAACAGTTACCATCACCTTAATCTTTCCTACCCCTTCCACGAAAGATAAAGTATTCTCCAGTTTTTCTTCCAGATAAGTGATATAATCTGTTTCTTTATTATTACTTGTTGTTGACGTGTTTATTTCTTCTTTTATTATCTCACTTTTACTGTCCAATAAAACGGACTTTTCCGACTTATTTTCATCAATGGGGTATACAATAATAAATAGAAGTACTCCAAGTAAAATGAACACAATCATATTTTCTTTTTTTAGACCGTTTCCCATACATTTTTCAAATATGCTCTTCCATTTATTCATACCCCTTCACCTCAATTTTTACTTTTTCTATCCCAATGTGTTCCCTCTGCTCCATAGTTTCGGCTGCATTTTCTGATTTTTGTTCCAAATCATTTTCCGTTTCTTCCGCATTCTGTTCCGCTATTTGTTCCTGAAACATTACTTCTGCTTTTTGCTGCTCATTTTCTATTCGCTTTTCAATTTCCTCATTATATCGAAACCATTTTTCATCCACTGTTTTTAAAGACTGCTCAAATTCCCTTTCAAACTGCTCCTGATTCGTTATATATTTTTCCATCACACTTTCATTTCCCAGTGACAAAATCGGCGTGGCAAACTGTAACACCAGCATAAATCCGAAAAGCAATTTTATGTACCTTTCATATTTCTCACTGGGACAAAAATGTAACAACGTTTTCCCAAGAATAAGAAAAATTCCAATCTGCTGCATTAATTCCTTCATGCCATCCCCCCTGTCGTATACGCAGCAATTGCTACGATTATCATAAAAAGTGCAATTACTGTAAGTGTTGCCCTAAGAAGCAACAGACCGCCATCCCCCGCCTGATTTGTGCTCTCACATATTCTTTTATCTCCTGCCATTCCCATAACCGCTGCAGAGCCTTTAAAAGCAAATGATAATAATGCAATTTTCAAAACAGGAACTGCACACATTACAAGCAATAACAATAAAATAATGACACCAATACTGTTCTTTATTAAAACTGCAGACCCCATAACAATCTGTGTAATTCCATCTGCCGCATCACCGATTCCCGGTATCGCACCTACTGCTTTTTGTAAGGTTGTATTTTTCAAAGAATCTACTGCCGGTAAAATCATGGATTGAAAAAGACTAATTCCGGTAATCACTCCGATTGCCGCCTTCATTCCAAGAGTAATCCCTTTTTTCAGAAAATCCATCAGTAGCACAAGCCTGTCCTCTCCCCAGATTCCATTCATAAACACCAGAAATACATACCCATGAATTAACGGCAGAATAATAAGTAACATTAGTTTTTCAATTCCATACAATAAAAGCATGATTACCTGATAATATCCGTATGCTGTTGCACTTCCGCCCGCCGCACCTACTGCCACCAGATAAGTCGGAATAAACAGTTGCATAAATAAAATAATTCTTTCCACGGTCTGTTCCGCAATTTCTGCCATTTCCATATACCCACGCACAAGAACGGAAATTAATACAAGATACAAAAAATAAAAACTTAAATCCGAAATCTGATGACTCACAAAAATATCACCAAAATTTACAAATAAAGCCGAAATTATTCCTAAAATTAATAACCAGACTACCATACTTTTTATGCTCTCTGCCTGTTGTCCAACAGATGCAAAAAACTGCTTTACAAATAAGACCATTGCCCCCCAGACATCACCCGAAACAACCTGTCCAAACAACTCTTTCATATTCCATTCTATGTCGGGGAAAAATTCAGAAAGCTTATGATTAAGTTCTTCCATTCCATATTCGTTCCACAAAGAAGTAACATCCATCGTATCGCTCCTCTTATTGCAAAAATCCCTGTATTGTTTCAATCAGTGCCACCAATATTGGCATTCCTGATAAAAGTACGGATAATTTTCCTGCAATTTCTATCTGTCCCGCTACTGCCGAAAAACCGGCTTCCTTACATATCCCGGCACAAAACTCACATATATAGGTAATTCCGGTGATTTTAATCAGCACCCCAATATAAGAAGCACTTGTACCCAATAACTCTTTCCATTCAAAAATTGTATTTAACACACTTTCCAGACATTGCACTCCATAAGAAAAAATAATGATACAGACTGCAAAACCAATATACATACTGTATTCCTGTTTTTGGGATTTGAATTGAATTCCTATCAGCGCACCAACAATTCCCAAAATTCCAATTTTCATCATATTCATAGTCTCTCTCCTATCCGCCTTTTTTCAGGCACACCTGATCCTACAAATCAAAAAGTCCCTGTATTGTCATAAAAAGTTCATATATGTACGGAATAATCCATGTCAAAACAAGAATCAGTGCTGCAAGGCTTAAAAGAAAAGCATGTTCTTCCCTTCCGCTGTGCTTTAAAATCTGACTTAAAATGGTTACCAGTATTCCTACTGCCGCTATTTTAAATATAAGGCTAACTCCCATACCTGTCCTTTCCTTAGTTATTCGTGGTTTCTCCACAACTAAATTAAAACAATTACCAGCATTAAACCGCCCAGAACTCCTATCCCGGTAATTACTTTTTCTTTGTTCAACATGGCTTCTTTTAACTGTATATATAACTCTTCCAGCTGATTTTTGTTTTTTTCAATCATTCCCACCTGCATTTCCCAATCTATAAATCCTGTCTGATTTCCAAACCCCAGAAAAATTTCCTGTTCCTGCCTTTTTACCGGCAAATCCTTTATACATTGTCCCATTTTTTCCTGCCAAATCCCCGGAAACTGCATGCCATTTCTTTTTTGTGTCTCTTTATACACTTCCTGCATAGCCGTTTTATATGGTTCTGAAATTCTTTTTGAAATCGCAAGACAGGTTTCCGGCAATGCTGCTCTGCTGTAAGATATTTCTGTCTGAAACATTCTGAAAATTTCTTTCATTTGCTCCACATGCTTTATTCTCAGACGCATTTCCTGACACAGTTTAAATGAAAAGCCCACACTTCCATAAAGAATTAATAAACCGGCTAACAAACGAAACATTTTTTCAACTCCTTGTCATATACCGTTCTGCAAATATTTCCATCACTTTCTTTTTTTAAAACAATGTATCGTTTAAATATTCCCTCTTTTACAAGTTCTTTACCTATGGCATTCATTTTTAAATCCTCTAAATCATTTCCATGTATCGTTGCCATGATATGTACACCGCATCTTGTTATCTGCCGAATCATTTCTTCATCTTCTTTTCCTCCGATTTCATCTACTGCAATTACTTTCGGTGACATGGAACGTAAAAGCATCATCATGCCTAATGCTTTCGGGCAGGCATCCAGTACATCTGTCCGAGTTCCTAAGTCATTTTGCATCCTTCCCTGAAAACACCCTGCAATCTCCGAACGTTCATCAACTACTCCCACGTTCATTCCTTCGGCATATACATTCCCATTTGAAACTTGTCTTACCATATCCCGCAACAAAGTCGTTTTCCCTACTCCCGGCATAGAAATCAGCAATGTATTACAAATTGTTCCGTTCTCATAAATGAAAGGCATCAAAGCATCCGCAACACCAATCATCTGATGGGAAATTCTAATATTTAAAAAGCTTATAAACTTCATAGTTTTCATCTCTTTTTCATTTTTCATAACAGCCTGTCCTGCTACTCCAATACGATGTCCCCCCTGTACAGTCAAAAACCCCTGCCTAATTTCATCCTCAAATGCATACACTGAATAATTGCATATATGATTTAGTATCAATTCCAACTCTCTTTGCTCTATTTTTTTTGCCGATGATTCATCCTTTGTAAAAGCTCCACTCTTTGTCAGAAAAAACTCTTGTCCGCACCAACTTACAATAACCGGCCTGTCCGCCCTCATACGGATTTCATTTATCTTCTCTGTCTGATTTATTACTTCTCTAAAAAATTCCCTGTAAGTATCCGGAAATAATTGAAGTATGCTTTCTTTTCTCTCCATGCCCTTTCCCTTTCTATTCTCTTAACCTAATATATGAGCCTTTGTCCGATTTATGACAAATAAAATTGTCTTTCTTTATTTTTGTATGCAAAGAAATACAATATTTCTTTTGAACTTTATAGACAATTTAATTATAAAATGATATTATAATATTACGAACAGTAATCATTACTATTATTAAAAGGAGGAATATTTATGGCAGCAAATAATAATCAGCAGGTTGAAAATTTAGTATCTTTATTGGATGGGTATACTGAGAAGGGCGGACATCACATCAATGTTAATGTATTAAACCGTGATATGCTCCTTGATGCACAGAAAAATCCGGAAAACTATCCGCAGCTTACTATCCGCGTTTCCGGTTATGCTGTAAACTTTATCAAATTAACTACAGAACAGCAGAATGATGTTATTTCCCGTACATTCCATGAATCTATGTAATAAACATTTTTCTTTTACACAACAAAAAAGATTGTCACACATATTCGTGTGGCAATCTTTTTTATCTTTTACTCTTTTTATTCTATTTTTCTGTTACTGCTCAATGCTATCTTTATTTTCATTGCTGTGCAACATCTTTCATAGAGAAGCTGATACGTCCCATTTTATCTTTTCCAAGACAAACAACAGTTACTGTATCGCCTAATGTAAGCACATCTTCTACTCTGTTGATTCTTTCTTTGGAAATCTTGGAAATATGAACCATTCCCTCTTTGCTTGGTGCAAATTCAATGAATGCACCGAATTCTTTGATACTTACAACTTTACCTGTGAATACTTGTCCTTCTTCAAAGTCTGTTGTAATAATCTTAATCATGTTAACAGCTTCATCCATTTTTGCTTTATCTGTACCACATACAGATACTGCACCCTCGTCGGAAATATCAATCTTAACGCCTGTTTTTTCGATAATTGCGTTGATTGTCTTTCCTCTCTGACCTACAACATCACCAATTTTTTCAGGATTAATCTGAATCTGGATAATCTTAGGTGCATACTGTCCAACTTCTGTTCTTGGTGCAGAAATTGCAGGTTTCATACAAGTATCCATAATGAATAATCTTGCCTCACGACATCTTGCAATCGCACTTTCTACGATATCTCTTGTAAGACCATGAATCTTAATATCCATCTGAATTGCTGTGATACCTTCTGTTGTACCTGTTACCTTAAAGTCCATGTCTCCGAAGAAGTCTTCCAGCCCCTGAATATCTGTTAAAAGTACATAATCATCATCTGTATCACCTGTAACAAGACCACAGGAAATACCTGCTACCATTTTCTTAATCGGTACACCTGCAGCCATTAAGGACATACAGGAAGCACAAGTAGATGCCATGGAAGTAGAACCGTTAGATTCAAATGTCTCGGATACTGTACGGATTGCATATGGGAATTCCTCTTCTGTAGGAAGCACCGGTACCAATGCTCTCTCTGCCAATGCACCATGTCCGATTTCACGACGTCCCGGTCCTCTGGAAGGTTTTGTTTCACCTACGGAATAAGATGGGAAGTTATAGTGATGCATATATCTCTTATTTACTTCATTTTCATCCAAACCATCAATCTTCTGTACTTCGGATAATGGTGCCAATGTACATACGTTACAAATCTGTGTTTGTCCTCTTGTGAACATTGCAGAACCATGTACTCTCGGAATCAAGTCTACTTCTGCTGCAAGCGGACGAATCTGTGTGATTTCACGACCGTCAGGACGTTTGTGGTCTTTCAAAATCATCTTACGAACTGTTTTCTTTTCATACTGATAAACAGCTTCACCAAGGATTGCAAGCCACTCTTCATTTTCAGCAAATGCTTCTTCAAATTTCTCTGTAATATTGCGGATATTTTCTTCTCTTGTCTGTTTGTCATCTGTAAATACGGCTGTTTCCATTTCTTCCGGTGTTACGATTGCTTTCATTGCCTCGAACATCTCTGCAGGAATTGCACAGCTTGTGTATTCATGTTTTGTTTTACCAACTTCTGCAACAATTTTGTTGATGAATGCAATAATTGTCTGGTTGATTTCATGTGCTTTATAAATTGCTTCAATCATTTTTTCTTCCGGTACTTCATTTGCTCCGGCTTCAATCATGATTACTTTTTCTGTTGTAGAAGCAACTGTTAAGTTCAAATCTCCGTTTTTCCACTGCTCCTGAGAAGGGTTAACAACGAATTCTCCGTCAATTAAACCAATCTGTGTCATAGCACATGGTCCGTCAAACGGAATATCAGAAATACATGTTGCAATAGAAGCACCAAGCATTGCCACAAGTTCCGGACGGCATGCAGGATCTACGGACATTACCATGTTATTTAATGTAACGTCATTTCTGTAATCCTTCGGGAAAAGAGGACGCATCGGTCTGTCGATTACACGGCTTGTCAAAATTGCATTTTCAGAAGCCTTTCCTTCTCTTTTATTAAATCCACCCGGAATTTTTCCTACTGCATATAATTTTTCTTCATATTCTACGCTGAGTGGGAAGAAATCAATTCCCTCTCTTGGTTTTTCGGAAGCTGTTGCAGTTGATAATACAGTTGTTTCGCCATACTGTATAAATGCACAGCCATTTGCCTGTTTGCCGACTCTGTTAACATCAATTTTTAATGTACGTCCGGCTAAATCCATTGTAAATGTTTGATACATATTTTTTCTCCTTTCAAATTCTCTTTCATCTTTCAGGTAGAAGATGCCGAAACTACTGATAAAGACATTTTTTCAAGTACTGCTCTCCTGCTACCGGCTTAAAATATACATTCTTCCACAAAATGTCCTTGTCAGTGGTCTCGGAAGCCTTCTTCCACCTTTATTTTGTCTTAAGACATAGGTATTTATAGAAAAAAGGCGGTGAGCAAAGCCCTTCGCCGCCTTTTACTATCCAGATAATTATTTTCTGATTCCAAGTTTTGCAATCAAAGAACGGTATCTTTCAATATCAGTTTTCTTTAAGTAAGCAAGTAAACCTCTTCTCTGACCAACCATTTTCAAAAGACCTCTTCTTGAGTGATGATCCTTTGGATTCTCTTTCAAGTGCTCTGTAAGCTCCTGAATTCTTGCTGTTAATACAGCTACCTGTACTTCCGGTGAACCTGTGTCGCCTTCTGTTCTAGCGTATTCTTTGATGATTGCTGTTTTCTTTTCTTTAGAGATCATTTTAATATCCTCCTTATTTTTTAATCGCCAAATACTAAGAAACGGTCGGAGTCGTCCTATTTCTGAGTAGTGGCTAAATCTCATACTTGTTCAGTATATCACACTATTTTCACTGTGTAAACTACTATTTTTTGTTGCTTTTATTGCTGTTGCTTTTATTGCCTCCTCAAGACCAAATAGTTTTTGTAATTTTTCAACAAGTTTTTCTGTGTGCTGTAATTATAGTATAACTGTGTGCATTTACCGTAATTTTGCAATCCTCTACAGTAATATACCAGTTTTTTCCTTGTCGGATAATTTGACTGTCTTGCTTTTTTATTTTCTGCCTACACCATTCCACTACATCTTCATTATCCAGACACAGATTTCTTTTTATTCGTTCTGCACCCATTTCTGTCGTATGTAGCTTATCCAAATTAGAAAGCAGTCTACTCGCTTCATGCCAATTTTCCTTTTTCTTACCTCCTGCACAACATTCTCCGCAGACTGTGATTGTAGTAAAATCTATATTACTCATGGTATAGTACCTCCATAAATTAGAATTCGTCTTATAGCAACTTACAAACTTCTGTCAGGCTATTAACAACATAATCTGCCTTTTCTTTCTCGCTTGTAATATTCCAGTATTTACCAAATCCTTGTTTAATCCATATCGTACGCATCCCCAACATCTTAGCCGGAACAATATCATTATCAATCCTATCACCAATCATAACAGCATTAGCAGGATCACAGTTACTTCTCTTTAATGCAATTTCAAATATTCTTTTATCAGGTTTGGATACCCCTTCTTCTGCTGAAGCAATAACTAAGTCTATATATTTCATCTTCAAAATTCCATTTAGGCTTCTCAACATTTAATAATTTTATAGTCTCCAAGTCGCCCTTTTTATTTTGTCTATAAAGTTCCAATGCTGTTTCATAAACATACTCATATGTCACATTAGCAGTTTTTGCTACATTTCTCATTCTTTTTTCATAAACTATACTTTCATCAACTAATGTCGAACCGACATCAAAAAACAACCATTTTATTGTTCCAAGTATAATAATCACCTCCACCTGTTCATATTTTTTGTTCTTTTTCTTTTCCAGTCGGGATTTTCCTTGATACTTACCCCGACCGCTTCCATTTTCTCTCTTTATTGGTCGGAAAAGTTTCCTTCTATAACCTATGAAAATCTGGCTTTTTTAAATTAATAGATCTTCTGTTACTTTGAACACAACAAATTCAAATTGTTTATCCAACGCAAAACATAACATGCCACTCAAACTGTCAATTCCGAAATTGGTTTAGATTCCCCCGCCAATAACTCATCAAATAGCATCTTCGCAGCTTGTTCCAATTTCCTTCTCTCTTCGATATCGTCATAAGCATTTTCTTTTCCATCAATTGCCCTATTAACATTGATACCAAACAGACCATCTCTATTGCAATAGAAAAAAATCTGTTTCACTCCATTCATTTTAAAGCTTGCTTCCGAAGTTCCTTCCGGATAAAGTTTCGTCATCTGAATTTTATCGTAAGAAAGTGCCGCAACAAAAGAAATGTAATGCTTTTTCGTCATATCATGTTCAATACGCACATAATACTCATCTTCAACTCTTTCAATAAAAATCTTATGGTTCTCATCCGTCTCCTCAGCTTGAGATGGTGTAAGCAACACTCCGTGACAATTGATTACTGCTTCGCCCATACAATGAATTATATTTCCGCAGATTGGACATACATAGAACTTTGAACGCATCATATTCGCTGATACATTTACATTACTGACTGCATTTCCGGTTAGAAGTTCTGTAATTGATATTCCAAATACCTTAGCTATCGGTTCTAATAATGATATATCCGGATATCCTTTTGCGGTCTCCCACTTTGAAATGGTCCTATCCGAAACACATAATTTTTCAGCAAGCTCTGCCTGTGTCAAATGATGTTTTTCCCGCAGTTCCTTAATAACTGCCCCTGTAACATATTGATTCATTCTCTCTTACCTCCTATGCAAATATCATAAGCGTAGAAAGCTGTTTTTACTACCTACGTAAAGTAGAGAGACTTTGTGTTTTCTTTCCAAACTATATTAAAAATCAAAAATTGACAATTGTTCTCCCGCCAGCTTATCCTCAAATTCTGCCATATATGCAAACAGCTTATCCGTATTACAAACTATTTTGTTCTCCCTACAAAATTTATGTACCAAGCCATTCAGATACTTTCGATTCAGCGAAGGCACCATATAAGCATCCCCATAAGTTTTTCTATAACGCTCTTTCAATCCGGGAAAATGTGCATCCAATGTTTTATAATAATACTGCCTGTCTCCATCTCTCAAAGTCATCCCAATATCAAAAAACATAAGCCCATAACACTTTGCCTGTTTTGCATAATTTAAAATACCGCAAATATTTTCTTCCGTATCATTGATAAAAGGCAACATCGGTGTCATCCAGCAGATAGTCGGTATGCCTTCTTCTTTCATGATATTCAGTACTTCCGCCCTCCGGCTCGTAACGCAAACGTTGGGTTCTACAATTTTACACAATTCATCATCATAAGTTGTAAGTGTCATCTGCACTACACACTTTGTCTTTCTGTTGATGCTTTTTAGCAAATCCAAGTCCCTTAAAATAATATCCGACTTCGTCTGGATTGCCAATCCGAAGCCATATTCGTCAATCAACTCCAGACAATGCCTCGTCAGTTTTAAATCCTTTTCCAAATGGAGATACGGGTCACTCATGGCTCCGGTTCCAATCATACACTTCTTTCTCTTGCTTTTCAGTGCTTTTTCCAAAAGCTGTGGTGCATTCACTTTTACTTCAATATCTTCAAAATCATGTTTCATTTGGTAACAGGTACTTCTGGCATCACAATAAATGCATCCATGAGAACAGCCACGGTAAATATTCATACCATTCTGCGCCGATAAAATTCCTTTTACCTGTACCTCATGCATACCGTCGTCCTCCTTCGCTACTTTTTTCCTTTTTGTTACCTCTTACTGATTTCATCACATCAAAATTTCATGGCAGTATGTCACAAAAATGAATTTTATTTTAATTTCTTAATCGGATGTCTTACAACCGTTTTTAATTTATTGATATCACATCTTCTTGGATCACTCAAATAAACTTCATGATGAAATCTGCCTTCAGTCATGTCTATTGCATAACCCTCCTCCATCGCATAAGCATCCATCATTTCGATGGTTGCCGGCTCATTATCATAAGAACCGATATGCATACACTGCACACAGACTCCCTCGTCATAAGTCAAAAATTCTACTTTTGAAAAATCCGTCTTTTTCTTTTTTGTTGCCTCATCCACTGCCCAATCAAAATCCTCTTTCGTCACAAAATCCGGCAATCTTATCATCGAAATAAACCGGAAGTTCTCCTTATGATTATAATCAATTCCTTTGACCCCGTCCTGCCACCACAAGCCTTCCAAAGGAGGCACTACATATTCAAAGTATCCGTCGATTTTATGGTCACCTTTATAGCTCATTTTAATCGTAAATGCAATTCCATATAATAAAGCGACAGACTGCTTATACTCACCCTCTTCCTGATTCGGATTCCCCTTTCCCCGAACCGCAATGTAATTCATTTTCGGAATTGTAACAATTCCCGGTTTATTTTTAGGCATATAAAATTCTTTGTATTCTTTCTTATAATCAAATGCCATGTATAATCTCCCCTCTAAAACTCCCATCCAATTCAAAAAAGTGGCTTTGTCACTTCGCTCTGAACAATTTTTGATACTATTATATCACCCATAATATGACAACAGCATGTCACATTATAAATATTGTGCCATGCTTCTCTTTAACCTTTCCTTTATCTTCTCTATTACATCTGTTGGTGAAATTACCTGTATGTACTCTCCGAAAGATAATATAAATCCATATACCCATTCTCCGTCAGGATAAGCCGTCTTTACCCTGAAATCCCCATTTTCTGTTACACTAATCTCATCACTGTCAAATTCATCATATACCCGATATGCCATAGATTTATCTATTTCCAGTTCTAGACAAATAATCTTCGATTCCTGCTGTTTCTGTTCACTTGTTTCTCTTGGCATCTCCCTTATAAAAGTTTCTTCCAACAATTGCAAATTCTTTATTCTCGTAACTTTAAAGAAACGGTAATCCTTTTTTCTCTCTTCGTATGCCATCACGTACCATGCTTTATGCTTAAAGCATATTTGTAGCGGTTCCACTTTTCTTTTTGATTTTTCGCCATAGGAATTATAATAATCAAATTCTATCTTTCTCTCTTCTAATACCGCCTGCTTGATGATACTAAAGAAATCATTTTGCTCCGAACGATTACTCCAGTCAGAAAAATCAATACTGATCCATTCTTTTCCCTTACTTTGGAATATACGTTGCATTTTATCAGACAGTTCTGCATCATCCGCTTCATAAACTCCAAGCTTTTTCATACTCTGTAGCGCAAATAAAATTTGATTTTGCTCTTCCTTTGATAATAAAGACTTATCTAATTTGTAGTTCTCTAATAAATGAATTCCACCGTTTTTTCCTTTACTGGCATAAATCGGAATGTTAAAAGAACTCAGTAAGTCGATGTCTCTGTATATCGTTCTCGTCGAGACTTCAAACCGCTCCGCAAGCTCTTTTGCCGTAACAGAATCTTCCGATAATAATGTATATACAATTCCAAATAATCTTTCGTTCTTCATATAGCTCCTTTTATCTGTGGTTTCATTACGGTATTTCTGCATAAGTGTTACAAAAGGATTTAACGCAAGACGCTCTAGAACAACTCGTCCAAGTTCCTCACTATTCTAAAACAAATCATACCAACAAATTCTCCGTCCCCAGATTGTACGGACATGCGTCACGACAACTATGACACGATATAACCCATGCCTGCAATTTTTCGTCATCTCCAAATGCATTATCCCAGCATTTCTGCTGATCTATTTCTTCATTTTCCAGTGCATTCACCGGACATGCCTGTACACATTTATTACAATTGTCACAGACATTCTCCAGCACTTCATCCGGTTCAATCTTTGCATCACAAAGGATGCATCCCAACCATACCATGCTTCCAAATTGAGGTGTTATTAACAATGTATGACGACCTATAGTTCCCACCCCGGCAGCCTGTGCTGCATGCTTTTGTGAAATAATGGAACGCCATCTGTTTGTATTGTCATCCCATATACTTTCATTTGTAGGAATAGGCACCGAAACTATCCCTCTTTTTTCCAGTTCAATACAAAAATCTAATGCTATGGCATCCATTTTAGGCGTCAACGAGTTTCTGATTCTTGTATATGGTACCGGCGTATTACACAAAAGTGCGCCTGCCGGAAAACGTACAGCAAATGATATTACCGATTTGCATACCGGAAGGACATCCAACGGATGAAACCCCTTAGGTGCATCTTCAAACCGTTCTATACTTGCCACACCACATAAATCCGCACCTAAAGAATACATAATATCTTTAACTTCCTTATTATTTATCTTTTGCATATATCAACCTCCTGCTCAAATCTCATATATCGACTAATATCCTTAAAACCATAGCTTTCCCAAAAACGGCAACAACATCATCCACCATAAAAAATAAACATCATATTTTCAACCACCTAATGAAAAAATCCTTTTATATATTTCCTTATTCTACACTCATCCGAACCAGCTTATGAAATGATTCCTCTGTCATATGCTTCTTTAATATTTCAATCGCTTCCGCATATTCATTCATAGCTGTTCCATAGGTATCCTTCTTGCACATGCAAAAACCAAAATCGCTATACAATTTAATTGCTCTATACGAACATGGCTGAGTATGTAAATAAATTCTATCCGTTTCCCCAAGTTTCTCAAAAATTTCCAACACTTGTGTAATCATCATTCTGGCATAGCCTTTTCCTGCATAAGCATCATCTACAGCCAACCAATGCACCACGGAAACATTATGCTTTCCTTTAGGTTCAAACCATGCAATGCAAGTTCCTATATATTTACCTGTAACTTTTTCTTTCAAAAAAATACATCTCTTGGACAATTCACTTTTGCTGACTCCAAAACGCTCAATAAAATATTTCATTATGTCCGTATCCGAAACATCTTTAAATTCGCCTGCTCTCCTCTGCACATCCGCCCAAACAGCTTCCATTCCTTCTATGAAAAATTCTATTTCCATGCCAGATGACAAATTACGATATGCCGTTTTTTCAATTCGTTCACATCGCATAATAATGTTTTTGTATTCAATTGAATCATCTATCACGTTCCAACCACTCCTTTAGTAATTTTGCTTTTTTCTGATAGCAATATAATTCCTTAATCGTTCCGATGTCAAATTATCTCCAACATTCAATTTGTTTATTTCTTCAAATATAAATTATATTCATACGCATCGCCCTGATACTCTTCTT
This sequence comes from Lachnospiraceae bacterium, assembly GCA_017437065.1. Classification (GTDB taxonomy): domain Bacteria; phylum Bacillota; class Clostridia; order Lachnospirales; family Lachnospiraceae; genus RGIG3002. Next base: position 30,427 of record JAFSBX010000044.1, read on the forward strand.
GTTTTCTAAGTAGAAATTCATTAAATTCCAACGCTTGGTACATATGAATTGCTCTAACATTATCATCTTCCACTCCAACAGTAAATTCACAATATCCTTGTTCTTTTAGTGTAGCTAGAACTGTTTTTAAGAGATATGTTCCGTATCCTTTATTCTGAAAATCTTCCCGAACCCTAAACGCAAACATATACGCTCGTCTGCCTCGTATAGCAAAATTTTCATCATAACTTTCATACATTACGCGAAGCTCACCTACTAAAACATCTTTATCATATAAGACAAAAATATCAATAATCCCATTTTGAATATCATGTGTACATTCAGATATCATTTGTTCAACATTGTTATAAGCAAATAGCTTCGTCAAAATACATAAATCATGTACTGCCAATTTTTCTATCTTCACCTTAACTCACCTATAAATTTAACTTTACTAAAACAACTTGTTAATTGTTTCTATATTCCATATTCACTAATACCTTTTATAACTTCTATAAATTCCTGTAAATCACTGTATTGTATCTGCATTTTGTCTAAATATATTTCAGCAACCGGACTGCCAGGTACTGCCTCCTTTAGCAAGACATACGTTCTTGCAATATCATATTCTTTTGGACCTCTGCATATATTGGCAAAGTCTATTACACTGGGTTGGTTTTCAAGTGTAACAATGATGTTATACGGATGAAAATCACCATGGCACAATGTATTTCCTTTCGGCAACTTATTAATTCTCTTCAGTAATTCGGAATTCATCATTTTTTTAAGCGTGTTTTTCATCCACCATAAGAGAAGCAAAACTTTTCCCTTGCACATTCTCCATTATATATCCAAATCTTTCATTTTCTTCTATGTACTCATATATTTGGGGTACATTGTTCATTACACTATTAACCATCTTTCCGTTTTTTTCTATTTCATCAGAACGAATTTCACATTTTATATTTTGACAAATCATATTACGGCAATGCTGATAATAACTTTACAATAATCATTCTCTTCATCCCAAACAGCATAATCCTCAATGGTTGGTACATCTCTTTGTGTTATAACATTTTTATCAATTAACTCCGCATGAATATACTGCCACGCATTGCCCAAAACGTTATCACTAATTTTTCCTTCCGTAACCAATTCAATCCACTTAGATTCAGGATAATGAACTACCTCATAATTCTCCACTTTATCCAATTCTGTGAAAAATCCAACCATATTATCGTTATGCCCTTTTTCATCAAATCCGAAGCATAAACCTAATGTTACTTTGCTTTCACCTGCTATTTGCTGCATTCTTTCCATGCTGCCATCAGCTTTAACAATTCCCCATACACCACCAGCCCATTCAGTCACTGCTCTTATGCCTGCCACATTAAATGCTTCTTTTGTTACATTTCTGTATTCCATAAATACCCTCCATCACATTCCATTCAGTAATACTCTTTTGACTCTATCTAACTTCTTTATATAAAGAATAATAATCTGCTTCCATATTATCTTGTTGTTGCTTATACCATCGCATTGCATCATCCAGTGCCTTGTTATAAACAATTGGTGCCAACTGCTCGACGAACAAATCTAATATTTTCCCACTTGTTCTTAACCCTGCAGCTTCACTCCAAATAGTATTATGCATTTCACTATCTGCTTTGTCTGCTTTATGTAGTTCGCTATCTTGTAACCAATAGTTATCAGCCTTCTGAAATACAAACGGTATTCTTTTCATATATGTAACCTTTCTTATCTCGATACTTCTTCCAATTTATAGATATACTTAAACTGCATCAAATCAGATGAATCCGATTCCTGCCCTTCAAGTTCCTCTTTCAATGAGTTATCCTTATCAATAATAAAAAAAATACACCCGCATCCATACTTAGCAGCTTGTGGCATAAAATAATCAGCTACCCATTTTGTATCTTCCGGTACATTTTCAAATCCACTCCGAGTATCTGCGACATAATTACACTGGTACTGCTTTATGATTTTTAATGCATATTCCAAAGGTTTTCTGTAATCATCATAACTACAAAACTTCTTCCATTTCACAAATACCACATTATAATTTTCCTCATATTTCACATCACAATATTCCGATGAATACATCATTACTACCTCCGAAAATAACTAACCAAGAATTTTATCCATACTATGGTACACAAATGGTATATACATACATAACAAAGTTGCACGCTCCCACAATCCCTCGTTTACAAAAACGGTTTCTTTAAATTCTTTCTTATCCCCCATAATAAAGAAAGCAAAAAATACAATTGCTAGTATAAAAACTACCACGCAGACAATTCCAAACGCAATATCGCCCATTTCAAATGCAAGAATTGCACTCAACAAAGGAAAGAATAATAATGTCATAAATCCAATCGCAGCTCCTGCACCATGTATTTTAGATGCAATTGTCACTACATCCTTCGATTCATTTACACTAAACAATCCGGACAAGATACCTGCTCCTATGGCAAATGTTAGTATGGATATTAACTGTAATATTGCCACTATCATTGATTCTGGACTTCCCAATGCACTCATCACCATTTCCATAATTTAATTCGTAGCATTCAAGAGTCTCTGCAACTCTTCTTTACTTGGTAATACCGTCTGATATTTACTTGCAAAAATCTGTGTATTATCTTCCGGCAGGGTCATTTCTACAATAGCATTATTCTTATCTTTACACAGGATTACACCGATTGTATTGTTTTCGTCCGGCAATTTAACTTTTCTATCGTAGTAATTTACATACATCTGCATTTGTCCGATGAAATCCAAATATTTGGATTTTTTGGGTTATCCAAACTTTTTTAAAATCCAAACTTATTATAACACTGTGGCTTAAAAAGCACACTCTGATTATAAAAAGTTTGGATTTTATTTTTGTCTTTTTTCTGTATGATTACCTTGAAGG
>JAFSBX010000045.1 GCA_017437065.1 Lachnospiraceae bacterium
ATTGTTTGATTGCATTGTTCCTACGCTACAATAGTTACTTCTCTATTTGAAATAACAAAAACGTGTTTTTTTCATCTTCAAAACATGTCCAAATAACAAAAAACACTATATATAGACTTTTACATCTACATATAGTGTTTCGTTTTTAATCTATGTAATACCTATTTTCAATTTTGGTACTTGAGTTTCCGTAAACTGGAATTTTAAAATGAATATAACGTTACAAAGTACCGCTCTGCTGTTTCTTTAAAATCCTAAGGCTGGAAATCCTTGAAATAGAGATACTTTAATAAGCCCCATCTGGCGGTATGACCGTCGGAATCGGACTTGGGAAGTATATTATTTTAGCTATATCAGACGGTCAGCTTTAGGCTGAGTTGACGGTACATGGGACGTTTGGTCAGAAACCATCGCCGGACGCCTTCTTGGGCATACGATAATATGCCGGAGATACCTTTTGCTAACCGGTAATAGTGAAAATGTACTTTTTCTTTGATAGGGTCTGCATTTTGTATAATGGCAACTTTGAGGGCACTTGTTTCTGCTTTCATGGAAATGTGAGCCAGAAATGCCATGCACAAAGTAATATAAAAATTTAGGGCATTGATTGCAGTAAGATTACGTACACGGAAGTTTTCAAACTGGAATATCTGTTTTTTGCTACGGAAATACTCTTCAATGCGCCATCTGGAAAAGTACGTTTTTGCCACATTTATAACATCTTCTTTGGAACGGATTTCCTTATTGGTTGCAAGCATCATGGGATGTTCCGTAATGCCATAGACCAGTACAAGATAAATATCCTTTCTGGAGGCAGTAATCTGTACCTTCACATGTGAGAGGTAAGCATCGTGCTTTTTGCCTTTGTAAATAAGCGGTGTTTTGATCTTTCCCTTACGCTGATTGCGAAGCTGTGTGGCAGAAACCCATTTCCCATGGAAGAAAAGTTTACGTTTGGCGGTAAGGCGGATGACATAATCCTGTTCCAGTTCATCCAGTTTGAGGAACATCTTATTGTCATCATAACCTCTGTCCAGAACAAAAGTGGCTTTGCCAAAGAGTGCTTTTCCCCGTTCCATTGCAGAAAAGGTAATGCTGTTGATGGAAGTAAAATTTTTCTCTTTTGAGGAATGTATTTTCGAGAAGAAGCTGACAGGATGCCCGTTAGTGGTCAGGGCACAGGCTTCCGTCACATGATACCCTTTCTCGTAAACGTTCTTTGTGTCGGTACTTTTGGAACCGTCCCTGACAAGACCAAGAGCTTCAAATTTGTAACCGTCAGGCTTTGCAACATCACTGTCGTCTATATGAATGACCGTTTCCTTTGGAACCCATTTGCGGATGGTGGTAAGATAAGATTTTAGTGCGGCAAACGGAATCCCTTTGTTCAGATGTCTGGTCAGGCGCTCAACGGAATTAACCTTTTTGGTATCCTCATGAAGCTGGTCTACAATATCCGTAAGTAGGCAACTTTTGGAAGCAAGCATGCCATAGGTCATGTCAACAGTGAACTTTTTGCCAGGTTTGGAAAGATGCTTCGAAATCTTATTGGAGAAAGTCAAAATTTCTCTTTTCATTTGGTAGGTATTTGATGTAAAATTAGCCATGAGGAATCCTTTCTTTTTTGTTTAGTAAGATTTTTGTTTGGTAGCTTAATTTTACATCAAAAAGGAATGAGATTCCTCATATTTTGGGCATTTTTTGAAAGTTGTTCATGGGGATATCCATAAAAGTAGGGGATTGTGGATAAAACTACGGAAACTCAAG
>JAFSBX010000046.1 GCA_017437065.1 Lachnospiraceae bacterium
ATTCGGTCAAAATGCTTGTTTACATCCAGTTGTCCCAACACATTTCTTCGCATCACTTTGACAACCTCAATATTATTCCCATTGGCGTATTCGGAAATATATCTCATTTGCCTTTGCTCACGCTGGTTCACATGCTGCATATCTCCAACTGTAGATATGTAAACAATGCATCTGACCTTCTTTTCTGTAGTTCTTTTCCTCTTCATATTTAGTTGTAGCTCCTTGACAATTATTCATTGCCAGTACTGACTACACATATGATACCTCTATTTTCAAAAACATATCGTCCTTTATAGTAACGATTCGATTCAGTAATCACTACTATAAGTAGCGATTTTATCGAAATGGACATTTCTCAATCATCTCTACAAAAATAACTGTAAGATAATCTCTTACTGCCGGTGGCAATTTCTCCAGCCTTGCATCAATAGAATCTTCTTTGTTCTGATTCTCTATATCACACCCACACAGCAAATTCGCATCACCGTCAAAATAATTCATATAGTCATATAGAATTTCCATTGTTAGAAATCTTAAGCCCTGTTCAATCTTACTGATATTACCTAAGCAGGTTCCAATCTCCTCTGAAAACGCTAACTGCGACATGCTATTCTTCGCATTTCTTCTTAACTCTTTTAATCTCTGTCCCATCATCAATGGATCACATTTATAATTTCTCATTATATTTATCCTCCGAATTTTGAAATGTTTTCCGCTTCAAAATCCGGAACCGGTGGCTCGCGTACCTTGTATCTCTTCTTATAAAAAAGCATAAAAAATAGACCTCTTTGGAAATAATCCAAAGAAGCCTATCAACCGTCGTTCGCTTTCCGTTCGCTGGTACGAAAAAGGAACCTATCACTCTGTGACAAGCTCCCCAAAATCTCGTTATTAATTTGATGACATATTATACAGTTTTCTAAGATTATCTACTAATTCCTCATTACCTACACCGTAGTTTTTCAACACTCCTGCATCAAATGGTTCTGCTTCCAGTCGGATAATAAATTGTTCCATATCTTTAATGACTGTTGTCGGCAAAGTAGTAACGCTTTCCAAAACAAACTCTACTGCAATTCGAAGAATATCATTCTTATGTTTTCGTATATCACGTGAATCAACATTCTCTCCCTTTTCTTTTCTATCACTTAAATCCAAGTATGCTTTTGCCTTAAAAAGAATTAAATATTCTGGTCTTAGTACTGATAATTCCTGTACTACCTCCCTACCCGCAAGTAATACATTATAATAATCTTCGTTCAGCAAAATAGCAGAAAGACTTGATACCTCGTCATCGATATGAATTGGTGTCAACCCATCCATCTCTTTTAATTCAAAATCCGTTCTAGCAAAGAGCTCTATCATCTTCGGATATGCTTCTTTTTCTGGTTTATCAAATCTGTAGAACTGTGGTTTTCCTGCACTGGTTGCTTTATTTCTGTATTGTCCAGCTTCTACAAACTCCCAGAATTTCTCTCCAAATTCAGGTATCAATGCCTCTACAATCAGTACCATATCTAAATCTCTTGTTGCCCTAAATTGTCCTTCGTTATTTGCAAACAAAATATCACAGGCAGCACCACCTATTAAAACATACTGATTTTCAAAACCTCTAAAATATTCTCTGAATGTATCTAATCCTCTTACCATACGTACTCCTCCAACATTTCCTCAATACAAATCTGTACTCTTTCATCTTCCAAATCTTCTGCTGATAAGCTTAACATTACACTAAGAGGATCTTGTACCATTTTTCCGTTGTATTCAATAAAATAGCCAAGTTCCAATACTTCACAACCAATTTCTTCTCCAATAGATATTTGTCGTATTTTTTTAATATTTGTTTCTTTTAAATCGCCCTTTGTGACCGCATAAGTAGGATACACATTATCTGATAGCATGGAAAATTCGCAAAGTGCAGATATACCGGCTTTCTTATCCAACCGAATATCCTCTGCTAACTGAAATCTTGCTATAACCGGATTCCTCAATACCGGCTTAATTTCTTCCCATAGTACTCTGATTTCTTCACTAACCGATACTTTTCTTGTTTTTCCAGACTTATCCAGTATCTTAATGTCCAAATACTCTATTTCATCCAGGCATCTACTTACCGACATTTTGGTAACACCAAGCTTTTCTGCAATCTTTGTCGCATTCATATTATTCCATTTTTCATACAAAGCACATAATATGAGCTTTTGTGTTAAAAACGAAATTGTGTGTACCGGCACTAACCTTCTATCATCCTTTTCCGACAAAAGCATTCCAAGGAATGGCAGAAACACTTGCTTTCCCTCTAAAATGAACGGAATACCCTCATTCAACATAGTTTCTTTTGTATAGTAATTTAATTTATTAAAATACAAAGCACAATTCAAACCTGCAGTTTTCTCGATCTGACTCCTATCATAGCGCAGTGCATTTAAGCGCAATTCTTTCTTAGGTTTTGCAATAATCCATTCGACACTATCCTGATATACAGAAAACAACTCATAGTTCCCTCTAAATTTTAATGGAAGCTTTTTAAAAATCTCTGCATTATCCGCAAGTGTAATAGGTCTTCTTAAACTTTTTTCTATAAAATCTTTCATGGAATCACCCTTGTTTTTAAAATGTAACTTATTTTATGTTACATTTTAAAAGTAACACTTTTTTAAATCTTTTTCAATCTCTATTTTATAGACTAATAAAAAGACTTTGGTTCCTACCCTATCAATAGAAATCAAAGTCTTTCATCATTCATATAGTCTCGAATATTTCTCATTTTGTTCCTAGTACTGATTGAACATGCAATCTCTTATACATAGCATATTCTTCCGGAGCTTCCTCTCGTATTGATTCAATGTCTTCAATAACAATAGGCTTTCCTCCACGAATCGCCTGTTCCCATCGTTTTGCCTGTGCTGCATTTTCCGCATCCTCAATCATTGTTTCTGTACTGGAACCGGTTCTTTTATTGTAAAAACATCTGGTTGACCAAGCTCCCACTTCCAAATCAAAATCAATTAAGCCAATCCAGTCAGCTCCAAAGAACTCTATACTTCTTTTAAAAATTGTCTCTACCTCATTCGGTTCTTTTCTATCTCCATGCATGTACTGATAGAAATACTCAAATTGTCGCATAACCTCCTCTCTGAAAAGCAAATCTTCATTTGCTTCTTCGCTTTTAATATATTCCATTAAAAAAAACTCCTTTACGCATATCAAAGATATACAATCGGGAGGCTGTCTCTACTGTGGACTAATCATTAGTTTTCGCATATATATCAGCATGCGGTCGAGAAATTTATCTCTTTCTTCTCTGCTACAATTTGCTAAAAACATTTCCACATCAAATGTGTGATTTTTTCACCGGTAAGTAAATATGTAGGATCAATTTTATACTTCTTATATAAAATCAGCATATTTTCCCTCTGCAATCCATACATACCGAGTTCTATTTTACGATAGTGTTCCACACCTATATCAAGAGCTTCTGCAAATGCTTCCTGTGTATATCCGCTGTTCTCTCTGACGGTCTGCAACCTCTTCCCAATTTGTATATTAAGTTCTTTCTTCTCTGTTCTCATGGTCTGAACCTCGCTTTCAATATAAATGATAGCAATGCGCTCCACCATAAAACAGATTGCTTTGCGACGCTTTTTTATGTCGTATTACAACTTCCCTATAACATGAAAAGGGAGTAATGAACACTTTGCTCATTACTCTCCTCGTTTATTTGGTATAATTCCATTAGTATATCTATTATCTTCTCTTGCAAAACTATTGAATTTCTGTCTGTTCCTCTTTTGAAGCATAATAATCCTCAAATAACTTATTTGTTGTATCATAGGTATCTTTACAGATACTCGGCAACTCTCGTCCCCAAACTCCGGTTGCCTGCTTGAAGCCTTTTTCAACCGCCGCTTGCATTTCCTTCATCTTGTCTACATCATCGCCGGCTAACGCACAAGCAAAATCAAACAATCTCTGTGAGGTTTGCTTTACACCCCAATATCCATCTTCTGAAATATCTTTCTGTGCCTGTGCTTTTGTGGCTGCATCAACCGTATAATCGCCACTTGCAAGGAACTTCCACATATCCGTAGCCTGTCCGTAAGTTTTTGCCTGCCCGGACATCATTTTATGAACAAGACTTGTAAGTTGCTGTTCACGGCTCGCCTGATCCGCTTTTAACCGCTTTACTAAGGCAGCTCTGTCCGCATCACTCATCTTATTGATAGAATATGTAGCCTTATTTGTTGATGCAGGCTCAGACTTTTCATACACCACGCCATTATTGGCTGATGTGGTTTCTGTTGCTTTTTTTCTGCCTGTTTACTTGTTACTGATGAATAATCTGTATATTGCTGTGTTGTAGCAGATACTCCTGAAATTGTGTTGCTCATACGCATACCTCCTTGCACTTTGATTAAATCCCTTTACATAGGTAAACTTATCGTACTTATGTGATAAGTATCGTTACTTTCATTAATCTATTCCATAGTAAAAGAGTGAATCACTGTATTTTTGGTGTGAAATCTTTTCATATATATACACATCTATTTTATATTTTGCACAATTTAGTACCTAAATATAGTCCTTTGTTGTGAACCGACCATTTTCTGTTGTGAAGTATTTGATGGATTACTATTTTAGCTATAATACTACCAAACTTTCCATCCTACACTAAAGTATCGTTACGCAGGGTTTCTACCATATCGGATTTCAAGATTTTCTTTCCACCGAAATAATAAGCCAAACCAACAAATACAAATATAGCAACGATAAATAATGATATCTCCAAAATAGGAGCTTCAACCAAGAACTCCATAGGATCTAAATAACTTGCAGTTATCATAAACCCAACAAACACAACGGTTAATGGCAATGTGATTAACAGCGGACGTCCGGCAATAACCAAAGCTTCTATGCTGAACATTTTTCGAATATTCGCCTCTGTCATACCAATGGACATATACTGAACAAACTCACGCTTTCTCTGCTGAATAAATCCCAAAGTGTTAGAGAACACATTAGCAATTCCAATGGTTGCAAGCAGAATACAGAAAGCACCGATAATCATCATGAATCCATCCATCATTTCATCGTTTGAAACTTTCTCTTGAATACGGTTTTCGCTTTCTACCACATATTCCTTGCTAATCAAGTTCACTACGGAAGCATCCAATGCATTCGCTTCCGCAAGGGACAATTCAGCATCTACTAATACTCTAACATAAGTATCTGCTTCTGCATTACCGATTGTTCCTGCAACATTTTCCCACATAGATAAGGAAATAAACTGCACTAAGGCATAGTTGTCATATTCTTCTCTCAGTACCGGAACCTCCTGCGTATAGGCAAGTACCTCTATTTCAATTGATGCTTCAGCATTATCCCTATTTTGAATACTGATTACATTCTGATTTTCATTTACAAACGGAACATACTGCTTGTATCGGAAATTGCTGTTGATATTATCCCAGATACGATTCAGCACAATTGCACCATCGAGGTTAGGTGCTACACCAATCTGCGTACAGTATTCTTCAAAACTCTTATCATCCATAATCACAAGAGGAACTTTTACTAAATATCCATCCTCTACACTTGTTACGGAACTTCCTGCAACCGTTCCCAGTCCGCCCAACGCCTTTAACTCATCACTCTGTAAGTCATTTTGAAGCAGACTAACTGCTACTGCTTTTTGGTATACTGTACAATTTCCTAACTCTTGATTTGCCTGCAAATCTTCTGTCATTTCAAATTCAGAAATGCCAGTGTTCTTTACCGTCACCATGACATCCCACACATCCTGGTATCTCTCAAAATAAGTATGATTTGTACTGATGCCAGAAAGCGTAAAGAAACACAGCATTATGGTAAATGCCAAGAAGGAAAGGGTCAAAGAACGTGTAGCTGTTCTTAACGCTTTCTTTTGTGCCTTCAATGCATTTCATGCAAGTTCACCTTCAATCCCAAACAGTAATGATAAGATGCGGGATTTCTTTTTCTTCTTTAACTGTA
>JAFSBX010000005.1 GCA_017437065.1 Lachnospiraceae bacterium
AGGCCACTAGGGCCTTTTCGTTAAGAGCTATATTTGAAAAAATTAAGCGCTTAATTTTTTTCTCCCTTTTGCTCTTCTTCTTTTCAGTACATTTCTACCATTTGCGCTTAACATTCTTTTTCTGAAACCATGCACTCTTTTGTGTTTTTTATTTTTTGGTTGATAGGTTCTTTTCACCGTACAACACCTCCCTTTTCAAGTAAACATATCTATTGCAATCTTCGATTGAACTGCATTTACGATTAGTTATTATATAATATCTAAATTCTGCGGTCAAGTCCTGTATCCATATTTTCCTTTAATTTTTTTCATAATTTTTATATTTATCAACCATTTATAAACCTGTGGATAATTTTTTCTGATTTTTGTAACTTTTTGTTGATAAATCACCGATTTTCTGATATTATTTAGAATACACTCTCAAAAAAGTGTGGATAAACTGTTTATTTATATATAATTTATCAACACTTTTGTGGATAACATGTTAATAACTCATATTTTATTCTACTTTATATACTTTTTTTATTTTTACGATACTGCCTGGAGGTATTCATATGATTGACGCGGCAAATAATAATATGAACGAAAAAATCTGGGACAATACCCTTACTTTATTAGAATCTTCTGTATCCAAACCAATTTTTGATACATGGATGAAACATACATCACTGGCTTTATACTCCGGTGAACATATCATTATTAAAGTACGCAATGATTTTGAAAAACACATGCTGGAAAATCAGCAGTTCAATGTTATCAAAAACTGCCTGGAATCCGTATTAAACCATCCTGTTAAAATCAAATTTGTAACACCGCAGGAACAGGAAAAAGCCATTGAGCAGTTATTCCAGCAGCAGGGATATACAAAAGAAGATTTTCAGACAGAAGATACCGGTTTTGTACCGCAATTTCAGAATACACCATCTGCACCGGAACCTAAATATACCGAAGCAGTTTCAAATTACGACAACTTCAGCAATACCATTCACTTAAATTCTAAATATACATTTGATTCTTTCGTAGTAGGCAACAGCAATTTGATGACACATGCAGCCTGTGTAGGCGTAGCCGACAATATTATTAAAGAAAAAGAAAGAAGAATTTATAATCCATTATTTATTTATGGCGGTGCAGGGCTTGGCAAAACACATTTGATGCACGCTATCGGCAATCATATTTTGGCTAGAAAGCCGGAAACGAAAATTGCATACATTTCTTCCGAAAAATTTACCAACGAATTAATTGACTCTATTAAAGATGGTTCTACAAAAAATTTCCGTGAAAAATACCGGAATGTAGATGTGCTCTTAATCGACGATATTCAGTTCTTATCCAATAAAGAAAGTACCCAGGAAGAATTCTTCCATACATTTAATACATTGTACGATGCCAACAAACAGATTATTATTTCCAGCGACCGTTTGCCAAACGAAATTCCAAAACTGGAAGAACGTCTGCGCACACGATTCAGTATGGGATTAACCACCGACATTCAGCCGCCTGATTATGAAACCAGAATTGCAATTCTGCGCAAAAAAGCACAGGCTGACAATCTGCAGATTCCTGATGATGTATTTGATTATATTGCAGAACATATTCATTCCAATATTCGTGAACTGGAAGGGGTACTGGTACGGTTATCCGCATACTCCAACCTCAGTCATCGCAATATTGACCTGGCTTTGACAAAAGACTGTCTGCAAGGGTTAATTACACCAAATGAACCTGTCATTATCACCGGTGAATTAATTCTGAAAAAAGTAGCAGAATATTATAAAATTCGCGTTGAAGACTTTACATCCAAAAAACGCACCAAACAGATTGCATATCCACGCCAGATTGCTATGTACCTGTGCCGTGAAATGACCAGTCTTTCTCTGCCGAAAATTGGTGAACTGTTTGGAGGCCGCGATCATTCTACAGTCATTCATGCATGTGAAAAAATTGCAGAAGAGCTGCGCACCGATCAGACATTGCAGATAACCGTCAACAAAATTAAAAACAGTCTGACAAACAATGCTTAACTTGAAATCTTGAATCTGAATAAAATAAATACTATTTCATCCCGTATCATTCATGCGGGATGATTTTTTTGTGATTTCATTTTTTTTATTGAATGTGGATAATATTTTTGATAAACTGTTAGTAACATGTGGACAATTAAAAATGTGCAAAAAACCTGTGAATTGTGTGTATAATTTTTTTTACTATCCACAGGGTTATCTACACGGATCAGCCCTTGTGCATACAGCGTTTACATCAGTTTTAAACTTTTCCACAGCGCCTAATACTAATACTACTAAAAATATTAAGAAGATGATGTGAGAAGGAGCGCGTATCTGATTATGAAATTTACATCTACCAAAGAAAATATGTTATCCGGCATTAATACCGTACAAAAAGCGATTTCCAGTAAAGGAGCCATTCCTGTACTGACCGGTATTTATTTAAAAACAGAAAACAATCGTTTAACCTTCGCTGCTACCGATCTGGAAATCGGGATTACCTGCACAGAGCCTGTACAGGTATTAGAAGAAGGACATGTTGTAGTACCGGCTCATTTCTTTGCTGAAATTGTACGTCGTCTGCCAAATACCAATCTGATGTTTACGTATGATGATGAAACAGTATCCTTAAAAATTGAATATGATCAGGCAGAAACAAACATCAAATGCTGGAGAGGGGAAGAATTTCCTGGTATTGCTTCTCTGGAAGATGGAAAAATGTTTACCATCAATCCGACAGTATTTAAATCTCTGGTAAAACAGACAGGGTTCTGTGCTAATGTTGGAGACCCGCGTCCTATCTTTACCGGTGCATTGATGGAAGTAGAGGACAACAATCTGACAATGGTAAGTACCGATAGTCATCGTCTGGCAGTGAAAACCTGTAAAGTAGATAATCTGACTGCTGAAAATTTCAAAATGATTGTACCTGTAAAATCTTTGAATGAAATCAGCCGTATTTTGAAAGATGACAATGAAGATGTATTGACCATTCGCTGCAATGACAGACAGGTTTCTTTTGAATGCAAAGATGTGCGTCTGCTGTCTCGTCTGGTTGATGGTACATTCCCGAACTACCGTCAGGTAATTCCTGCAGAATATTCTATTTTGATGAAAGCAAAGAAAAAACATCTGCAGGAGTCTATCGACCGTGCCAGTCTGTTTGTACCGGAACGAGATGGTTCCAGCGTATTGCGTTTTAATTTATCAGATGGCAATTTAAATATTGTATCCAAGTCTGAATATGGTATGGTAAATGAAAATATTCCGGTATATACCGAAGGTGGAGAATTATCCATTTTGTTTAATGCTAAATATTTGACAGATGCATTTAAAAATATGGATTTTGATGATCTGGATGTAAAACTGGGCGGTCCATTAAGCCCTGCGGTATTCCGTCCGCTGAATGATGAAAGCTTCCTGTATTTGCTTCTGCCGTTAAGAGGATAATATCGACTCAAAAAATATTAAAAGAATAAGAAGAATTAGCGGGAGGCTGTGGGCAGCCTCCCCTACATATTTTGTTTATATTCTATTTTTGAAAATCAATAAAAAGAGAGGTGAACTGTCCGTGTATCTGCAGCATATACATTTAATCAATTACAGAAATTATGAAAATCAGCAGCTGAATCTAAATAGAGGAATCAATGTGCTGATTGGATCAAATGGACAGGGAAAAACCAATCTTTTAGAATCCATTTATTATCTTGCGGCGGGAAATAATTTCCGTGGAAATAAAGATATAGAATTAATTCAGTGGGATCAGCCTTATTTACGTTTGATTGGGCAGATGAAAAAAGATGACAGTGAACGCTGTTATGAAATGGAAGTATATATAGATAAAGAAAAAAATAAGCAGTTAAAAATTAACGGTGTGAAATATAAGAGCATGTCGGAGCTGCATAATTATTTGCGCGTGGTATTGTTTTCACCCGATGATTTAAAAATCGTGAAAGGTTCTCCGGCAGAACGGCGCAGATATCTGGATGTTTGTATGAGCCAGCAGGATAAATCTTATTATCGCTTGATTCGGGATTATGATAGAATCGTACAGCAGCGCAACAATTTATTAAAAGAACTGCAGTATAAAAAAGAAAATAAAGCACAGCTGGAAGTGTGGAACCAGTATCTGATAGAATACGGCAGTCAGATTATTTATAAACGATTGCAATATTTAAAAATGCTGGTGCCTATGGCCAGAAAAGTACAGCAGGCGCTGACTTGTGAAACAGAACGATTCAGTGTTACGTATCATTGTTCTATGGGTGCCATTGGGGATTTTTCTGTGGAGCAGATAAAAAATGTGTTTCAAACGATTCTTGTACAGAAGCAGGGAGAGGAGATTGCACGCGGCACCACACTCTGGGGCCCTCACAGAGATGATTTGATTTTTTATCTCAATGGTATGGATCTCAAAAAATATGGTTCGCAAGGGCAGCAGCGCACCGGAATTTTGTCATTGAAGATGGCAGAGCTGCAGACATTTTATAAGCTGCATGGCGAATATCCATTGCTGCTTTTAGATGATGTCATGAGTGAGCTGGATGATGATCGTCGGCAGTTCTTAATGAAAATGGTAAAAAAATATCAAATACAAACCATCATTACCGGTGCTAATATCGAATTATTGACCGATGAAATGGCTGAAAACGAGATATTTTGGGTACAAGAGGGTAAAATCATTAAAAAGTGAATTTTCACGCTTTATTTGCAAAAATATAAATTGTATGGTATAATAAACCGTTACATAAAAAGCATTGTTTTTTATGAAGCGGTTTTCTTTTTTTGTATGGTTTTATATGCATCATAAATTTAGAAAAAGTATTTTTTAAAGATGATTATAATAGAGAAATGGAGGAATATTACGTGGCTGAAGAAAAGCAGAGCAATTATGGTGCCGAGCAGATTCAGGTGCTGGAAGGCTTAGAAGCAGTGCGCAAACGCCCGGGGATGTACATTGGTACTACCAGTTCCGATGGGCTGCATCATCTGGTGTATGAAATCGTGGATAACAGTATCGACGAAGCACTGGCAGGTTACGGGAAAGAAATTAATGTTACCATTCATAAGGATAACAGTATTACAGTACTGGACTATGGACGCGGGATTCCGGTAGAAATGCATCCAAAAATGGGGATTCCAACTGTAGAAGTGGTATTGACAGTACTGCATGCCGGCGGTAAATTTGGCGGCGGCGGGTATAAAGTATCCGGTGGTCTGCATGGTGTAGGGATGTCGGTAGTAAATGCATTGTCTACCTTGCTGGAAGTAGAAATTCGCCGTGACGGCAAATTATATCGTCAGACATTTTGTCAGGGCCGTACTACCAGCCAGCTGGAAGTAATCGGTGATGCATCAGATACCGGTACCAAAATTCATTTTGTGCCGGATCCGGCTATTTTTACAGATACAACTGTATATGAATTTAAAGTGCTGCGCAAACGTTTGAAAGAGCTGGCATTCTTAAATAAAGGCTTAACCATCACTTTAAAAGATGAACGCGAAGGGATGGAGCAGGAAGAAGTTTATTTACAGAATGGCGGTATTATCGACTTTGTACAGTCTTTGAACGAAGGTAAAGATGGCGTTACCGATGTTATTTATTTTGAGGGTGAAAAAGATGGTGTGCAGGTAGAAATTGCACTGCAGTATACCGACAGCTATTCTGAAAATATTATGTCTTTTGCAAATAATATCAATACCCATGAGGGCGGTATGCATGAGACAGGGTTTAAAATTGCACTGAATCGTGTGATTAATAACTATGCCCGCAAAAATAATATTCTGAAAGAAAACGAAGATAACTTGACCGGTGATGATATTCGTGAAGGTATGACAGCTATCATCAGCGTAAAAGTACCGGAACCACAGTTTGAAGGGCAGACCAAAACCAAGCTGGGGAACAGTGAAGTGCGCGGTATTTGCGACAATATTACAGGGCAGAGCATGACACAGTTTATGGAGGAAAATCCATCTGCTGCGAAAAAAATGATTGAAAAATCCAGAAATGCTGCCCGTGCCAGAGAAGCAGCTCGTAAAGCCCGTGAAATGACACGTCGTAAAAATGTGCTGGAAAGCACTTCTTTGCCTGGTAAACTGGCCGATTGTTCTTCAAAAGATGCTACACGCTGTGAATTATTCTTAGTCGAAGGGGATTCTGCGGGCGGTTCTGCAAAGAGCGGCCGTGACAGAATGTATCAGGCAATTCTGCCTTTGCGCGGTAAAATTCTGAACGTAGAAAAAGCACGTCTGGATCGTGTATTGGGCAGTGACGAAATTCGCAACATGATTACTGCTATGGGTACCGGTGTAGGTGATGATTTTGATATCAAAAAAGCAAGATATCATAAACTGATTCTTATGACCGATGCCGACGTTGACGGTGCACATATTCGTATTCTGCTGTTAACATTCCTGTTCCGCTATATGCGTCCGCTCATTGATGAGGGATATGTATATGTGGCACAGCCTCCGCTGTACGGCATTGTCAACAAAAAAGGCAAAGTATTGGAATATTTATATGATGATGATGCGCTGGAACGCTATCTGTCCGAAAATGGAAAAGACAGAGATAAAATCGATATTCAGCGTTATAAAGGTCTTGGTGAAATGAACGCAGAACAGCTGTGGGATACCACCATGAACAATGAAACCAGAACACTTTTGCAGGTAAAAGTAGAAGACTGCGTAGAAGCAGACCGTCTGCTCAGTATTCTGATGGGGGATAAAGTAGAGCCTAGAAGAAACTTTATTACCACCAATGCAAAATACGTGAAAAATCTTGATATTTAGGAGGTGCTCGAATGGAAATGGAATTTACACATGGTAAGATTTTGCCTACCATTATGGAAAATGAATTGCAGACATCTTTTATTGATTATGCAATGAGCGTTATTACCAGTCGTGCACTGCCTGATGTACGAGATGGTCTGAAACCGGTACACCGCCGTATTTTGTTTTCTTTGTATAAAAACGGCATGACACCGGACAAAAAACATAAAAAATCCGCCCATATCGTTGGGGACGTACTGGCGAAGTATCATCCCCATGGCGACAGCTCTGTATATGATGCAATGGTGCGTCTGGCACAGGATTTTAATATTCGCTATCCGCTGGTTGACGGGCAGGGGAACTTTGGTTCTGTCGATGGCGACTCCGCTGCGGCAATGCGTTATACCGAAGCGAAAATGACCAAACTGACTCTGGAAATGCTGGCTGATTTAGAAAAAGAAACAGTAGATTTCGGGTTAAACTACGATGAATCGTTAGAAGAACCACTGGTATTGCCGTCTCGTTTTCCAAACCTGCTGGTAAACGGTTCTTCCGGTATTGCAGTAGGGATGGCTACCAATATTCCGCCTCATAATCTGGGTGAAGTGATTGATGGCACCATTGCTCTGATTGACAATAGAGATTTGCCGGATAAAGAATTGATGAATTATATCAAAGGGCCGGACTTTCCGGGCGGCGGTATTATTTTAGGCAGAAAAGGCATTGAAGATGCTTATCTGACAGGGCGCGGCTCTATCAAAGTGCGCTCCAGAAGCGAAATTGAGCCGATGAATAATGGCAAACATCGTATTGTAGTAACAGA
>JAFSBX010000047.1 GCA_017437065.1 Lachnospiraceae bacterium
CTCTTGCCGAAGAATTACCGAAAGCAGCTTGAAAAATATGGAATTGAATGTGTGGTTTTTAATCAGTTCAGACCATTTTTGTCAACAGTGCAAAACAACAGAGACCACCGCAAGATTGCTGTAATAGACGGCAAGGTAGCATTTACAGGCGGCATAAATCTCGCCGATGAATATATCAATGCTTATGAAAAACACGGTCATTGGAAAGATGCCTCTGTAATGATTAAGGGAAAAGCGGCTTGGAGCTTTACACTTATGTTTTTACAGATGTGGGAACTTTGTACCGGCAAGGATGAAGATTATTCAAAATATTATCCGTGGCTGGATACTCCTTGTCCGATAGAATCCGATGGATATGTTCAGCCATACGGCGACAGTCCTGTGGATAATGATAATGTGGGAGAGCATGTATATTTACAGATTATAAACAATGCCAAGAAATATGTTTATATCAATACTCCATATCTGATAATTGATGACAGTATGGTTTCGGCTCTGTGCCTGGCCGCAAAAAGTGGCGTTGATGTCCGTATTGTAACTCCTCATAAATGGGACAAATGGTGGGTGCATATGACAACTCGCTCATATTACCGTGAGCTTATCAAAGCCGGAGTTAAAATCTATGAATATACAAAAGGGTTTATTCACTCAAAAACCTTTGTGTCGGATAACAGAGTTGCAACTATAGGCACTACAAATCTTGATTTCAGAAGCCTTTATCTGCATTTTGAGTGCGGTGTGAGAATGTATGACAGCTGTGCTGTATCGGAAGTAAAAGAGGATTTTTTGCAAACTCTCGAAATTTGTCATATAATTAAATTAGAAGATTGCAAAGCAAGTATCCTAATGAGAATTTTTCAGGATATTATGAGAATCTTTGCACCACTTATGTAATTGACACTTGCTGTCGGATTGGAGGATACTATGAAACTAACATTTATAGGCGCTGCTCACGAGGTTACAGGTTCTTGCACATTGCTTGAATCTAACGGAAAACACATTTTAATTGATTGCGGTATGGAGCAAGGCGGCGATACATATGAGAACTGCGAATTGCCGATATTGCCTGCTGATATTGATGCAATATGTCTGACACATGCACATATCGACCATTCCGGTATGATACCTGCTATGGTAGCAAAAGGATATTCAGGTCCGGTTTATTGCACGGAAGCAACTCACAGACTATGTAACATTATGCTGCAGGATTCGGCTCACATTCAGGAGCAGGAAGCCGAGTGGCAGAACAGAAAGGCAGAGCGTGCCGGATTCTCGCCGTATGTTCCAATATATACCGTTGCCGATGCATTAGAATCACTTAAATTGTTTGAGGGATATGGCTACAATAAACCAATTGAGATATTTGAAGGTATAACAATAAACTTTAACGATGCAGGACATCTGCTCGGTTCTTCAAGCATTCATTTTACCATTACAGAAAACGGAGAAACACGCACAGTTTTATTTTCAGGAGATTTGGGAAATGTTGACCGTCCGTTAATTCGCAATCCGCAAAATCCGCCCTGTGCAGATTATGTTGTTGTTGAATCAACCTATGGCGACAGACTGCACGGGGAACGCCCAGATTATATCGCACAGCTTACAAAGATAATGCAGGAAACATTCTCAAAAGGCGGAAACTTGGTTATACCATCCTTCGCAATAGGAAGAACACAGGAACTTCTATATTTATTCCGCATCATAAAGGATCAGGGTTTAATTAAAGGCTTTGAAAACTTCCTTGTTTATGTGGACTCACCTCTTGCAGTAGAGGCAACAAAGATATATCAGGACAATCTGATGGGATATTATGACGAGGAAACTCTTGCACTTGTAAAACAAGGCATTAACCCAATCTCATTCCCGGGATTAAGACTAAGTGTTACAACAGATGAGTCAAGAGCTATAAACTTTGATTTAATCCCAAAGGTTATTATTTCTGCATCAGGGATGTGTGAAGCAGGTCGTATACGACACCACCTGAAGCATAACCTCTGGAGAGAAAACAGCACCATTCTTTTTGTTGGCTATCAGGCAGAAGGTACATTGGGAAGAAAACTTATAAACGGTGCTAAGACTGTTAATCTGTTTGGCGAAGAAATTCAGGTAAAAGCAAGAATTGAATCCATTGTCGGCATCAGCGGACACGCAGACAGAGATATGCTTCTTGATTGGCTCGGCAGCATGGATAAACCACCCATGAAGGTATTTGTCAATCACGGTGATGATATTGTTTGCGACAGCTTTTCACAGACTATATACAATAAATTAAAATTCACAACAACTGCTCCGTACAGTGGAGATGAATTTGACTTGATAAGCGGTGAATGCAGTGCAAGAGGAAAAATTGTCAAACTCACAAAGGTATCCGAAGGACGCCGCAGAGCAAATCTTGCCTTTGACCGTTTAATGGCAGCTTGCCAAAGACTTAAAACTGTTATTGAGTTAAGCCGTGGGCTTACCAATAAAGAACTGGCTAAATTTACAGACCAGATTAATGATTTGTGCGACAAATATGCCCGTAAATCAAAGCTTAAATAAATGACATAAGCAAGGAGGTTTCAATATGTCAAAAAGATATTACGCTTGTGTATATGGCGGGGCTTCTGAAAGAATTGCTGATACACACAAAAAAGAAATCGAAAAATTAGGAAATATTATCGCAGAAAAAGGATTTTCACTTGTTTACGGTGCCGGAGCAACAGGCTGCATGGGTGCCGTTGCGAGAGGAATAAAAGAAAAAGGCGGATATGTTATGGGAATATCGCCGGATTTTATCAGTGAATTTGAGGAAATATTTGATTGCGATAACACCGTAATGGTTGATACTATGAGCGAGAGAAAAACGCTTATGGAAAAGCACGCAGACATTTTCCTTATCGCTCCCGGTGGTGTTGGTACAATGGATGAATTCTTTCAGGTGCTTACACTAAAATACTTAAAAAGGCTTACCGCGCCTATTGTTGTTTTGAACCTAAACGGATTTTATGACAGTCTGATAAAATTGATTGACAATTTGATTGAGCAAGGTGCTGTAATCCCTGAAATACATAAATTGTTTGATGTTGTAGAAAGTATTGATGATGAGAAGTTACTAAACTACTTACATACAATTAAGAATAAATAACGGAGAATAATGCTATGGACTTTACACCTCAAAATAAACGAAAAATAACAAAATGGATAATTGGAATTGCAGCCGCCTGCATTGTAATCTTTCTTGGATTACAGAACATCGGTACGATTACAGGTGCATTGTCAAAATGCTTGAGTCTTATTATGCCACTCATATTGGGCTTTGTTTTTGCACTCATATTAAATGTTCCTATGAGCTTTTTTGAAAAGCATATATGGAGTAAAACAAAAAAGAATTTACTCAAAAAGCTTCGCAGGCCATTATCCTTTGTTATTTCAGTCGTATTGATTGTAGCTATTGTCGTGGGCGTTGTATGGCTCGTTATCCCCGAACTTGTAGATGCCTTCAAAGTTATTGCTGATGGGGTAATAAATTTCATAGATACAATCAGAGGAATGAGCGAGGAAGAACTCTCAAAGCTTCCGTTGGGCAATCAACTTCTTAATATTGATTGGGATAAAATAAAAGATTCCATACAAGTCTGGTTGAAAAACGAAAGCGGTACTATTGTTAATACTGCAGTTGGAAAGATAAGTACTTTAGTCGGTGGTATATTCGATTTCTTTGTTGCCTTTGTATTTTCAATTTATATTCTTTTCGGCAAAGAAAAGTTGAAAAAACAGGCATCCCGTCTTATTCGTGTATGGTTTCCGAAAGGTTTTGGAGAATGGTTTATACACGCATCAAATGTTGCAAGTACAAATTTTCGTAATTTTGTATCGGGACAAAGCCTGGAAGCGGTTATTCTCGGTACGCTTTGTATGATTGGTATGCTGATTTTAAGGATACCTTACGCCCCAATGGTAGGAGCACTCATTGGTGTTACCGCACTTATTCCTGTTGTTGGTGCTTTTATCGGTGCCGCAGTAGGCGCTTTTGTAATACTTACGGTTAATCCGTTTAAGGCATTTATATTTTTGATTTTTCTTGTTATTCTGCAGCAGCTTGAAGGAAATATTATCTATCCGAGAGTTATGGGCAGCCGTGTAAATCTTCCGGGGATGTGGATTTTAGCTGCGGTAACAATCGGCGGCGGAATAGCCGGTCCTGTGGGAATGCTTATAGCAGTTCCCGTTGCATCTACCGTTTATGTGCTGATTCGTGAAGCCACAGAAAACAGAGAGAATAAACTACAAAAAGGAGAAAATTAGCTTTATGAAAATTACGACTATATTATTTGACCTGGACGGAACCCTGCTTCCAATGGATCAGGATACCTTTGCTAAAGCTTATATCAGCGGACTTACCAAAACGGCAGAGCCTTTAGGATACAGCCCGATGATATTTGCTACTGCTGTTATGAGAGGTACAGAGGCAATGGTCAAAAACAACGGAGAAAAAACAAATGAAAATGCCTTTTGGGATGTTCTCAAAAAAGCTTTTGGTGAATCTGTAATGGATGATTACCATATGTTTGATGACTTTTATGAAACAGATTTTCAGAAAATAAAAGATGTCTGCGGATTTGAACCAAAGGCTGCCGACTTGATTAAAACAGCAAAAGAAAAAGGATTCCGCATTGCGCTTGCAACAAACCCTCTTTTTCCGAAAACTGCAACGATAAGCCGTATGCGTTGGGCAGGTCTTAACCCCGAGCAGTTTGAACTTTTTACTACATACGAAAATTCAAATTATTGCAAGCCAAACCTTGACTACTACAGGGATATACTGGGTCGCATGAATGCTTGCCCCGAAGAATGCCTTATGATAGGAAATGATGTAAGTGAGGATATGATTGCATCAAAGCTTGGCATGAAGGTGTTTTTGCTAACCGATTGTCTGATTAACAAGTACAATGAAGATATTTCCGTATATCCGCATGGAGATTTTGATGCTCTCAAAAAATTTATCGAAACATTGTAAACTAACATATCTATCCGGAGGTGATTTCCTTGGCAGAGGTAACTCGAAAAGTGCCAAAAAAATCGGTACTGCGGCAAACTCTTCGTTTGCTTTTTACAAATCTTTTTGAGCATAATGTAGGCAAAAGTGCCGCAGCACTTGCATACTACCTTCTTTTTGCTCTGTTTCCTCTGCTTATTTTTGCAAGCAACCTTTTGGGCTTGCTTGATATAAATGTAAGTGCCGTAACTACAGCTTTATCGCATTTTATGCCAAAAGATGTAGTATACCTGGTAGAAAACTATCTTGATTATGTATCGCATACATCAAGTCAAGTGTTATTATGGTTTGCTCTCGTGTTTTCCGTATGGTTCCCTATGAGAGCAGTAAAAGGAATGATGTTGGATGTTCGCAAGGCATATCACCTTGGTAAACCCAAAAAGCCTGTTGCATTTGAAATTCGTCAGCTTATTTATACTGTAGTTTTTTTGATTGTACTTGCAGTAACCTTGTTTCTGTCAACTATGGGAGAAAATATATTAAGCTTTATATTTGAGTTCTTCCCGAAAAATGCACCGAAAATATCAGGCTATTTGCTAAGTATATGGCAGTATGTCAGGTTTATTCCTGCAGGTATCCTGATGTTTGTGGCTCTTGGCACATTGTATGCAATGTCAATGGATGAAAAACAACCATTCAAAACATTATTACCCGGAATTACAGCGTCGCTTTTTGCATGGATGATTGTCAGCATAGGCTTTTCATTCTATGTTGAGAATTTTGCAAGCTATTCGATTATTTACGGAACCTTGGGTACCGTCATTATACTTATGGTGTGGCTTTATATGACATCACTCATTTTAATTCTCGGAGCAGAACTGAATGCCGCACTGAAAACCATCAGGGAGAAAAAATATGAGGAGGCATAATGCGTGACAGATAAGAAGGTTATTGATAAAAAGATTATTAAAAAAATTGCCATAATCATATTTTGGCTGTTATTCATAATTATATGTTTTTTAAACCGTGAGCGAATAACAATAGAAAATATTGTAAGCTACACGCCGAAGAATATCCCGGTTGCTATCGGAGTCATGCTTTTGTTATTTTCCTTAAAAAGTATAAGCATTGTTATTTATGGCGGTTTGCTATATGCGGCAAGCGGAATTATGTTTCCGCTTCCTGTTGCAATAATTGTAAATACTGTAGGAACAGTGCTTATGGTTTCAATTCCGTTCTTTATAGGGAAAAAAGCAGGAAAAGAAACAATGAATAAATTAGTTGAGAAAAATCCGAAATTAGAAGTTTTGCGTGATGTTTCAAACAAAAACGAATTGTTTATATCGGTTTTTGTCAGACTTATCGGTATGCTTCCCGGTGATTTGGTAAGTATGTATCTTGGAGCAAGCGGAATACATTACAATAAATACATAGCAGGCTCAATGATAGGACTTTTCCCTGCAATAGTATCTTTTTCGGTTATGGGTATGAGCGTAGATGATATATCTTCTCCTGCGTTTATTATATCCACCGCATTTGAAATAGGACTTATGATATTGTCGATTGCCATATATTTTATCTGGCGTAAAAAGCAGAAACAGAATTTTGGAGGTAAAAATGCAGAAAAATCAAATCAACATATTGGTAACGCTTGACGAAAATTATATTCCATATCTTAATGTTATGCTAAAATCACTTTTGGACAGTAACCGTGATTGTTGTTTTGATGTATATCTCCTACATTCAGCAATATCAGACAAAGCCGTAGAAAGTACAAAAAACATTCTCGGAAGCGATAGTGTTCTGCACATGGTAAAGGCAACTGATATCGGACTTGACGATGCACCTACAACTGCAAGATATCCGCAGGAAATATATTATAGAATTTTTGCAGCAAAGTATCTGCCTGATACAATTGATAAAATATTATATCTTGATCCCGACCTTATTGTAAATGGTTCGCTGAAGGAGCTGTATAATACAAATCTTGATAATTATTACTTTGCGGCGGCTTCGCATACCGGTCCTGTTCTTCGTAAATTCAATGAAATCCGTCTTGATATGGATGAGGATGCACCTTACATCAATTCAGGTGTCATGCTTATGAACCTTAAAAGGCTGAGAGAAGAACAAAATTACAATGATGTTTTCGAGTTTATTGACAAGAGAAAAATGCTTCTGATGCTTCCCGATCAGGATATTATAAGTGCTCTTTACGGCAGTAAAATATTGGCACTTGATTCTTTTAAATACAATATGACCGAGCGACTTTTCAGACTTCATGCACCTTTTGAAAAGGACCTTGATTTGGATTGGGTACGAAATAATTCAATCATCATACATTACTGCGGAAAAAATAAGCCGTGGAAAGATAATTATTTGGGACAGTTGGATGTTTTTTATAATGATACTTTGAAGAAAATGGAGTGATACAAGTGAGAAAATTGTGGGAAAAAGAATATGCGCTGAGAGCAAGCGATTTTGATAAATATAATCACATTAAGCCATCTTCGGTACTTGATTTATTTCAGGATGCGGCTGCCCAGCATGCAATAGAGACAGGCGTTGGGTATGATGACCTTATTGGACGCTCATACATATGGGTTCTTTTGAAGGTTAAATTTAAAATTATATCTGATCCCCAAAAGTTTCAAAAGGTTACTGTTAAAACATGGCCACTTGAGCCAAATAAATTTATTTATCGCAGAGAATATTGTATCGAAAACGAAAGTGGTAAAAGATTGATTGTCGGTAGCTCCGAGTGGGTGATAATACATAGCGAAAAACGCCGTTTGGTTCCAAATACAAAATTATATGATTTTGCAGATGGTTTCCATCCTGAAATGATGTTTGAAGAAAAACTTGAAAAGGTAGATGATTTTGAACCGAGTGGCACACCACGAATTGTAAATGCTGGGTTTTGTGAAATTGATGTAAATAATCACGTGAATAATACAAAATATGCAAACTATGTTTTGGATGCGGTTGTACCTTCTGAAGCTGATGAATTAGTTGATTTTCAGATTGATTACCGCAAGGAAGTATTAGAAGGTACAGAATTAAAAATTTATCATAAGAAAGATGAAAATGTGGTTTTGGCAAAGGGTTTAAATAATAATGGCGATATAATGTTTGCATGCAGACTTGAATATAAGTAACTCCCTAAAATGTTAATATGAAATACAAAGGTGATTTTTATGATTTTTACGATTTTGATTATATTACTTATTCTTATTCCGACACTGATTGCTGCCTTACTTCTCGCTATGGCTTGGATACTTAAACATAACCCTGCGATGATTTTGGAATATCAAAGTTTGTTTGTTAACGGTGGGATAACAGGCGGGATAATACTGCTGATTCCTCTTTTGATTGGAGTTGTAGTTTTACTGGCAGCACTTTGGGGCAAAATTAAAAAGGACAAGTAAAGGAGACTGATACAATGAAAAAGAAAACAAAATGGATATTAGCCGGTGCAGGAATCACTGCTTTATCAGCAGCAGTAGTAGGTGTTTCTGCTGCCGTTTCAAGAAAAATCAGTAAATTTGTAGTAGACACAGCACTTGACCGTGAAGGACCTAAACCAATGAAAGGAACTAAGAATCCTAATGATACAGTTGTTCCGGATGAACTCACCGAACAACTTCGTGAGATGTCGGAAAAATTAAAAAACAGCGATTGTGAAACAGTAGAAATTACAGCACAAGACGGAGAAAAACTTGTAGGTCATTGGCATCACAAGGATGAAGACAAGCGAGTTATTATAGCAATGCATGGCTGGCGTTCCTCCTGGAATAAAGACTTTAGCATCATTTCGGAATTTTGGCAAAACAACGATTGCAGCGTTCTCTATGTTGAACAAAGAGGTCAAGGCGAAAGCGGTGGCGAGTATATGGGCTTTGGCATGATAGAACGCTATGACTGCCTTGATTGGATAGATTGGGTAAATGAAAGACTTGATGACAGTATGCCGATTTATCTTGCCGGAATATCAATGGGAGCATCAACAGTTTTGATGGCAGGCGGATTTGATTTGCCTGAAAATGTCAGTGGTATTATGGCAGACTGCGGATTCACATCTGCTCACGCTATATGGAAACATGTTGTTGAAAATAATACGCATTTCTCTTATAACTCAAGAAGTAAAATTGTAGATGATTTATGCAAGAAGAAAATTCAGGTAGGCTCTCAGGATTACACAACACTTGATGCAATGAAAGATTGCAATGTCCCCGTTCTCTTTATTCACGGAACCGATGACACATTTGTGCCCGTTGAAATGACATACGAAAATTACAAGGCTTGCGTAGCACCTAAAAAACTTTTTGTTGTTCCCGGTGCAACACACGCAATGAGCTATTTGGTTGATAAAACGGGATATGAAAATGTGGTAAAAGAATTTTGGGAATTATATGATGTATAATGCGAAAATGGCATTTAAGGGAGGGCATAAATGAAAAGATGGCTTGAAGATTTAATGTATAAAATGAATCGTTTTATGTACGGAAGATACGGAAATGATGAATTTAATCTATTTTTAAGCAGATTAACAATATTTTTGCTTATTTTAAACTGTTTTGTCAGAATACAGATATTATCTTCCATAGCAATGGCATCTATGATAATGATGATATTTCGCTCTATGTCAAAAAATTATTCAGCACGTGCAAAAGAAAGAGATGTATATTTCGTAATAAAGAATAAAATTACATCAAAGATTAATTTGCGCAAGGAAATCTGGCAAAACAGAAAAACGCACCGTTATTATAAATGCAAAAAATGCAAGGCAACTCTTCGTGTTCCCAAAGGAAAAGGCAAGATAGAAATAACTTGTAGAAAATGCGGACATAAAATGAGAAAGAAATCTTAATTATATACATAAAATATGCACCATATCAAAATATGATACACCTTAAACAAAGAAAAGGACTTTGAAAAAACCTTCGTAGACTTATGCCATCTTCTGTGATATGTTTGTGTTGCCGAAAGGTAAATACAAATTTAGGAGATGAACGATTATGAAGAAAAAAGTATTATGTACGGCATTAGCAGTAACAATTCTGATGACAACCACTGCATCGGCAACTGCAAAACCTTGGTGGCTCAGTAAATACCGAGTGACCTTCGACAACGAACTTGGTATCGTGGGAGATGTAACATTAAAATTCGCATCGGACGGCGGAAGTTTTATCAGGCCAATAACAAAAAGATATGGCGAAAGCATCAGCCTCGAAAACTACATCCCGACAAAATACGGATATACATTCGCAGGATGGTTCACTGATCCGAGAACAAAGCAGAATCAGGTAACAACATTTAAATTCACAAAGCCTGATGTACTTTACGCTAAGTGGCAGCCTAACCCACAGGAGCCTGTAAATCCAAATGGCGAAATTATGGTAAAGGATACCTGCTACCTTACAGACGAGGAAACAAAAATAAGAAATGAAATCATAGAAGAAAAAAATAAAGCCTACATTGAAGGCTTCGGCTATGTATCTCCGAGCAAAACAAAGACTATCATTGTAGACTCAGACGGCGATATAAATAAAATGGTCGGAACAATGGAATAGAATCAAAAATATCATCGCAGTATAAGGGCTTAAAAGCCCTGTGTGGCACAAAACTCATGCAGGTAGGGTAACTACACCCTATCTGCTTTTTTATGCAAAATAAAGGGCATTGTCAATGCAATATGCAAAAACAATGCCCTGTGTATTTATTTTTTCTTTGTTCGGTTCGGGAAGTATGCCTCGTTCCAATCGATATACTCCTGAAGGGATATTTTGCCGTCATTACAATCATCTCGCATAGTGATGGCTTTATACCTCCACTGATTGAATTCCTGTTCCTTTATTTGCCGTACATTCACCCTTGCATGATACCGCTTATAGTATTTGTCATACACTTTTTTCGCTTCATTATTGGCATTCTTTAATTTATAATTTTCCAATGCTGCGAGCTTCTGGCAGGACTGTGTTTTACCCTCTTCCACTCTATCGCAATAAACCGTATCATAATTGCCTTTCATAAGGAAATACTTACCGCATCGCTTACATTTACGGAATCGAATATCCATTTCAAGCATTTTTGTGAATTCAAGCTCAAGCAAATCCTCAATGGATTCTGCACAATACTGTGTTGTAATGAAATCAGGAAGAACTGCTATATTATGCACGTTTTCGGGATTCATATTATAATCCTCTGCAAGCTTATAAAATGCCTCTTTTTTCTTCTTGAATTTTTTTATTCTTTTGTCAATCTCGTCTTCTGATGAACCATATGGCATTTTATCACCGACAATAAGGTCTGAATCGGGAGAAAATCTTTCTTTTCTCTCAAAGGTCGGCGCCTTGTCATGAAGATACAAATATAAATGGAATCGTTCGTGAGGATACATTTCTCCCAGCGCCTCCGGATAGAAGTCCTCATCATAACAAAACTCTATCATTTCCAGATATTCTTTTTGAAGTCCTGTAAGGTAATGATAATATTCCTTGACCGCAGTATATTCCTCTTGCTCCTGCAAAAAAACTGGCGGACATATTGCCGAATATAACGAAGTGTTGCATAAATCCTTTGCACTTATAATTGTACCAACATATCTATGATAAATTTCAACAATTTCATCAACTTTATTCAAAACCTTTTGCTTGCGTGGTTCAGCCTCCGCATCGTCAGAACTTTCTCCACGATTTATTCTACCGGCTTCTTTCAGCAATTCAACTACATATGCTTTTCCGGAAACTTCTTCATAGGATTCTTCAAAATCGGCATAAATAAAATCAAGAATACCTTCTCCACAGCGCAAGTGAAC
>JAFSBX010000048.1 GCA_017437065.1 Lachnospiraceae bacterium
ATACCGGTGCATTATTTCAAAACCGACAGCTTTATCTTCACTAGCCAAATGATTCCTCCACTGATTTACACAGTCCATTAACAATTCTCTTTTAGACTTCTCATAAGTGTCTTTATATTGTTCCAGTCTATTCTCAGCTACCAGAAACTCTTTCATTGCCTGTGCAACTTTCCCCATTGTACAGTAACGTTCAAAATATTCAAGCGATATATAACGTTGTCCATATCCTCCATTTCCGTAATTATAATAATACGGCCTATATTCCTTCACCCCATAATACGACTTTGCATAATAAGACAATATAAAATATGTATATTTATCTTCACCTTTACAACTCTTGTCTTCTTTTACCTTTAAAAATGCTTTTTTACATAATTCTGCCGAACATACTTTATTACACAATGAAAACCTATATTTCCCATCCCTGAAACAAGTAAGGAATACCTCTTCATCATATAAATATCCTCCATACGGTTCCATAAACTCTTGCAAAGTGGTAATTCTTTGTTTTGGAAGATTATTTACATTGACAACATTCGTTCCAAAGTGCAATATGTCTACCGGATGTTCCCTTAGTAGCTCCTTCAATGTCTCACAGCAATTGTAATCTATCCGGTCATCCGCATCAACAAACATAATATAGTTCCCTTTTGCTGCTTCCACACCTCTTTTTCTGGCAATGAGTGTAGACATGTTTTCCTTTAGCTCAATAACTTTAACACGTTCATCCTCCCCGGCATATCGATGTAATATTGCAAGAGAATTATCCTCAGAACAATCATCCACACAGATAACTTCTACATTTGTTATCGTCTGGTTCAACACAGACTCCAAACATTCCTCTATGTACTTTTCTACATTCCAAACGGGAATTACAATTGAAAACAATACATTTTCCATTTTATCTACTCCATTTACAGCATTCCCGCATAAGATATATTTATCTTTTCTGTCTGCCTGTTCCTACAAACAGTTTTTGTATTCTTTTATACATCTTTCTGGGGATAAAAGTTAATGCCAATCCAAGTTTATAAGAATACGAATCATTTACACGGTCAAACTCTCTCTTGGCATCCTCATACTTTCTTTTTATGTCTCCGTCTCCACTTCTCTCATTGTTCCGCTTTTCACTTCCTGTCCGATAATGCTCAAGTAGCGTGTTCCACATAATATCTTCTGCCGGTTCAATTGACACATTGCTTGTCGGGTTTTCCATACTCTCAATGATTTCTTTCCACCTAGCCTGATAATCATACTGTCTTATCCACTCTGTGCTTTTATACGCTTCCTCTCCGTATTCCACCAACTGTGCTTTATCCTGTGCGATCCTAATGATTTTTTCTGCCGCAGCATTGATATCTCCCATACCAACAGTAAAGCACCCCCTCTTATCCTGGTTACAGCACAAATATGGGAGTTCATACATGACGCATGGTACTTTTGCAAACTTACTTTCAAATAACGTCAGTAAGAATCCTTCATATTCCGATGTTACCAAATGCAGGTCTGCCATCGCATAATACGGCTCCACATCCGTTTGGTATCCACAAAATTCTATTTGATTCAGTATATCCATATCTGCCGCCAGACTAACCAATGAATCAAAATATTTCTCA
>JAFSBX010000049.1 GCA_017437065.1 Lachnospiraceae bacterium
GGGGGATGCTCTGTATGCGGCAGAAAGTATCATGGAACTTTGCAGTAAAAAGTATAACTGGAAGTATCTTTTTATCCAAAAATCAAACCGCCAAAAGCTACTGCATGAAAGCTATGAATGGCTAAAAAACGGTGGTGGTACAGAACAAATACAGGGATTATGCAAAGAAAAAGGAACAGGATGTTATGCCAATCATGTAGAGGAAGTGGCAGGAAAGGAAGAAGTAATGAATGTATTTGAATATGAATACGAAGGACGAAATAAAGAGGGTAAAAGTCAGACAAACCGCTTTTGCTGGGTAACTGACATAGAATTAACGAAGCGGAATCTGGAAGAAATGATACTTGCAGGAAGAGGACGCTGGAAAATAGAAAACGAAGGATTTAACAATCAGAAAAATGGAATTTACCGGATTGAGCATCTCAACAGCAGAAACAGTAATGCGATGAAAAATCACTATCTGTTGACACAGATAGCGGATATACTGATGCAACTGTATCTTGCCTGGAATCCCTATATAAAAGAATTAAAGCAGACAATAAAAAATACATCTTCAGGGTTACTGGAAAGTTTTCGAGGACTCAAAGTAACGAAAGAAGATGTATCCTATATTTTCAGACACACAAGCGTGTATCTAGAATAACAAGTTTATTTTAACACAGGTGGTGATAGAATGGAAGATGAAATAACTGAATATTTATCCACAAATTTCAAAAAATTGGTGAACTAGACCTGTGGAATGTGGATAACAATCAAAATTTTTTTAGAAATGTGGATAATAGCTAAAAAATAATAAATGCAATTTTGAAACGGTGAAATAAAAAAGTTTATTCCTCACCGCTGTATAGCAGACAGATATCTGGGAAGAAATCGGTTTATCAGCTATTATGAAGCAGATAGCTTTATATCAGAGTTAGAAGAAATTATTGATGAAGATGTACGCCGGATGATAGACAATGATAACTATTTAAGCGCATTTGAAGTGATGAATTATATCTTTGTACTAATTGGTGATGTTGATATGGATGATTCTGATGGCGGTACCGGAATGCTGGCGGATAGGATTTATCAGCTGTGGCTGGAACTGCTTGTGAAAGTAAGTACTGAAGAAAAGAAAAAAATGTTTGACTGGTTTACATCTCATCTGGATGGTTCTGTTATAGATTATCTGGAGGAATATATAGAACAGATTCTTATGAGTGAATTTGGCGAAAAAGAATATGAGCAGGAAAAACTGGACTTTATTGAGAATATGATTGCAAGGTCAGAGTGTAAGGACTCCGATTGGAGCAGAGACTATGCTGTTGGGAAATGGGCAGTAAGATATTTGGAATTGCTGAAGGTGCAGAATGTATCGGAGAAACAAATAAAAGAAATTTGTAAAAAATATTGGAATAATTCAACTGTAAGAAGGTACTACATTGACATTTGTATGAAGAATAAGGAATATGACCATGTTCTGCAGGTTTTGGATGAATGCATCTTATTGGATAAGCAGTATAGA
>JAFSBX010000050.1 GCA_017437065.1 Lachnospiraceae bacterium
CAAAAAGGAAAAGAACAAAAAGAAAGAAAAACCGATTATAGAAGAAGAACCTGAGAAACCAGGGAAAAAACTGTCTATTAAGAAAATAGAAGTAACAGTGGTGTTCTGCCTTACTGTTTTGGCTGCTATTTTGTTGGCAGTACATTTAATACCATCGACTTTGGAAAAAAATAAAGCCAGAGATGCTTATTATGCAAAGGATTATGTAAAAGTAGTAGAAGGTTTTTACGGGGAAGAATTAGATGAGAGTGACAGCCTTATGTATAATCGTGCATATACGATTTTAAAGTTACAAAGAAAGATTGACGGTTATAACAATTATATGCGGATGGGTAAGGAAACAGAGGCACTCAATCAGTTGATAGAAGGTGTTATAAGGTATAAAGAGATTTATCCTGATGCGGAAAAATATGATGTAACTGAAGAAGTGGACAGTTTATATCAGACAATTACAGATGCTTTGCAGAACAGATATGGAATCAGTACAACGGTGGCAGAAGGACTTTATGCAATGGAAGATAATTTTGCATATACTTTAAAACTGGAATCTATTATTACCGGAATTGAATATGATGTTCCGGAAGCCGTAGAAGAAACTACGGAAACAATCGAAGAATAGTAACTATGAAGTTATTGAATAGTTACGGAGAATAATAATTAGACACGAAGGTGGGACGATAGTTGATAGCAATTATTGATTATGATGCAGGAAATATTAAGAGCGTAGAAAAGGCGGTGCTGGCACTTGGTGAAGTGCCGGTTGTAACAAGAGACAGGGAGAAAATTTTATCTGCGGATAAGGTGATTTTACCGGGAGTTGGTTCTTTTGGAGATGCAATGGAAAAAATTCGGAGTTACAATCTGGAAGAAGTGATACATGAGGTTGTGGAAAAAAGGACACCATTTTTGGGAATCTGTCTTGGATTGCAGCTTTTATTTGAAGAGAGCGAGGAATGTGTAGGAGTAAAAGGACTGGGAGTTCTAAAAGGCAAGATTATGAGAATTCCGGATAAGGAAGGATTAAAAATTCCGCACATTGGATGGAATTCCTTGAAATTTCCGAATGAGGGCAAACTTTTTATAGGCTTAAAAGAAGAGTCTTATGTATATTTTGTGCATTCATATTATTTAAAGGCAGAAGAACCGGAAATTGTAACTGCTACAACGGAATACAGCACGTTAATTCATGCATCGGTTGAAAAAGATAATGTGTTTGCCTGTCAGTTTCATCCTGAAAAAAGTTCGGAAGTGGGACTTACTATTTTGAAGAATTTTATTAATTTAGACAGGGAGGGAAAATAAATGTATACGAAAAGAATTATTCCCTGTTTGGACGTACATAATGGAAGAGTTGTAAAAGGAGTCAATTTTGTTGATTTGAGAGATGCAGGAGATCCGGTTGAAATTGCAGCAGCTTATGATAAAGCAGGTGCGGATGAACTTGTATTTCTGGATATTACAGCTTCTTCGGATGCAAGAACTACAGTTGTAGATATGGTACGAAAAGTTGCAGAGAAGGTTTTTATTCCGTTTACAGTCGGCGGTGGAATTCGTACTGTAGATGATTTTAAGGCGATTTTAAGAGAAGGTGCAGACAAGGTTTCTGTAAATTCAGCAGCGATTATGAATCCTGCGTTAATCAGTGAGGCAGCAGATAAGTTTGGCAGTCAGTGTGTAGTGGTAGCTATTGATGCGAAAAAACGTGCAGATGGCAGTGGTTGGAATATTTACAAAAACGGTGGACGTGTAGATATGGGCATTGATGCGGTAGAATGGGCAATGAAGGCAGATAAGCTTGGTGCCGGAGAAATTCTGCTTACGAGTATGGATTGTGACGGGACAAAGGAAGGATATGATATTGAATTAACGAAAATCATTTCCGAAAATGTGTCGATTCCTGTAATTGCATCAGGCGGAGCCGGTAAAATGGAGCATTTTTATGATGCTTTGACGGAAGGAAAGGCAGATGCGGCATTGGCAGCTTCTTTATTCCACTATAAAGAATTAGAAATTAATGAAGTTAAGAAGTATTTACGAGAAAGAGAGATTTCAGTAAGGTTATAGGATGAGGTTGTCATATCGAATAGTATTTTCCGGAGACAGATGTATGAGAAATGCTTTTGATGTGACAATCTTTTTTTGAAGAAAGTGTAAGAAATTTAGAAGTCCGAAAAATGTAGAGAAACAAAGAAGTGTAAAAGCATGAAGGAAGGAAAATAAAATGGCAATGATAGAAAATGACTGGTTGGAAAGTATCAGTGGAGAATTTAAGAAACCATATTATCAGGAGTTGTACAAATTTGTGCGGGAGGAATATAATACTCGTGTGATTTATCCTCCGGCAGATGATATTTTTAATGCGTTGCATCTGACTCCTCTTAGTGAAGTTAAGGTGTTGATTTTAGGTCAGGATCCATATCACAATGAGCATCAGGCACATGGTTTGAGTTTTTCGGTGTTGCCGGAGCAGAAGGAGCTTCCGCCTTCTTTGCAAAATATATATAAGGAGTTGCAGGAGGATTTAGGCTGTTACATACCGAATAACGGTTATTTGGAAAAGTGGGCAAAACAGGGAGTTTTGCTGTTAAATACAGTTTTAACGGTTCGTGCCCATCAGGCGAATTCACATCAGGGAAAAGGCTGGGAAAAGTTTACGGATGCTATTATTCAGGCAGTAAATGCGCAGGACAGACCGGTGGTTTATATGCTTTGGGGAAGACCGGCACAGAGTAAAATACCGATGCTTACAAATCCGAAACATTTGATATTAAAAGCACCGCACCCAAGTCCATTATCAGCTTATAGAGGATTTTTCGGATGTAAACATTTTAGTCAGGCAAATGAATTTCTGGAGAAAAACGGTATGACAACAATTGACTGGCAAATTGAAAATTTATAAGTGCTATTGATAAAGTTTATCACACTGCTTTGGTTGGAAATGTACAGTAGGTATTGACAAGTTTAATATAAAGATGTATAGTGTTTCTAGAAAGAACTACTAAAGATTGTGATTAAAAATTATAATAAATATGGTAAAATAGGGAATATTGATATCCAAATGCAAAGTAATTTTAAAAGGATTCCGGCATTGTAATTATGAAGGTACTGAATAATTACGAAAAACAATATTCTCAGGGAGACAGAATGGATGAATCAATCATAGTGGAAAAACTGTTGGAGTTTGGACTGACCAGACAGGAAGCAGTGATTTATGTGTGTCTTTTTAAATCAGGAGAGCTTACCGGATATGAAGTTGCAAAACAGACCGGAATCTCAAGGTCGAATGTTTACAGTGCTTTGGCAGGACTTGTAGAAAAGGGTGCTGCTTATCTGTTAGAAGGAAGTGCTAATAAGTATACTCCGGTAGCAATAGAAGAGTTTTGTGATAACAAAATTCGGAGTCTGGAAGAACAGAAAAAATTTTTGCTGGAACATGCTCCGCATATGGAAGTTTCTAAAGAAGGTTATATTACTATAGAAGGGTATCGGCATATTTGTGATAAAATGCATCACATGCTTAAGTCTGCAACACAAAGAATATATATGTCTGCACCGGCACATTTTATTATGAAATGGCAAAATGAATTATTGAAATTGACAGACATAGGTATAAAGGTAGTTCTGATTACAGACGAAGAACTGGAGGTAGAAAAGAGTATTTTATATCTTTCAGGGAAAAAGGAAGAACAGATTAGATTAATTATTGATTCTCAATATGTGCTGACGGGTGAAATAACGGGTAAAGACAGCGATACTTGTCTTTATTGCGGTCAGCAAAATTTTGTAAATGTATTTAAGGAAGCACTCAGAAACGAAATAAAACTGATTGAGCTTACAGAAAAAAGAAGTGAAATACAATAGAGGAGGAAGAAAATGAAAAAAGTACCATTTGTAACGAAAGAAAAGGTAGATGAAATTGTAAAACAGTATCCTACACCTTTTCATATTTATGATGAAAAAGGAATTAGAGAAAATGTTAAGGCTTTAAAGGAAGCATTTTCATGGAATAAAGGTTTTAAAGAATATTTTGCGGTGAAAGCTACACCCAATCCTTATTTGATTAATATTTTAAGAGAATTTGGTTGTGGCTGTGACTGTTCCTCATTAACTGAGCTTATGTTAAGTAAAGCAATGGGAGTAAAGGGAGAGGATATTATGTTTTCTTCCAATGCTACACCGGCAAATGAATTTGCGTATGCAAATGAAATTGGAGCGATTATTAACTTAGATGATATTACACATATTGATTTTCTGGAAAAAACAATCGGAAAATTACCGGAAACATTGAGTTGCCGTTTTAATCCGGGCGGACTGTTCAAAATCAGTACCAGCATTATGGATAATCCGGGGGATGCAAAATATGGTTTTACAACAGAGCAGATGTATGAAGGCTTTAAGATTTTAAAGGAAAAAGGAGTAAAGAATTTCGGTATTCATGCTTTCCTTGCCAGCAATACAGTAACAAATGATTATTATCCTACTTTAGCAAAAACATTATTTGAGCTTGCAGTGGATTTGAAAGACAAAACAGGTGCAAATATTAAGTTTATTAACCTTTCCGGTGGTATAGGTATTCCTTACAGACCGGATCAGGAACCGAACGATATTTATACAATCGGTGAAGGTGTAAGAAAGGTATATGAAGAAGTGCTTGTACCGGCAGGTATGGGTGATGTGGCAATTTATACAGAGCTTGGTCGATTTATGATGGGACCTTATGGTCAGCTTGTAACGACAGCTGTTCATGAGAAACATACACATAAGGAATATATCGGTTTAGATGCATGTGCCGTAAATCTGATGCGTCCGGCAATGTATGGAGCTTATCATCACATTACAGTGTTGGGAAAAGAAGATGCTCCTTGTGACCATGTATATGATGTAACAGGTTCTTTATGCGAAAATAATGATAAATTTGCAATTGACAGAGAGTTGCCTAAGATTGATAAGGGAGATTATGTGGTTATCCATGATACAGGAGCGCACGGTTTCGCAATGGGATACAATTATAATGGTAAATTGAAATCGGCAGAGTTGTTGTTGAAAGAGGACGGAAGTGTACAGTTAATTCGTCGTGCGGAAACTCCGAAGGATTATTTTGCAACATTTGATTGCCTTGATATTTATGAAAAATTTGATTTTAATAATTAAATCAATCAGTGAAAAGCGAGTTGTAAGTACAGTTAGTTTTATAAATTAATAAATTTTTTTCAATTTTTTTGAAAAAGCACTTGATTTTATATCGAGGATATTATATACTACATCTTGTGTTGTGAAAGAAATTTACAACACAGGTAATGCCGGCGTGTCGGAATGGCAGACGAGGCAGACTCAAAATCTGTTGTTGGCAACAACGTATGGGTTCAAGTCCCATCGCCGGCATTTGTAGATGTAGACCTTATGAATCTTCGGAATCATAGGGTCTTTGTTTTTGCATGAATCAGAATGTGCCGGTTTCTATTTAGCAAAGAAAAATATGGCGACAGCGGGCAGTATTCTGCTTAATTAAAAATATATAAAAGGAGAATGACAATGATTAGAGTTGGAATTTTAGGGTATGGTAATTTAGGTAAAGGAATTGAAAGTGCGATTACACAAAATCCTGACATGGAATTGAAAGCAGTATTCACAAGAAGAAATCCGGAAGGTGTTGTGATTCGTACAGAAGATGTGCCGGTTTTAAGTACAGATAAATTGCCGGAAATGACAGAAGAAATCGATGTGTTGGTACTCTGTGGCGGCAGTGCTACAGATTTGCCACAGCAGACTCCTGAATATGCGAAATATTTTAATGTGGTTGACAGCTTTGACACTCATGCGAGAATTCCTGAACATTTTGCAAATGTAGACAAGGTTGCAAAGGAGAGTGGAAAAACAGCGGTAATTTCCGTAGGTTGGGATCCGGGAATGTTCTCCTTGAACCGTTTGTATGCAAATGCTATTTTGCCGGAGGGTAAGGATTATACTTTCTGGGGAAAAGGTGTAAGCCAGGGACATTCTGATGCGATCCGCAGAGTAGAGGGCGTAAAGAACGGAAAGCAGTATACAATTCCTGTAGAGAAAGCTTTAGATGCCGTCAGAAGAGGTGAGAATCCGGAACTTACAACCAGACAGAAACATATAAGAGAGTGCTTTGTTGTAGCAGAGGAAGGTGCAGACCTTGCAAAAATTGAAGCGGAAATTAAAAATATGCCTAATTATTTTGCAGATTATGACACTACAGTTCATTTTATTACAGAGGAAGAACTGGAAAGAGATCATAGCGGTATTCCACACGGCGGATTCGTGCTTCGCAGTGGTGTAACAGGCATGAATAGAGAACATAAGCATCTGATTGAGTATAGTTTAAAACTGGATTCTAATCCGGAGTTTACAGCGTCTGTTATCGCAGCTTATGTAAGAGCGGCTTACAGAATGAATCAGGAAGGTATGTCAGGATGCAAAACAGTATTTGACATTCCGCCGGCATATCTTTGCGCACAGTCCGGTGAGGAATTGAGAAAGAATTTATTGTAAAAACAGGAATGCAAGTGATATTATAAAAGAAAGGCAGTTAGAATAGTCTGACTGTCTTTTTTTGTAATAAGAGCATGTTCAGCGAAGCATTCTCTTAGAATTGTCGCCGCCGGGCGACAATTTTTTAAATTACAGTGACAAGTGAAATTATGATATGCTATAATAGGCAGAGAATACGAGGGAAGAAGGATAGAATAAACGATGAAGAAAAGAAAACAGAATGATTTATTAGTTTTTTTAGGCGGGTTGGCAATGCTGGTAGCAGGACTTTACTGGTTTATGACAAAAGTGACAGTATCTACTGCTGATTTTTTTGGCGGGAGTCTTACTTTGGGTAATTTTCAAATAAATTCAGGACTGATAGTTGTACCGTTTATTGCAACAATTATTTGGCTTTTTGTAAATCCGGACTCTTTTTTGGCAAAGATAGGAGTAGGACTGAGTGTTATTTTAATCATAGCGGCAGTCATTATGAATACAACGATTCGGTTAAGACCGACCTCACTTTATGAATATCTGTTAATGTTAGTATTTATTTTTGGTGGTGGAGGAATGGTTCTGAGAGTCTTGTGTAATCCGAAGTATAGTGACAAAAAGGATAAGAAAGATAAAAAAGAAGACGATGAATAAACTGTAATGCTTGAAGGGGCAGAGGCGGGATATGGAGTGCAAGGAAGCAGAAAAACTGATAAGAAAGTTTATTGATGATGAGTTGGATTATAGAGAAAGTATACAGTTTATGGAGCATGTGAAAGAATGTGGTAACTGTAAAGAAGAGCTTGCAATCCAATTTCTGGTGTCAGAGGGTATGGCGAATCTGGAACAGGGAGGAGCCTTTGACCTGCAGGGAGAATTGGATAAACGTATGGAAAAGGTGGAAAAGCGAATCGCAAGGAATGAAAATTTGCGTTACATTTCTTATGTGATAGAGTTTTTTGCCGTAGTGTTGATTATAATATTTATTATGCTGGTGTTTGTAAAATGAGTGAAAAATTAGTATTAATTGATGGAAACAGTATATTGAACAGAGCGTTTTATGGAGTGCCTGATTTAACGAATTCAAAGGGACTGCATACAAATGCAGTATATGGTTTTTTGAATATTTTATTTAAAATTATAGAAGAAGAGAAGACGGATTATCTGATGGTGGCTTTCGATGTAAAGGCACCTACTTTTCGTCATGAGATTTATAAGGAATATAAAGGGACAAGAAAACCTATGCCTGACGAATTGCGGGAGCAGTTGCCGATTATTAAAGAGGTTTTAAAGGCAATGAACATCGTAACGGTGGAAAAAGCAGGGCTGGAGGCTGACGATATTTTGGGTACGCTCGCAAAGCGAGGGGAAAGTCAGGGCATGGAGGTTTCTCTTGTTTCCGGTGACAGGGATTTATTGCAGGTTGCCACCGAGCACATTAAAATAAGAATCCCTAAGACGAAAGGTGGCAAGACAGAGGTAGAAGATTATTATGCGGCGGATGTTTTTGAAAAATATCAGGTGACTCCGAGGCAGTTTATTGATCTGAAGGCTTTAATGGGCGATACTGCAGATAATATTCCGGGAGTACCCAAGGTGGGAGAAAAGACAGCAACAGATTTGATGATAACTTACGGTTCTTTGGAAGGAATTTATGAGCATATAGAAGAAATTACCAAAAAGAGTATTAAAGCCTCATTACAGGAAAATAAAGAGCTTGCGGATTTAAGTAAGGTTCTGGCAACGATTAATGTAGACAGTGATATAGAAGCATCTATTGAAGAGGCAAAAATTGGTAATCTGTTTACGCAGGAAGCATATAAATGTTTTAAAGAATTAGAATTTAAAAACTTTTTATCCCGTTTTGAAGCCGGAATGACAGACAATAATGAAGAACTTTTGAAGAATTTTAAAATGGTTGATGAGCTTTCAGAAGCAGAACAGATTTTTGAAAAAGCAGGAAAAGCTAAATATTGTGCAATTCAGGTGTTTTGTGACAAGGGAGAAAAAGAGATTGCAGGTGTAGGTATTTCTTTTGAAGAGAAAACGGCAGTTTTTATAAAACAGGGTGGATTTTTGACAGAAGGATATCTGAAGGATAAATTGCAGGAGTTATCAAAAAAGACCTCTCTTGCAGCATTTGACATAAAGAAGCAGTATGATTTTCTTCAAAAAGAAAATACAGACGGCTATTTCGATGTGTTAATTGGTGCATATCTGCTGAATCCTTTGAAAAGTGATTATCAGATAGAAGATATAGCAGGAGAGCATTTAAATTTAATTTTAGAAAGCCGACAGGAACTGTTTGGAAAGAAAAAGTTGAGCGAAGCAGTTTTGGAAGAAGAGGCTTTTTTGAAATATGCAGGATTATTTGTCTATGCTGTATGGAAAGCGAAAGTTTGTATTGAAGAAAAGTTAGAAGAGCAGGGAATGTATCGGCTTTTTAGAGAAGTGGAAATGCCATTGTCTTTAGTATTGTATGATATGGAACAGGAAGGGGTTTTGGTACGACCTGAGGAATTAAAAGAATATGGCGAGAGTCTTGTAGGGAAAATTCAG
This sequence comes from Lachnospiraceae bacterium, assembly GCA_017437065.1. Classification (GTDB taxonomy): domain Bacteria; phylum Bacillota; class Clostridia; order Lachnospirales; family Lachnospiraceae; genus RGIG3002. Next base: position 9,052 of record JAFSBX010000050.1, read on the forward strand.
GAACTGGAGAAGCAGATTTATAAGCTGGCAGATACAGAATTCAATATAAACTCACCGAAACAGCTTGGCGAAATTTTATTTGAAAGATTGCAGATTCCCGGTGGGAAAAAGACGAAGACAGGTTATTCTACGGCAGCAGACGTATTAGAGAAACTGGCTCCGGATTATCCGATTGTGGCAGCAGTACTGGAGTATCGGGGGCTTGCGAAATTAAAATCGACATATGCAGACGGGCTGGCAGTATTTATAGATGAAAATAACCGGATTCATTCCAATTTTAATCAGACAATTACGGCAACCGGAAGAATCAGTTCTACAGAGCCGAATCTGCAAAATATTCCAATGCGTATGGAGCTTGGAAGGATGATACGAAAAGTATTTGTGCCAAAAGACGGTTATCTGTTTATGGATGCAGATTATTCGCAGATTGAGCTGCGTGTACTGGCACATATGTCAGGCGATGAGCAGTTAATTGAGGCTTACCGTATGGATGAGGACATTCATAAGATTACGGCAGCAAAGGTGTTCCATACTCCACTTGAGGAAGTAACGGATTTGCAGAGAAGAAATGCGAAGGCGGTTAATTTCGGAATTGTATATGGAATCAGTTCTTTTGGATTAAGTCAGGATTTAAGTATTACAAGAAAAGAAGCAACAGCTTATATTGAACAGTATTTTGCAACTTATCCGAGGGTAAAAGAATTTTTGGACAAACTGGTAAGTGATGCAAAAGAAAAAGGTTATGCGGAAACGATGTTTGGCAGAAGACGTCCGGTGCCGGAATTATCGTCCGGCAATTTCATGCAACGTTCTTTTGGCGAGCGTATTGCCATGAATTCCCCAATTCAGGGAACGGCAGCGGATATAATTAAAATAGCAATGCTTCATGTATGGCAAAAGCTGAAAGAAGAGAAGTTAAAGTCAAAACTGATTTTACAAGTACATGATGAATTGTTAATAGAAGTGCTTCCGGAGGAAGAGGAAAGAGTAAGAGAGATTCTGACGAATGAAATGCAGTCGGCAGCAGATTTGTTAGTGACTCTGGAAATAGACCTTCATACCGGTAAGAACTGGTACGAAGCAAAATAAAAGCAATATAGAGAAAATATGGAAACAAAGGAAGTGGCGGCAATGCATATTATCGGCATTACAGGCGGAGTCGGTGCCGGAAAGTCAGAAGTACTTTCTTATATCAGAGAAAAGTATAACTGCCGTATTGTTTTGGCAGACGAAGTAGGGCATCTTGTAAAAATGCCGGGACAGAGCTGCTATGAGCAACTTGTTAAACTGCTTGGAAAAGAAATTCTGCAATCGGATGGAATGATTGATAAGGTAAAAATGGCAGCGGTGATTTTTCAGGATGCGGAGATTTTAAAGCAGGTGAATGCTTTGATTCATCCGGCAGTAGAACAGTATATTTTTGAAGAAATTACAAAAGAAAAAGAACAGGATATTCTTGACTTTTTCTTTGTAGAAGCTGCATTATTATTAGAGAGTAAACTGCATGAGCAGATGGAAACAATCTGGTATATCTATGCAGACGAAAAAGTGAGAAGAGAACGTTTGAAAGCGGCAAGAGAATATTCGGATGAGAAAATAGACGGTATTCTTGCAAGCCAGAAAACGGAAGAAGAATTTAAAAAGTATTGTGACGTAATTATTTATAATAACGGACAAATAGAAGAAACAAAAAAACAAATTGATGAGAAACTGGGGGCATATCTGTGGCAATAATGAAAAAATATCCCGAACAACTGGTATTTGGATTAGATATCGGAACAAGAAGTATTGTAGGTACGGTAGGCTATCTGGAAAAAGATAAGTTTATTGTACTTGCACAGCGGTCAAAAGAGCATGAAACAAGAGCCATGATGGATGGACAGATTCATGACATTAAGAAAGTAAGTGAAACGATTGCAGAAGTAAAAGAAGAATTGGAAGAAGTTCTTGGTGTGGAATGCAGGGAAGTATGCATTGCGGCAGCAGGTCGTGTTCTTCGGACGGTTACTACTTCGGTAGAACAGGAATTTTTAGCAGAAAAAGAAGTAACGGAAGAGGATGTTTATGCACTGGCTTCCATGGGCGTTGAAAAAGCATATGCTGAGTTTATGAAAACAAACGATATGGAAATGAAATTCTACTGTGTAGGATATTCTGTTATTCGTTATTATATGAACAATTATCCCATTGGAAATCTGGAAGGACATAAGGCAAAAGTAATTGGTGCGGATATGATTGCGACGTTTTTACCGGATGATGTAGTGGATGGTTTATATAAAGCAGTAGAACTGGCAGGACTTCGTGTTGCAAATTTAACACTGGAACCGATTGCAGCAATTCAGGTGGCGATTCCCGAAATGTATCGTATGTTAAATATTGCTTTGGTGGATGTTGGTGCCGGTACATCTGATATTTCCATTACAAAAGATGGAAGTATTATTGCTTATGGTATGATTCCGACAGCAGGAGACAGTCTGACGGAGTTGATAGCAAGACACTGTCTTGTAGATTTTACAACAGCAGAGATGATTAAACGAAGTGCCGGAGAAAAAGAAATTATTGAATACAATGATATTATGGGTATTACACAGACTATTTCTACAAAAGAAGTGTTGGAAATAGTAGAACCGGTAATTAAGGATATGACAAAACAGGTGGCTGATAAGATAAGAGAATTAAATGGTGATAAATCAGTCAGTGCTGTGTTTGTAGTAGGTGGTGGCGGAAAAATACCTACATATACGGAGTTTCTGGCCGAAGAACTTGGAATTGCAGCCCAAAGAGTAGCAGTGCGTGGTGAAGAAGTAATGCAGAAGATAGAATTCTGCGAAGAAGATGTGGTAAAAGATTCATTACTTGTTACACCGGTAGGAATTTGTATGAGTTTCTATGAACAGAGTAACAGTTTTATTTTTGCTACATTTAATGAAGAAAGAATTAAGTTGTATGATAATAGCAAACTGGCTGTTGTAGATGCTGCCATGCAGGCAGGATTTCCTAATGATGGATTATTTCCGAAGAGAGGAAAGGAAATTTCTTATACGGTGAATGGAACGACGAGACTTGCACGTGGACAGTTGGGTGAGGCTGCACAGATTTTTGTAAATGGAAAAGAAGCAGATATTCATACGAAGATTTTTGCGAACGATTGTATTCAGGTAACGGAATCTACGGCAGGAGAAGCAGCGAGACTGGAGTTGCGGCAAATTCCCGAGTTTTCTTCGGAATTGACTATATGGGTCAATGAAAAACAGATTTTACTTCCTGCTTATGCAAGTGTAAATGGCACGTTACAGTCCGGATTTTATGAGGTTTGTGACGGGGATGAAGTACAGATTCTGAATTACTATACCGTAGGACAGATTGTTGAGTTTATGGATGTCTTACTGGATCCGGATATGAATATTTACGTGAATAATAAAGTTGCGGACAAGGATACGAAAGTCTACGAAAACTTCACCGTGGTATGGACGATGGAAGAACTCCGGATGCAGGATGCGGGTGAAACGATAATAGAAGCCGTTTCGGATGATGATTATTATTTTGATGAAGAAGATGATACGGATAATGTTGATACGGATAATGTTGAAACGGAGAAAGCTGAAACAGAGAAAACTGAAACAGAGAAAAGTGAAGTAGAGACAGAGGAAAGCGTACAGCCACGTTCGGAATTGACAGGTCCGATTTCTATTCTTGTAAATGGTAGGCAAATTGTTATGACAGGAAAGAAACAGTTTATTTTTGTAGATATTTTTGATTATATTGATATTGATTTGTCTAAACCACAGGGGTCAGGGATTGTTACAAATTTAAATGGCAGACCGGCACAGTACATGGAACAGCTTCATGGTGGTGATGTTATTGAAGTATATTGGAGGAAGTAACAGATGAGATTGTGCAGTATAGCCAGTGGAAGCAGTGGAAATTGTATTTATGTAGGAACAGACGCCACACACATACTGGTGGACGTGGGGATTAGTGGAAAGAGAACAGAAGCAGGGTTAAATACACTGGGATTATCCTGTCGGGATATAGATGGGATTTTTATTACCCATGAGCATATGGATCATATAAGCGGTCTTGGAGTTCTTGCAAGAAAATATGGAATCCCTATTTTTGCAACAAAAGGAACGATTGCAGCAATAAAACAGACAAAATCAGTGGGTGTTATTGATGAAGACTTATTTCAAATTATCAATGCAGACGAGAAGCTGACCGTAAAGGATGTGACGTTAAATCCTATGCATATTTCTCATGATGCGGCAGAGCCGGTGGCATATCGTATCAGTCATGGAAATAAGAAAATTGCAGTAATTACGGATCTTGGAACATACAATGATTATACGGTGGAATGTCTGAAGGGAATGGATGCACTGTTACTTGAAGCGAATCATGATGTAAATATGTTACAGGTTGGTCCTTATCCTTATTATTTGAAACAGCGTATTTTAGGAAACAGAGGACATTTGTCAAATGAGCTTTCAGGCAGACTTTTAAGTGAGCTTTTGCATGATAAAATGCAGGCAGTAGTATTGGGGCATCTGAGTAAGGAAAATAATCTGCCGGAGCTTGCTTATGAGACGGTAAGATTAGAGATTACTATGGCAGATAATGAATATAAAGCAACGGATTTTCCGATATCTGTTGCAAGAAGAAGTGAAGCTTCGCCGGCAATACATATTGCATAAAAAAAAAATCGTGCTATAATAAGCAAAGTTTATGCTATAATGAATGCAAGAAATTTTGCATGTGCATGGAAAGGAAAAAAAATGAAAAAGACAATTATTACAGTAGTAGGAAAAGACACAGTAGGAATTATTGCAAAGGTATGTACTTACCTTGCTGAAAATAAGATTAATATTCTGGATATTTCCCAGACAATTGTACAGGGATATTTCAATATGATGATGATTGTAGATACAAATGAGACAGAAAAAGCTTTTGGAGACATTGTGGACGAACTCGATAAACTTGGAGAAGAAATTGGTGTTATTATCAAATGTCAGAAGGAAGAAATTTTTGACAAAATGCACAGAATCTAAGAAGCAGTTATAACAGTCAGAAATACATATGGATTAGTGCGAGGATGCATGGAAAGGAAAAACATGATTAACATATTTGAAGTAACCGAAACAAATAAAATGATTGAAGAGGAAAATCTTGACGTAAGAACAATTACGCTTGGTATCAGTCTTTTGGATTGTATTGATTCTGATTTGAAAAGACTGAATGAAAAGATTTATCAGAAAATATACGATGCCGCAAAAGATTTGGTAAAGACCGGAGAGGAAATTTCAAGAGAATTCGGTATTCCGATTGTAAATAAGAGAATTTCAGTTACCCCGATTGCGTTAATTGGTGGTGCAGCATGTAAAACAGAAGATGATTTTGCGGGAATTGCAAAAACTTTGGATAAGGTAGCTCATGATGTTGGTGTTAACTTTATTGGTGGTTATTCCGCACTTGTTTCGAAAGGAATGACAAAAGCAGATGAACTGTTAATTCGTTCTATTCCGCTTGCACTTTCCCAGACGGAGAGAGTGTGCAGTTCAGTAAATGTTGGTTCTACCAAGACAGGAATCAATATGGATGCCGTAAAATTAATGGGCGAAATGGTAAAACAGACAGCAGAGTATACAAAGGAAGACGATTCTTTGGGATGTGCGAAGCTTGTAATTTTCTGTAATGCACCGGATGATAACCCATTTATGGCAGGGGCTTTCCATGGAGTAACAGAGGCAGATAAAATTATTAATGTTGGTGTCAGCGGACCGGGTGTTGTAAAGACTGCTTTGGAAAAAGTACGTGGAGAGAGCTTTGAAGTACTTTGTGAGACTATTAAGAAGACTGCGTTTAAAGTAACTCGTGTTGGACAGCTTGTTGCTCAGGAAGCATCAAAAATGCTTGGAGTACCGTTTGGAATTGTAGACTTGTCATTAGCACCTACGCCGGCAATCGGTGATTCTGTAGCAGATATTCTTTGTGAAATTGGTTTGGAATATGCGGGTGCACCGGGAACAACAGCTGCACTTGCTTTGCTGAATGATCAGGTAAAAAAAGGCGGTGTTATGGCATCTTCTTATGTAGGAGGTCTGAGTGGAGCATTTATTCCGGTCAGTGAAGATCAGGGAATGATTGATGCAGTAACCGCAGGAGCGTTAACCTTAGAAAAATTGGAAGCTATGACCTGTGTATGTTCCGTTGGTTTGGATATGATTGCAGTTCCAGGAGATACAAAGGCAACTACGATTTCCGGTATTATTGCAGATGAAATGGCAATCGGTATGGTAAACCAGAAAACAACAGCGGTACGTCTGATTCCGGTAATTGGGAAAGGTGTAGGGGAAACAGTAGAATTTGGCGGACTTCTTGGATATGCTCCAATTATGCCTGTAAATCAGTTTTCTTGTGATGCTTTTGTGAATAGAGGTGGAAGAATTCCGGCTCCAATTCATAGCTTTAAAAACTAAATAGCTAAAATACGAAGAAAAATCATATAATGATAAAAAAATAAAAAAAATGAAAACGGCTGGAAAGAAAAGGTTGCATTTTTCTCTTTCAGCCGTTACAATATAAGTAAAAGGAAAACGTTTTCCAAAATACATTTGTATTAGGCAAACTGTTTTAGGCAGCAAATAAGAAAAATAAGGAGTCGTGTGGGTAGCAGAGAGCGGATTGGAGGACATATGGAATTTAACGGGGTATATCACAGAGCAAATGACAATTATTGTTACGCATTGGATGAGGACAGACTGGTTATTAACATTAAGACGGGGTATGATGTTAAGGAAGTAAATATTTATCAGGGAGATCCATTTAAATCCGGTATTTTAGGAGGAGGGGAAAGCTGGGAAGGTGAAAAGGTAAATATTGCATTTAAAAAGAGATTGAAAAATCAAATCTGGTGGACGACAACCGTAGAACCGGAGTATAAACGTTTAAAATATTATTTTGAACTGATTACGGATACGGAGAAATGGTATTATTTTGAGGATGGTTTTTTAAGCGAAAAACAGATGCATTTGGAAGGACGAAGCAGACAGTGTTTTGTGATGCCTTGGATGAATTCCAGTGATATAGCTAAAACACCTGACTGGGTAAATGATACGGTCTGGTATCAGATTTTTCCGGAACGTTTCTGCAATGGGGACGAGAGTTTGAATCCTGAAAATACATTACCTTGGAGAGAAGAAGGAAATGTTAAAAATTCGGAGTTTTTCGGTGGCGATATTCCCGGAATTATTAAGAAATTGGACTATTTGCAGGAGCTTGGTATTACAGGAATTTATCTGACACCGGTTAACGAGTCGCCATCCAGTCACAAATATAACACGACAGATTATTGGAAAATTGACCCGAACTTTGGCACGGAGGAAGATTTTAAAGAGCTTGTAAATAAAGCACATGCAAAGGGAATCCGCATTATGGTGGATTGTGTATTTAATCATAGCGGTGAAAAGTTTAAACCATGGCAGGATGTATTGGAAAAAGGACCTGAATCGGAGTATTTTGACTGGTTTATGATTAATGAATGGCCGCTTAATTTTAAAGGTGGGGCGGCAAAGAAAAAACAGTACTATACATTTGCTTTTTTTGATAATATGCCGAAGCTGAATACAAATAATCCAAAGGTTCGCAGATTTTTCCTGGATGTATGCAAAAAATGGGTAGAGGAATATAAGGTGGACGGACTTCGATTTGATGTGGCAAATGAGGTTTCACATACATTTTTAAAAGAACTTCACAGTGAGATGAAAGCCATTAATCCGGAGCTTTATCTTCTTGGAGAAATCTGGCATGATGCACTTGGCTGGCTACGTGGTGATGAGTTTGATGCGGTTATGAATTATCCGTTAGGTCAAAGTATTAAGGATTTTTGGATTGATGAATCCTTAACAGGGGAAGATTTTGAGTATACGATAAACCGTTGTTATACCGGATATATGCAACAGACAAATGATGTGCTGTTTAATCTGTTGGATTCCCATGATACGAAGCGTTTACGTTCAGAGGTGAAAAGTCTGGATGAATTTTACCAGCAGCTTGCGGTATTATTTGCTATGCCGGGCAGTCCATGCATTTATTACGGAACAGAGATTGCCATGGAGGGCGGACATGATCCGGATTGTCGCAGATGTATGCCGTGGAAGAAGATTGAAGCAGGAGAATTTGACGAGCGGATTGAGGTTATTAAAAAGCTGATTGCATTGCGTAAAGAAGAAAAGCTGTTACAGAGCAGAAATTTCCATTTTCCGGCAGAATATGACAATCCCCGTGTAATTCATTTTACGAAAGTAGGCTGGGTTGATAATTATGTGGAGGTAATTGTCAATTGTTCGGATGAGGCAGTTGAAGTGAAGGCAGGCGGTGAAATTCTGTTTGATAGAAATTTCAAAGAGGGAAAACTTTTAAGAAATGGAATTCTTTTCAGACGAAATAAATAGTACAATTAAGATGAAAGTATTTGTTACTGATTATGAAATGAGCAGTAACAAACAGTTACGATTACAAGAGCAAGGAACGAATGTTTCTTGCTTTTGTGCTGTAAATATCGTAACATAGGAATAACAAAACTTGAATGTGAAAGGAAATGAATATGGCAGAAAAATTTGGCAGTACTTCGGAATATGTGGCATCAGAGGAATTGATGGCAAGTGTAAATATTGCAATGGCATTAAAGAAACCGTTGTTAATCAAAGGAGAACCGGGAACAGGGAAGACCATGTTAGCGGAAGCAGTGGCAAAATCTTTAAACAAAAAGTTGATTATATGGAATATCAAGTCTACGACGAAAGCACAGGAAGGTCTTTATACATACGATACTATTCAGAGACTTTATGACGGACAATTCGGCGAAGAGGGTGTAGATGATATTGCAAGATATATTAAGCTCGGAAAGTTAGGTGAAGCTTTTGAAGCGGACGAGCAGGTGGTTTTATTGATTGATGAAATTGATAAAGCAGATTTGGAATTCCCTAACGATTTACTTTGGGAGCTTGACCAGATGGAGTTTTACATCCATGAAACAAAGAGAACGGTAAAGGCAAAACACAGACCGATTGTAATTATTACATCCAATGCAGAAAAGGAATTACCGGATGCTTTCCTTAGAAGATGTATTTTCCACTATATTGAATTTCCAAATCAGGAGTTAATGGAAGAAATCGTGAAAACTCATTTCCCGAATGTGGAAGAAAATCTGATGAAAAATGCGATGAAAGTATTTTACTGGATTCGTGAAATCAGGGATGTGAGAAAGAAACCAAGTACTTCCGAATTGATTGACTGGATTAATGCATTGCAGATTGGCGGAATACCAACAGATACATTGATGAAGGAACTGCCGTTTTTAGGAGTTATGGTAAAGAAAGACGAAGATTTGGAATCTGTGAAAAAAAGGATAGACTAGCCTATGTTCAGTAAATTTTTTTATACGCTAAAAGAATTTGGATTAAATATAACACTTAGTGAATGGCTTACTTTGCAGGAAGCACTGAATGCAGATCTTTGTGGCAGCAGTCTGACACAGTTTTATTATGTGGCAAGGGCAATTCTGGTGAAAAGCGAAACAGACTATGACAAGTTTGACATGGCTTTTGAAAAGGAATTTAAGGCTGCACAGCACGAGCCGGAGTTGACCAATCAGATGCTTCGCTGGCTGGATAAGTCGGATGAAATTGTACCTGACCAGCTGACAAACGAAGAGAGAAGTTGGCTTAGTAATGAAGAAGTCATTATTGATAAAGAAGAAATTGAACAGAAATTTAAAGAGAGATTGAAAGATCAGGACAGTGAGCACAACGGAGGAAGTTATTGGATTGGAACAATGGGAAAAACTTCCTTTGGTAATACCGGAGGTAACGTAGGTGGTGTACGTGTAGGCGGTAAGACAGGTTTTCAATCCGCATTTTCTGTGGTAGGTGCGAGAAAATATAGGGATTTTCGTGACGATAAAGTGTTGGATAACAGACAGTTCCAGCTTGCTTTGAGAAAACTTCGTCAGTTTTCCACAAAACTGGATATTCCGAGAACGGAGCTGGATATTGACGGAACGATAGACAAGACCTGTAACAATGGTGGGTGTCTACAGATTGTGATGGAAAAACCAAGGAAAAATGCAGTGAAACTGTTGCTTTTAATGGATTCGGGCGGGACAATGATTCCGTATAGTACGTTGCTGACGGAGCTGTTTCAGTCTGTACACAAGTCCAATCATTACAAGGATGTAAAAACTTACTTTTTCCATAACTGCATTTATTCTCACCTGTACAAGACACCGGAATGTGAAAACGGTGATTGGATAGAGACGGAATGGATGTTCCGTAATTTGGATAGTGATTACAAGGTTATCATTGTAGGAGATGCAGCAATGGCACCGGAGGAGTTGTATTCTACCAGTGGCAATTACCGAGGACCGAATGACGGACTTTCGGGAGAAGAGTGGCTTTTACAATTGAAACGCCACTATAAAAGGGTAGTATGGCTGAATCCGAAAATGGCTCCCGGACACGCACCGTGGAGAGAAGCGGAAACGGCAATTAAAGCAATGTTTCCAATGTACAAGCTGACGGTAAACGGTCTGAATCAGGCAATGGCGAAGCTGATGGTAAACAAATAATTCATTTGTTGTATTTGATTACAAAAATCAGAATTTTCATTACATTTAACTTAATAAATAAATATCTGTGTCGATATTAACTGTGAATAAAGGAAAGATGTGAAGGAATCACAGAAAAGAAGACACTGTCATCGATGGAACGAGAAAAACAGTTTCGGGGTGGCAGTGTCTTTTTGTTTGGAAAAGTTGGATGACGGAGGTTAGACAGATGCTTCGGGTTGGAGTGTGTGGTGATGAGGAGAAAAATAGGGAATATTTGGAGAGGTTTGTAGAGAAATTGGAGGTGGAATGTCGGATTGTTTGGTTTTCGTCGGAAGAGGAGGTTTTACAAAATAAAGAAGAAATTGATATATGGATTTTGAATATAGGGGAGGTTGAAGAAAGCGGATTGGAATATATTTTGAAAAGGGCAGAAAGGAGAGAAAACAATGAGGTAAAAGAGAATGAAAAAAAAGAGCGGTCGATTGTAGTAAAAAGTAAGACAGCATATCATAATGTTTTGTTGAATGATATTATTTTTGCGGAAAATAATGGCAGGAAAATTATTTTACACTTAGAGGATAAAATATTAGAGTTTTATAAGAAAATGGATGATTTAGAAGTAGAATTAGGACAGGATTTTTTTAGATGTCATAGGGGCTACCTTGTGGCTATGTCTAAAATAACGGGATATGATGCGGAAAGTATTCACTTGAAAAATGGGGAGAGTGTTTATTTAGCGAAACGCAAATATAGTGAATTTACTGAAAGGTATATGGGATATATAGAAGGAAGACAAACATAATTGTGTAATCAGCAGAAATGAGTGTCTTTGATTAGTGCGATAATGTTTTAAGATAAACAAAGGGAAAGGACATAAGAGATATGAAAATTGGGAGACATAACATTAGTTTTATGGTAATGAGGTCAAAGGAGATACGAAACCGGAAATTAAAAACGATATGCAGTCAACGGACGAAAATAAGTTCTAATACATTGTATTCGGCAAAAAGAAGTCAAAGTGCAAAAACCTCTTTGGCAAGAACGCTGGCTGAGAAAAGGGCTATGCTGAAGGAAACAAACAAAAAGAGTACTACATCATCAACAATGCTGGAAAAAACGAAAGAAAATTATAAAGCTATGGAAGCAGCGGCTGAAAATGTAGTGAAAAACTTAGAAAAGCTGTTGAATACAAAAGAGGGAACGCTGTGGGGAAATGAAGAAGCTGAACCGAAGACGGAACCTGAGAGAGAAGAAATTCTGACGAAGATAACAAATTTTGTGAAAGATTATAATGAAATGATACAAAGCTTGAATAGTGAAGGTGGAACAATAAATGAAATGTATGTAAGACAGTTTCATAACTTTGCGGTCAGCTATAAAAGTAAATTAGAAAAAATTGGAATTACTGAAAATAAATACGGAAAGTTGGAACTGTCCAGCAAACAATTACAAGAGATTGGAATAGAAAATTTGAAAGAAGTATTTCAGGGAGAAGGAAGTTATGCCGATAAAGTATTGGAAAGAAGTAAAAAAATAACAGAAAACGCAGAGGCGAATCTGAATTCTTTAAGTAATGCAGCATACAGTTTGCTGCTGGCAAATTATGGAATTAGTGGAAGCAGGTTTAATTATCAGGCATAAATATTGAGGTATGTCGAGATAGAGAGGAGCAGGAATGATAATTTCAAGTGTACAATATACAAAACAGAGTTGTGAAAATGGTATAGCAAATACGAATAAAAAAGCAACGGCAGAATCCGTATATGAAAGAATGAGCCATGAACTGGCAGCAAGTCAGGAAGAAGCCGGGAAACAGGAAGAAAAAGAGGAGGCGACAGAGCAAATAAAAAGCGGACAAACGGAAGTAATGAGAGGAAACAGATTACAGCTGCATCTTAGCGGAGAGGATAAAAAGGCTCCTTATTATCATTTAGCTGTTGACGGAGTAATTGAATACAATGGGGTCACATTTTTCTGCAATACACAAAAAAATCAACTTGTACTGGGCGATGATTCTGATAAGAAAAATTGTCTCACAATTCCGTTAGAGGGAGGCGGTGCATTGATTGTAAACAGAGAGAATCTGGGCGATTTGTCAAAAGCAATTGGAATGTTTTCCCCGGAGGATGCGAACCGTATTATGCGTGCCATTCATCAGGATACTAAGGCAAGACAGGTAATGGCTGAGATTGAGGATGAAGAAAATCATGTTGGAGAAGAAATAGAGCAGAAGCAAAAAGGCTAAAGAGGATATTGACAAAATAAAAATCTTAGGCTAAAATTTTTGCTATATTAACAAAGGCTATGAAGAGAACAAGTAGTAACGAGCGGAAGATACAGAAAGCAGCCGGGAGATGAGAGGCGCATTGGAAACTGGTTATGAATACATCTTGGAGCTTCACACCGAAAGTTAAGTAGGATGTGACGGAGAATGTGCCCGTTATTGCACAAAAGTATCGCTTCGGCTGTACTTGCTAAGGCAGACAATGTGAGTTGTTTGTGAATAAAGGTGGTAACACGGGTTTATTCCTCGTCCTTTGAATGAAAGGGACGAGGTTTTTTGGCGTTAATCTTAGATTTTGTTACCTGAAATAAAGGAATTATGGCAAAGGACTTGACAAAGCGGATACAAAAAATAAAAATAAAGATAGAAGAGCGTGATAAACGCGGAAATGAGGAAAAAGATGACAGTATTTGAAGAATTACAAAAAAGAGGGCTTTTGGCTCAGCTTACAGACGAAGAAGAAATTAAAAAATTAATCAACAACGGAAAGGCAACCTTTTACATTGGTTTTGACCCGACTGCAGACAGTCTTCATGTAGGACATTTTATGGCACTTTGCTTAATGAAACGTTTACAGATGGCAGGAAATAAGCCGATTGCATTAATCGGTGGAGGTACGGCGATGATTGGTGATCCTTCCGGAAGAACAGACATGCGTTCCATGATGACAAAAGAAACCATTGAACACAACTGTGAATGTTTTAAAAAGCAGATGAGCCGTTTTATTGATTTCTCAGACGGTAAAGCACTTATGGTAAACAATGCGGACTGGTTAATGGATTTAAATTACATTGAATTTATCCGTGATATCGGAGCACATTTCTCCGTAAACCGTATGCTTTCTGCAGAATGTTACAAACAGAGAATGGAAAAGGGACTTAGCTTCCTTGAGTTTAACTACATGATTATGCAAAGCTACGATTTCTTGTCTTTATTTGAAAGATACGGGTGTAATATGCAGTTTGGTGGAGATGACCAGTGGAGCAATATGCTTGGAGGTACAGAATTAATCCGTCGTAAACTCGGTAAAGATGCTTACGCAATGACTATTACATTACTTCTGAACTCCGAAGGTAAAAAGATGGGTAAAACACAAAAAGGTGCTGTCTGGCTTGATCCGAACAAAACTTCTCCGTTTGAATTTTACCAGTACTGGAGAAACGTGGCAGATGCAGATGTATTAAAATGCTTAAGAATGCTTACTTTCTTACCGTTAGGGCAGATTGAAGAAATGGATAAATGGGAAGGCAGTGAATTAAACAAAGCAAAAGAAATTCTTGCATTCGAGCTTACCAAACTTGTTCATGGTGAAGAAGAGGCCACAAAGGCACAGGAAAGCGCAAGAGCGTTGTTTAGTGGCGGAAATGCAGCTGATATGCCTACTGCTCAGTTAGAAGAGACAGATTTTGAGGACGGAAAAATGGATATTTTAGCAGTGCTTGTGAAGAGTGGGCTTACTGCTTCACGTTCTGAGGCAAGACGTGCGGTAGAACAGGGCGGTGTTGTTGTTTCAGACGAAAAAGTAACCGATATTAAAGCTACTTTTGATATGGCGGCTTTTGAAGGAGACGGCATTGTAGTAAGACGTGGTAAGAAGAATTTCCGAAGAGTTGTCATGAAATAAGGGGAGGTCCTTATGATTCATAGTGTTGATTCGTATACTACAAGTGTAACCGGAAGAGAGCATAATTTATCTAATTGTGTGCATAAGCATTCGGGAAAAATACCGGATGCTGATATGGAAGTAAAAGCAACGAAACAGGAAGCGGTACAGCAACCTTCTGTATCGAAAATTTCCATGCTGGATTTCGTGACAATCAACATAAAAAAGCTTTTGGGAAATGGAATAGGATTTTTTAGGGGAATATGGAATGAATCTGCAGATGAAGAAAATGCGGAGGAAATTTCCGGTGTTGTTAAAGGGGAAGAGTTACAACAAGGTCATAATAAGACGGAAGAAGTTACTGTTGCGGATTTATTAGCAATGGAGACAGTAGCAGATGTCAAAACTGTAAAGCCACGGGAAAACGAGTCGGAGCCGGAGCGTTGGAAGCTTTCAGCAGCAATACCTGCAATTAAAGTAAAGATTGATCAGGCAAAAGAACGTTTTGAGACAGGTAAAGATGCCTTTTTGAAAAGAATGAAAGAGATGGCAAAAGGGCGGAAAGAACAGTCTTTTGAAAACAAGGAAGAAAGACCCGGACAGCAGGAAAAAGATATGGAATGGTTCGAAATAAGGAACAAGCATCTGTTGGATTCTTATGATAAAAACGGTGAGTATACAAACCTTGGAAACCGACAAGAAGGAAAAGGGTACAGTGGCAGCCCTGTAAAAGACAATTATTCCAGAAAAGTGTAGTGTTATTCCCTCCATTTGATTTATGGAGGGAATTTTTATAAAAAAATTTTTTGGAGTTTAAGAAAAAATTAAAGAAAATAATACTTTTGTGTTAATATAAACATGGTTAAATGAAAATCAGACGAGAGGAAGAGGAAAAATGGCAAACATTTTAATATGCGATGATGATAAAGAGATTGTGGAAGCAATAGAAATATATTTATTACAGGAAGGGTATCAGATTTATAAGGCGTATGATGGAGAGCAGGCAATAGAAGTATTGAAGCAGGAAGATATTCAGTTGCTGATTATAGATATTATGATGCCTAAGTTAGATGGTATACATGCAACTTTGAAAATAAGGGAATACAGCAGTATTCCGATTATTATTCTGTCTGCAAAGTCAGAAGATGCAGATAAGATACTGGGACTTAATATCGGTGCAGATGATTATGTAACAAAACCGTTTAATCCGTTGGAACTGGTAGCCAGAGTAAAATCCCATCTGCGAAGATATACAAGTCTTGGCAATTTGAATACAGAAAACAATGCCTTGTTTGTAGTAGGCGGACTTTGTATGAATGATGATACAAAAGAAGTTACGGTAGATGGCGAGGCAGTAAGGCTTACTCCGATAGAATATAATATCCTTCTTTTGCTGGTGAAAAATCAGGGAAGAGTATTTTCTATCAATCAGATTTATGAAAGTATATGGAATGAGGATGCCATCGGTGCGGATAATACAGTAGCCGTACACATCAGGCATATCAGAGAAAAAATAGAAATTAACCCGAAAGAGCCAAGGTATTTAAAAGTGGTGTGGGGTGTAGGATATAAGATTGAAAAACAATAGGAAGATGTGTAAATGAAAAAAAAGAGTACATTGGCAACAGGAAATAAAATACTTTTGTTTTTGATTCAACAGTGCGTAGCAGCAATAGCAGCAGTATGTATTGCAAGTGTGGCAGTCGGTTCTATGGTGGACGTGACCGGCAAGTTTCAGAAATATAAATTCTTTTTGAATCCGTTTGAATATGATATGCCATTTGAAGAATCAGACATTTATACTACGGTATTGGAACGTGGGATTCGTGATGCAGTACGCATAAGCGTAATCAAAAGTCAGTTGGAAACGGATGGAGAATTTGATGGAAAGAAGAAAATTGACGTAACGGCGTATGTGAACCGTGCGGAACAGCTTTCCGGACAATATGTGACTGCAAATTACAGACTGGAAGATTTGCTGAAATGGGGAAAATATGGATTAGAGTATACAGTAAAGGTTTTTTCATCAGAGCTGGAAATGAATAATTTTCTGGCAGATGAGACTACATATACCCAGTATGAAGGTACTTATACTACAGGATTTCATCCCACACAGAAAAAACATATAGAGTATGAGGATGAAGAGACATACAGGCTGAAAGAAGAAACTTCATATGAGGAAGTAACATTTTCAGAAGAAAATTATCAGACAATCCTTTCGAACCGTTATAAAACCGTAGATGGAAAAACACCTCAGGAGCTTGTTTCTTCGTGGGAAGAATATTACGCACTTTGTGAAAATATCGCCGAAGCTGCCAACAGTCTCTATTATAATTATCAGGAATATCTGAATTATGAGAATTCCTATAGTCTGGAAAATTCTAATCTTATCTATTGTATGGAAATGATGGTAGATGGAGAAAATATATTTTTTACAAATGCAACCTTAAAAGATTTTAGGGAAGATGCGATTAGGGGGTATTTTAGCAGTTTCAAAAAAAATATCTATTATAGTCCGTATGATATGGAATATTTTACAAATACAAATATTTCCGAGGAATACTTTCTTCAGTTGATGAATGAGTATAATTATGCTTATACGGAAAATACAAGAATCTGGATAGCTGTAGATGATAAATATCCGGCGCAGGATGCGTTTGCAAAAGCGGAATACGCATTTAATAATTTTTTGCCGCATTGGTGGCAGTATGTAATAGGTGCAGTAGCATGTATAGGTATTTATCTGGTACTTTTAGTAATTCAGTCTATATATGCGGGAAGAAAGGAATGTGACGCAGAAGAAGGGGAAAAACAGATTCAGATATGTGCAACAAAATTTGAACAGATTCCTACGGAAATATGGCTGTTACTTTGCGGAATTGCAGTTGGTCTGCTGATGATTATGGGAATGTTTACCTATGATATGTTTGTATGGCAGAAAACGGATAATATGACAATTATTCAGATTGTTATGATAGAAACGTTGATTATAAGCAGTGTAGGAAGTTTTTTGTTTTACAGTTTTATAAGAAAATGTAAAATACACACTTTTTGGAAAGGCAGTTTTACTTATCATGTGTTAAGGGCTTTTTATCAAAAGGTATTTTTGAAGGTTGTAGAAGCAGTAAAAACCATGTATCGAAATATGCCTGTTGTAGTTCGCTCACTGATACCGTATTGTGGATTTTTGGTTGGCAATATTGTTGTGTTGCTGGTTACTGTTGAGACGAGGAATAAACTGTTTGTGTTACCTTTAGTAATAGCAGATATAATAGTAGGCTGGATTTTATTTAGAAACAGTGTGGATAAAAAGCAGATAGTAGATGGTATCGGAGAAATAAGGAGTGGAGATTTGAACTATAAAGTAGACACATCAAAACTTTATGGAGATAATAAAATTTTAGCAGAAGCGGTTAACAGTATCGGAGATGGCATCAGACAGGCAGTAGAAACAAGCATGAAGGATGAACGATTGAAAGCGGATCTGATTACGAATGTTTCACATGATATTAAGACACCGTTGACATCCATTATTAATTATGTAGACCTTCTGAAAAGAGAAGACATTCGGGACGAAAAAGTAAAAAATTACATCGATGTGCTTGACAGTAAGTCACAACGGTTGAAACAATTGACAGATGACCTGGTAGAGGCATCAAAAATCTCTTCCGGAAATATTACGCTTCATATTGAACGGATTAATATTGTGGAATTGCTCAATCAGGCAATTGGTGAATTTTCGGAAAAATTTGAAACAAAGGATTTACAGATGGTGGTAACCTTTGAAGGGAAAAACATGTATATTGAAGCGGATAGCAGAAGAATGTGGCGTGTTATAGAAAATCTGTTTAATAATATTTTTAAATATGCCATGCCGGGAACACGGGTTTACGTCGATGGACGGGAAATGAAGGAAGGGAAAACTACGAATTTTGTTCTTGCAATTAAAAATATATCGGCACAACCTCTGAATATCAATGCGGATGAATTGACAGAACGTTTTATTCGAGGAGATGTTTCAAGAAGTACGGAAGGAAGCGGACTCGGGCTTTCTATCGCAAAAACTCTGACAGAAGCTCAAAACGGAAAATTCAATATTTATCTGGATGGTGATTTATTTAAAGCAATTATTACATTTCCGAAAGCAGAAGAAAGAAGGGATTAACCCTTCTTTTTTGCTGCCACCATTTTTTCAATGGTGGCGATTTCTTCCGCAGAGCTGTATTTTTTGATTGTCTGAATAAGCAGATTCATTTCATTTTCTTTGAATTGAATATTTTTTTCTTTTGCTTTTTTCATAACGGACATAAGAAAAGAAAACATTTCTTTTTGGGAAAGTCCTTTGCTTTCAAAGACCAAAGAATGAAGAAATTCAAGTTTTTCAGTAGAAATATGGGCGACAGCAGGGTCATCCATCCATTTTGGGTGTTCCATAAATTAATCCTCCTTATTTTGAAACATGGAAAAAATATCTTTTTGTTCCGGAGACAGAAAGTTAAAGAGTATATCAGGGGAAAATCCGCCACCCATATCGGAGAATCCTGCATTTCCGGAAAAATTTGTACCTTCCGGAAAAAGTTCTTTCATCATGGACATGGCAGCTTCCAGTTCTTTATACTGTTTTAATGCCCCCTGCATGTTTTTCAGATTTTGAATCATTGCCTGTTCTTTTTCCGTACAGAATGGAAAAAGTTCGTCGCATACATCACAGAAATCCACAGAAGAATTTCCGGATTCGGCGCAAAGACTGAAAGACAGAGGGGAAGATTTTGCAAGGGACAGGGTATATTGAAATTCCATATATTTAATATAAATAGCCAGTTTATGACGAAACTCTTTACCAACGACCGGAACAAGAATTTTTAACATTTGAATGTGGTTAGTTGTATATAACGTATCGAAGGCTGCTATTTTGTCAGTTTGTTTTTTGTCCATGTGTTCTCCTTTTCATCTGTCATACCATTTTATGTGTAACGGGTATGGTTTATGAAAAGAAAATAGGCTCCGTAAAGAGCCTATTTCATGGGAAATGCCAAAAAGATTCAGATTAGCAGCAACCATTGTTGTTGCCACCGCAGCAGCAGAGAAGCAGGATGATCCAGATAATGCTTTCACATCCGCAGCCATTATTGTTGCCACCGCAGATATCACCAATGCCGTTGCCGCAGCCATTGTTATTTCCATTGCAACAGAAAAGAAGAATTAAAATCCAAATCCAGCTTCCACATCCGTTATTGTTGTTGGATACATTGTTGCATCCGCAGTGAGTTGCAGTTAAATCACTCATGAGTTACCTCCATGTTGTTTTGTTTTATGGTATATCTTATGTGGGATGGCATGTCAGTGTTTCTAAAAAAATAAAATAATTTAAAACAGCATATATTGACAAAATACTTGAATTTATTACAAGATATAGTAAAATGGATTATGTATGAAAATAAATATAACCAAAATTATGTTTTTATGGTATAATGGACAGTAAAAGGAGAAGTTATTACTATGACAACAGGCGGATGGAACGTTGCCGGAAGGCAGTTCAGAACAAGGTCGGATTATGAAGCTGCCTGCCGGGATAATAAAAAAATAGAGAAACTGAAACAAAGTTATAATCTGGAGGATTCAAACCGGCTCCGGGAATTGAATGAGGAGCTTCAAAGCGGAAAATACAGCTTTGAAACAATGGTGGGAGAAGACTTCATTTATGAAATAGAACAAATGACAAAGCTGGCAAAAGATATACCTGCCGGTAAAAAAACAAAAAAGAAACATGCTGTACAAAAGACAGAAAAACAGGGGAGAAAGAAAGGGAAGAATTTTGATGAATATGACAAAAACATGCAGGTTGAAATTCTCTGGCAGTTAAGGCAGAGAGAAAAACGAAGGAAATGGATTATTATATTATGTAGTCTTCTTGCAGTGACCTGCTTTGGGTATTATGGGATTTATTACTATTTTGTAGAACGGACTACCGATACATATAAAGAATGGGCAGAGTTAAAAGTTACCGGTTCATCGGCTACATCAGAGAAACCTAAGCAAAATTACAGTTTTGAAGAGGAAGTCGTTGAAAAAGAAGTGCTTGATGAGTACAAAATTTTGTATAATAAGAATAGAAGTCTAATCGGATGGGTAAAAATTGACGATACAATAATAGATTACCCTGTTATGCAAACAGAAAATAATACATATTATCTTGATCATAATGTTGAACAGGAGTATGACAAGAACGGATCCATTTTTCTTGATAAGGATTGTGATGTGTTGAAACCAAGTATGAATCTGATTGTTTACGGACATCATATGAAGTCCGGTAAAATGTTCGGAGGACTTGATAAATACAGCCAAAAGTCTTATTATGAAGAACATCCGGTAATTCGGTTTGATACAATCTATGAGAAGGGGCTATATGCGATTATGTATGTATTCCGATCCAGAGTTTATAACGAGGACGAGATTGTATTTAAGTATTATCAGTTTATCGAAGCCAATTCGGCAGAAGAATTTTATTCCAACATGGAAGAAATGAGTGAGTTGTCTCTGTATGATACAGGGATAACGGCGCAGTACGGTGATCAGCTGTTAACGTTATCAACATGTGACAGTTCGGAACCGGAAGGCAGATTTGTTATAGTTGCAAGAAAGATAAATTAGGAATTTTCGAATTTACAATAAGAGGGAGAGCTATAGAATGAGAAAAACAGCACCTAAGAAAAAAATGAACAGAAAGATGAAGAGGACGATACGGAAGAGTGTGTCGGCTATGTTTATGGCAACAGCACTGATTATTGCGGCAATACCTGTGCAGGAAAATGCGGCAGCAGGAACGCTGGCAACAGGAGATGGTACAACTACAGTGGAAACAGAGCCGTTATCAGAGAATAGTTATCCGTTGGATGAAAACGGTGTATTGGAATCACAGTATGAGATTCCTGGATATGAGTATGATATTTATGATGAAACAAAAGCGGTTCCGGGATGGGTTATTGTTGATGAAGGCGGCTATGTAAAACGTCAGATGTACCTTATTCAGAAGCATGGTGTGGAATGTGCGATTGTTGCATATAACAAAGACGTTATTCCGAAAGATAATGGTACTTCTGGAACGTTGGTTATTCCAAATGAAGTTGCTGCGGAGTATTGGGAATTTACTATGGATGATGTTAAAGCCAAATATTATGACGGAGAGAAACCTAAAACAGGAGATCTTCAAACAGATTATGATCTTTGGCATCCGGGAAATCAAAAAGTCGATTTTGAGAAAATGGATCCTGGTCAGATTGAAAAATATGCACTTGATTTATATGCATGTGGATTAGCGGTGTCGGGAGATTGTATAGCCGAAAAGGTTAGGGTAACCTCAGAAGATGAAGATTCAATGGAATCAAAAACAACATATGTTCCGTTTGATACAGCGAAACAGGAATTTGCGATGAAGGTGTCTTATCCAATTTCTGTTATTGCAGCAGGTGCTTTTTCAGAGCATGCTTTTTCACAAGTGAACCAGGATGCTGATAAAACTGAGAGTGTGAAAATTTATAATCTTATAATTGGTGACCATATAAAAGGTATTGGTGATGAGGCGTTTAAGGGAAGTGCCAATTTACAGAGTCTTACTTTAGGAATGGCCAATACTACTATTGGTAATCATGCGTTCCAAGATTGTGCAGGACTTCAAGAGGTAAATTTTGCAAAAACAATACAGATTATTGGTGCAGAGGCATTCCGTGGATGTAATGCATTATCTTCTGTTAAATTGACTGGGGCTTTGCAGACCATTGGAACAGGTGCTTTTGCGGATTGTGGTGGTTTGACTACAGTTGACATGACTGAAGTAACATCAAATAACGATATTGGTGACTATGCTTTTTATAATTGCTTAAAGCTTAATGATGTAAAATTTACGGAACATGACTCTACGAAGACCATCGGAACAGGTGCTTTTGCAGTTTCGGATGGTTTATCCAATTCCGTTACCGGTTCATGGAAAGAAGTAGAGTTCCCAGATGGTGTTACTGGTTTTGGGGAGTCTGTGTTAGAAGGCAGAACTAATCTGACTAGTTGTGTATTACCACAATCTTATGGTGCGAGTTCAACGCAAAGTAAAACTTTAGATGGTGGATTTTTCAGAAGATGTACAAATCTGAAGTCAGTAACCATTAAGGGACCATTTGTACAGTTTTGTATAGAGGGATCTGTGAAGGAGAGACAGTGCAATCCGTTCTGGTGGGTAACATCTGAAGAGTTTTATGTGGAAGGACCTGCAAATTTGGATGACTCAGCAGAGTACAAAAATCCGTTTAATTACTCATTCCCTAGAACATCTACACAGAGGGCTCACAAAACGTTTAAGTTTACAACTAAAGATGGGGTTGAATATTATGAAATAGCAGTTGCGCGTGAAGATGATCCGAGTACACCGGATATAGATGAATCTAAAGAATATGCAGATTATTATTTGGTGAATGCAAAGACAGGTGCTTTGGAGTGTTATACACCTGATCCGAATGCACCTGCGGCTTCGGATGTTATTATTAGAATTGTAGGTAATTATAACGGAGTATCTGTTAAGTCTATTGCAGAAGGATGCTTTGATTCTGTTAAAGATAGAGCGGTAGGACTGATAGTAGATGACAATACAATTGAAGAAATCAGTGAAAGAGCATTTGCTGATTTTACAGCTTTAAAGACTGTAGAACTTGGAAATTCTATTACAAAAATTGGAAAAGAAGCATTTGCAGGATGTGAAGCTTTAACAGATGTTCACTTCAAGATGGACAAAGTTACTATTGAGAAAGATGCATTTAAGACAAATGGAACAAAGGGTCTTATTTTCCATGGTAAGATTGAAAAAGGATTTGAACCATTTGATTTTGCAATGAACAAAGATAATGATATTGATGGACAGGGACGAAGAATCCTATACAAATCGTTAGAACCATCTAATTTATCTGTTATTTATGATAACAAAGCATCAACAGATGAAAAACCGGTTGTGACTTTAATTTCTTATCCGATTTATAATGCAGATGATACGCAGGCTACTTTAGCTAAAAATGCATTATATGAAGAATCAGTTAAGAATATTGTAATCCCTTCGGGAGTTACCTCTATTGATTCTGCGTTCTACTACACGAATGGAGCGAATGAGAGAAGTATTGAAGCATATGTAGCACCATATACAAACTCGAAGCAGTCTATTTATTTAACATGGCAGGCTAGCATTGGAAGTTCACTTACAAGAAGTGCAGATACAGAGGCAGACGTAGTACCTGGTATTTTCAGTGGTGTATATGATGATTTTGCTGTTGGAATAGTTGAAGGCGAGAAAGAAAGCCTGCTAAGAGGTAACGATTATATTGAAAAAGTTGAAATGAGTACGGTAGAAAAATTACCGGATTTTGCATTTGAAAGCTGTGAAAGTCTTAACTCTGTTATTTTAGGTGAAGGAATGACTGATTTAGGTATTGCACCGTTTAGAGGATGTACTTCTCTTGCAGCAGTAGGTGGTAACAGCAAGTTTATTTGTGAGAACAGTATTATTTATGAAGTGAAGGCAGATGGAACTTATAAATTAGTGGAATGTCTTCCGGGAAGAGCAGATAATTCAATTTCAAATGCAACAGACCCAAGCATTGATAAAGTTTCTGAAATCGGCATCAGTGCATTTGAAGATTGTACTAATATTCAACTTGTAGATTTACATACAGCTACAAACCTGAAAGTTATTCCGAAAAACTGTTTCAGAGCATGTACAAGTCTGAAACAGGTATTGTTACCGGAATCTGTAAATGAAATCAGAGAAGGTGCATTTAAAGATATTAAAGTAAAGACAGCTACAGGAGAATGGACAAGCAGTCTTACGGTAAGAATTCCGGCGAGAGAAGTTTATATTAATTCTGAAGCATTTGATAAAATGAAGGATGTTACAATTGAAACATATGAGGATACATCTGCATGGCGTTTTGCAAATGACAATGGATTGACAGCGAAACTGTTGATTGAAGAGAACCATACGGTTCAGTTCCTTGACTGGGATTTCACAGAATTACATTCTGCAAGTATTCCTCATGGTGGTAATGTTATTTTCCCATCTGATAAAACACCTTCAAGAGAAAATTACAAATTTACAGGATGGCGTTGTCTGACAAGCGGAGTAACTTACGAAAGTCCTATTCTGGATGATTATATCTTTGTTGCTCAGTATGAACCGGTTGGTGGAGCCGGCGGTGGCACCGGTGACGGAAACGGTGGCGGTAATGGTAATGGCGGAAACGGTGGTCAGAATGGTGACGGAACGAATACCGACGGAACCGATAAGGACAAAGAGGATGAAGACAAGGATAAAGAAGACGAAGATAAGGATAAGGATGACGAAGACAAAGATAAGGACAAGGAAGGCGTATATTCTGTAACTGTTATTAACGGAAGTGGTAGCGGAAGTTATAAGCAGGGAGCAACTGTTATTATTACAGCGAATGACCCGGCAGCCGGTAAAAAGTTTAAAAACTGGACAACAGATAATACAAATATTACGCTTGCAAGTACTAGATTAGCAGCAACAACCTTTACTATGCCGGCAGGAAATGTAACAGTTACTGCAAATTATGAGGATAATAAATCTTCAAGTGGCAGTAGCAGTACAGTAAGTGGTAATTCAAACAGAGATACCAGTGGTGGAACAAAGGTTATTATTACAAGACCGGGTATTTCCGATACGGATTTGGCTGCTGCAAAAGTAAATGGTTCAAAAGACGGATTTATTGTTAAAATTTCAGAAACAGCAGAGGCAACTGCCGCTGTAGAAGCAGCACTTATGAACAAATACGGAAGTCTTGACAACATTCGTTATTGTGCAATGGATATCAGTTTGTATGATTCTACGGGAACGACAAAAATAACAGATACAACAGGATATACAGTAGATATTACAATACCGATTCCAGATGCTTTAAAAGAGTATGCAGGAAATAATAAAACAGCTGCTGTAGTAAATTCACAGTTAGAAAACTTAGCACCTAAGTTCTCAACAATTGATGGTGTACCATGTGTTACATTTAGGGCAACACATTTTTCACCATATACAGTATATGTAGATACACAAAATTTATCAGCAACCGGTACATTGGATTCAACTCCAAAGACAGGTGACGGTATTCATCCAAAATGGTTTTTATCCATCGGACTTGCTTGTATTTCAGTAGCATTGTTTATGAAGAAAGATAGAAGAACTGTTAAAGTTAATGTTGCATAATCTGTTAAATTTACAGGTTGTGAGAAAGGCATGGCTATTAGGATGAAAAAAACAATGAAAAGACTGGTGACAGGGATGTCATTAGCAATGACAGTTGCAGTGGCAGCCATTACGCAGATACCGGCAACAGCTGTGGAGGCGGAGACACCCACAGCTGATTTCCAGGTAAATGAAGGAACATTAGTTAAATATCAGGGTTCTGCAAGTACGATTTCTATTCCGAAAGGGGTAGAGAGAATCGGAGAGGAAGCGTTTGCAGGAAATACGAACTTAGTGAGTGTCAGTATGCCTTCTTCAGTAGAAGAAATTGCATATGGTGCTTTCGCAAATTGTACTTCTTTGGAAAAAATTACGATTCCGGATGGTACCAAAGAGTTAGGAAATGGCGTGTTTGCAGGATGTTCTGAATTAACAAAAGTATCTTTGGGAAAAGATGTAGAAACAGTTGGTTCAGGGGTATTTGTAGGATGTTCTGAATTGAAAAAACTGGATGTTTCTTCTAAAAATAAATATCTGACTTATGAATCAGGTGTTCTTTATGATGAAGAGAAAACAACAGTGATACAGATGCTTCCGGGAAGGGAGAATAAGGCATTTAAAATGCCGGCTACGGTTACGGCGATAAGACCGTATGCATTCTGGGGAGTTGAGAATCTTCAAAAGGTTCTTTTAAGTCAGAAACTGCATCAAATTCCGGCGTTTGCTTTTAGCAATTGTGAAGCATTGACGGGAATTGAGATACCGTACTCTGTATATAGAATTGAAATGAAGGCATTTGAAAATTGTTCCAATTTAGAGGAAGCTATTATTCATCCTTCTGTGAATTATATTCATGATACAGCATTTGACCAGTGTTATGAGCTTAAAATAACAGCAGAGGAAGATACCTATGCATATGAATTTGCAAAAGACAATCCCATTGAGAAAAAAGAAGTAAGTAAGTATGCAGAGGATAGTATCGAAAGCGATACGAATGATTCGAAAGGAACTGCTACTGATAATAGTAATACACAGAACGGTTCACAGAATAATGGTTCCTCAGGAAGTGGTTATGTAGATCCATTGGAATATCCGGAGAGTCCGGGGGTTCTTGGAAAGACAAGAGTAATAGGAAATAATGCTTTTGTTATTGTAGATGGAACGAAAACTACAGTATATTAACAATATGAATAATTTGTGGCAGTAATGCGCAAGGAGAATCTCCCAGCATAAAATAATAAAAAAGGCTGGGGGATTTTTTGTGTATCGGGTCAGACAGCAGATAGATTGTATGGATGAAATGTATCCGATTATGAAAGGAAAACCGGTAGGTGTGGCGGTTTTGGATACCGGAATTGGAAATCATCCTGACGTTCAGAATAGAATTATAGATTTTTGTGATTTTGTACAGAATAAGAAAGGTATTTATGATGATAGTGGTCACGGGACACATGTTGTGGGGTGCATTGGGGGAAATGGCAGAGTTTCCGGAGGAAAATACAGAGGGATACACCCGGAATGCAATTTTGTGATTGGAAAAGTTTTAAATGCAGATGGTGACGGTAATCTGAGCGATATGATAAAGGGATTTGAATGGATTTTGAATTGTGCAGAGAAATATAATATATGTGTAGTGAATATATCGGTAGGTGTAACAAGCAATATGGAACAGGATGCTTTAGCGACAATGCTGGAACTTGTAGAAGAAGCGTGGCAGAAAAACATTATGGTTGTGTGTGCTGCCGGAAATGCAGGGCCAAAACCTATGTCAATATCACCGCTTGGATGGGGAAAACACATTATTACGGTTGGATGCCATGACGGAGGATATTTTGGGAACAGAAAAGATATTTGTGAACAGTATTCCGGGAGAGGTCCATCAAAGTTTGCGATTAAAAAACCTGACTTGGTGGCACCGGGGACGGATATTATTTCCTGTAATGCAAAGTGTCATGTGCGCAATAGACGCTTTTGGGGCGAACCATATATTAAAAAGAGCGGAACATCAATGGCAACCCCTCTTGTGGCGGGAGCGGCAGCCTTATTAATACAGAAGTATGGAAGATTAGAGTGTGAAGAAATTAAGCGTAGAATTATTTATAGTGCGACGGACTTAGAAGAGCCTTGGACAAAGCAGGGATGGGGAATGTTGAATGTCAGAAGAATGCTTACTATTGTATGAAATACAAAATAGTACTAAAGTCACGTTTACAAAATGATATATGAAAGTATATATTATATATAGGGATTTGAGAGAAATGAATTAAGAGAAAATAGAAGTTTAGAGAGTCGTTTGGTTAAATGGCTCTTTTTTTGTCGCTTTTTAGGAGCTGTTGTTGCGTGAAAAGGAGAAGAAGATGAAACCAATCAGCAAAATTTTAATTACGGCAGGTACAGGACTTTTATTTTTAATTTGTATACTTATCGGTGTACTTTATTATCGGAATTTAAATCGAAATGAACAAGAAATGGCGGTCTCCATTGAAAAGAATTTAAAAGAGTATTTGAATGAACGTGTAAATGAATTGGAACCACAGTTTTTGGAACAGGAAGGAAATACAGAAAAACTGGATGAAATTTCAAGTCAGATATTAAAAGAGATGTCCAAAAGACTTCAAAAAGAAAATCTTACATGGGACGAGCTTTTTCAGTACTTCAGTGAAGAACAGATAGCAACTGTTGTTGACTATATAGTCAACAACTTCAAGGATGACTGGTTGAGTCAATTGATTGAACAGGCCGGAGATACCTTTATTACACAAGAAGAATACAGTTTTATCGGCGAAGAAATGTTTAACATGTTAAAGGAAGAACTGATTAGGCAATTGGAACAAACTGTGGGAGAAAATAGAAAAGAATTACTTGATGCACTTGAACAGTTAAAGAAAGATGGTAATAAGCAAATTGTTGATCTAAAAGCTTTACTGGAAAAGATGAAGGCAGACAGCAGTGATGAATTAAATCATGTGAAGGCAGACATTCAGAATACTTTTCAGGCTATGAAAAAGAAAATAACAGCGGCTGAAATGTTAATTGAAAGTTTAAAGGCACAAGACAGTATTTTGCTGGAACGTTTGACTTTAGTGGAAACAGAAGATGAAAAAATGAAGGAGCGAATGACTTCCGTGGAAATTGAAGATGAAAAAATGAAGGAGCGAATGACATCGGCGGAAACAGAAGACGGAAAAATGAAGGAACGAATGACATCGATGGAAACAGAAGACGGAAAAATGAAGGAACGAATGACATCAATGGAAACTGAGGATGGAAAAATAAAGGAACGAATAACATCGATGGAAACTGAGGACGGAAAGATGAAAGAACAAATGGATTCGATGAAAAACGAAGATGATAAGTTGAAGAACCGCATGGAGTTGATGGAATCCGAAGGAGGAAAACAGAAAGAGCGCATTGCATTGACGGAATCGGAGATTGATAGTCTGCAGGAACTTCTTGTACAAATTGATGCAGTATTGAAACAGATGGATTCAGAGATTATAGCTATTGTGAATAATATGAAAGAATTAAATAATGTTACTAAAAATTTGCAGAATGATTTTAATGATTTAAAATCCAAAGTAAATGTAAAAGTTGAAAAATGGGATGCGGATACTGCTACATTATATTTGGTTCCTGTGCAGTAAATGTAGGGAAGATAAATAGGAAGCATGGAGGCAGGAAAGTATGGGTATGAAGCAACATTCAAAGAAACATTTAGTGCTAATTTTAAATATGGCAATTGTATTAGGAACATTATTTCACCCTTTAAGTGTGTATGCTAAGGAGTTGGAGTGGGATTTTGAGTATGTGGG
The DNA here is from genome assembly GCA_017437065.1 of Lachnospiraceae bacterium. GTDB lineage: Bacteria > Bacillota > Clostridia > Lachnospirales > Lachnospiraceae > RGIG3002. Next base: position 38,581 of record JAFSBX010000050.1, read on the forward strand.
AAAAGAGCAGGAATTTATAGTACCATATTCAGGGATATATCAATTTGAAGCAGCAGGTGCACAAGGCGGAAATGCCACTAATGCAGGAGGAAAAGGTGGAAAGGTTACAGCATCTGTTAAACTTAAAAAAGGAGAAAAAGTAGTTATTACTGTCGGGGGACAGGGAGGATATAATGGTGGTGGAGCAGGAACGGTTTCGAATGGTGGAGGAGCTACGGATGTCCGGTTGGCAGGAAATCAGCTTTCAGACAGAATCGTTGTAGCCGGCGGCGGCGGTGGTGCCAATGCAGGCTATGGCGGCGGAGAAGGTGGAGTTGCGAATCCGGGAACATCGGAACCGGGAATTGGTGCAAGTTCCTCCGAAGGCGCAGGTGGTGGTGGCGGATATTATGGGGGGATTTCCGGCACGCAGCGTGTAGTGGAACATGTGCATGATGGTAATGCAGAAACGGGTGGAAACTGTTATTCGCCTATTTATCATAAGCATAGTGGAAGTACTGCGGGAGGAGGCTGTTATACGGTTCCTGTTTATCATAACCATAGTGATGAATGTTATGAGGAGGGTTATTGGTGTGAATGGGGCGCCCCTTATCTGGCGGGAGGAACTCCGCAGGCATGGGTAGCAAATTGTGGGTGTGGTGCAACCAGTGTATCCAGTCATGCAAGCGGATGTTCAACGGGAAAACACAAATATAACAGAGGAGAGCTTCAGTGTGAAAAGTCTGAATCGGCAACGATTGATTCGTATAGTTTAGGTTGTGGAAAAAAAACAAATACAGTAATTGGTTACAATTTGGAATGTGATAAAACATATGACGAATATGTAGTAACACAGGCTTCAGGAGGTTCTAATTGGTATGATTCTTCCATCTGTACTAATGGTAAAAGTGAGACAGGCATACAGGAGGGGAATGGAATGTGTCGTGTGAAAGTACTATCAATGTACAATCTTTTCTATAACAGTACAGCGTGTCAAAGTGTTTATTACGGTGAAAGTAAAGTAAAAAAAATATATTTTAATGGTACCTTAATCTATAAAGAATAATTATTGGTACGATTCGAATAGAAAAAGGGTAAAAAAAGGTAAATTTCCAGAACTGCTCTTGACACACCTCGTATGATTGTATACAATTATACGAGGTGTGAAATTTAAGAAATTGAAATATCAGAGAAGATGATATTTTAAAATATGAGGAGGAAGAAGTTATGAGAGATAATGAAACATTTTTGAATCGTCCTGTATATATGAATGAGAAGAATAATCTTCTTGAGATAGAGGAACATATGTACATTTTGGATGATGTGGAAAAGCCGAATGTTTTTAGAAATATGTTTCCTTATTCGGAAGTTCCTAAAATTCCTTTTAATGACAGGATTGTGCCACATAATATGCCGAAAGACATATGGATAACAGATACTACTTTTAGAGATGGACAGCAGTCAAGAGCTCCTTATACAACAGAGCAGATAGTAACAATTTTTGATTATCTCCATAAACTGGGTGGTCCGAATGGAATGATAAGAGCCAGTGAATTCTTCTTATATAGCAAAAAGGACAGAGATGCTGTATATAAATGTATGGAAAGAGGATACAAATTTCCGGAAGTAACAAGCTGGATTCGTGCAAATAAAGAAGATTTTAAATTGGTAAAAGAAATCGGAATGAAGGAAACCGGTATTTTGGTAAGTTGTTCTGATTATCATATTTTCCTGAAACTGAAAATGACCAGAAGACAGGCCATGGATCATTATTTAAGTGTTATCAGAGAATGTCTGGAGGAAGGTATCAGTCCAAGATGTCATTTAGAGGACATTACAAGAGCGGATATTTATGGCTATGTTGTACCGTTTTGTCTGGAACTTATGAAATTAATGGAGGAATACAAAATTCCTATTAAAGTCAGAGCATGTGATACTATGGGATATGGGGTCAATTTTGCCGGGGCAGTGATTCCAAGAAGTGTACAGGGAATTATTTACGCAATACATACGCACGCAGGTGTACCACATGAGTTAATTGAGTGGCATGGACACAATGATTTTTATAAAGCGGTTTCTAACTCTACGACGGCATGGCTTTATGGATGTTCCGGTATTAATACTTCTCTGTTTGGTATTGGTGAGAGAACAGGTAATACTCCTTTGGAAGCAATGGTGTTTGAATATGCTCAGCTTAAGGGTGATTTAAATGGTATGGATACCACAGTTATTACAGAACTGGCAGAGTATTATGAAAAGGAAATCGGTTATCATATTCCGCCAAGAACACCGTTTGTAGGTAAAAACTTTAATGTGACAAGAGCGGGTATTCATGCAGACGGACTTTTGAAAAATGAAGAAATTTATAATATTTTTGATACGGAGAAGTTTTTGAATCGTCCGGTATTATGTGCAGTTTCCAATACATCAGGGCTTGCAGGAATTGCACACTGGATTAATACATATTACAAGTTAAGAGGCGAAAAGCAGGTAGATAAGAGTAGTGAGCTTGTAAAAGAAATTAAACAGTGGGTAGATGGGGAGTATGCCAGTGGCAGAGTAACTGTTCTGACAGATGAAGAACTGGTAGAAAATATCGAAAAGGTTTGCAAGAAATTAAATATTACATTACAATAGGTAAGTGTGTTTAATGTTCTGGGGAAGCAGATGGAGGTGAGTACATGGGAAGTTATGATGTGAAACAGGAAGTGACAGATAAGTATTCTCTTCGCGGACGTGTTTTTCATAAACTCAGGGAAGACATTCTGAATGGTAAATATAAGGAACATGAAGAATTAAAGGAAGTTGCCATAGGCGAAGAAATGGGTGTAAGCAGAACTCCTGTAAGAGAGGCGTTCAGACAGCTGGAATTAGAAGGACTTATCCAGATTATTCCGAATAAAGGTGCATATGTAACAGGAATTACAGTAGAGGATGTAAAAGATATTTATATGATTCGTTCTCTGTTGGAAGGTCTTTGTGCACGTTGGGCAACGGAAAAGATTACAGAAGAGCAGTTGGAAGAAATGGAAGAGAATATATATCTTGCAGAATTCCATGCAGCGAAAGGTCATCTGGAACAGATAGCAGAGTTGGATAATCGTTTTCATGATATTATGTATGAAGCATGTGACAGTAAGATGTTGCAGCATTTATTAAAGGATTTCCATCAATATGTGCTTCGGGTTCGGAGAAAGACGCTTTCGAACGCGAGCAGAGGAGAAGCATCAAACCATGAGCACCGGCTGATTATGGAGGCAATTAAGGCAAAAGATGCATCAAAAGCCGAAGAACTTGCCAATAAACATATAATTAATGCTTATGAAAATATGGTAAAAAACGGACTGGAAGAAATGTATAGCCAGCAGGAAGCTGACACAGAGGAAAAAACAAAATAGCAAAGGAGAGGCAGCTAATGGAAAAAATTATGATGACAACCCCACTTGTTGAAATGGATGGGGATGAAATGACAAGAATACTTTGGAAGATGATTAAGGATGAACTTTTGCTTCCTTTTATTGATTTAAAGACAGAATATTATGATTTGGGATTAGAGAATCGTAATGCAACAGATGATAAGGTAACAGTTGAATCTGCCGAAGCAACGAAGAAATATGGAGTAGCGGTAAAATGTGCTACAATTACTCCAAATGCGGCAAGAATGACAGAATATAACCTGAAAGAAATGTGGAAAAGCCCTAACGGTACAATTCGTGCTATTTTGGACGGAACAGTTTTTCGTGCACCTATCGTAGTAAAAGGAATTGAGCCTTGTGTAAAAAACTGGGAAAAACCAATTACACTTGCTCGTCATGCTTATGGTGATGTTTATAAAAACTCTGAAATCAGAGTAGATGGTCCGGGAAAAGCGGAGCTTGTATTTACAGCAGCAGATGGTACAGAAACAAGAGAGTTAATTCATGAGTTTAAAGGAGCAGGTATCCTTCAGGGTATGCATAATACTGACGCTTCCATCAGCAGTTTTGCAAAAGCATGCTTTAACTATGCACTTGATACAAAACAGGATTTATGGTTTGCTACAAAAGATACTATTTCCAAAAAATATGATCATACATTTAAAGATATTTTTGCGGAAATTTATGAAGCAGAGTATAAGGAAAAATTTGCTGAGGCAGGTATTGAATACTTCTATACTTTAATAGATGATGCCGTAGCACGTGTTATGAAAGCAAAAGGCGGATTTATTTGGGCTTGTAAGAACTATGATGGAGATGTTATGAGTGATATGGTTTCTTCCGCATTCGGTTCACTTGCCATGATGACATCCGTGCTGGTTTCACCGCAGGGTGTATACGAGTATGAAGCAGCACACGGTACAGTACAGAGACATTATTACAAACATTTGGCAGGAGAAGAAACTTCTACAAACTCTGTAGCAACTATCTTTGCGTGGACAGGTGCTCTTCGTAAACGTGGTGAACTGGATGGTATCAAAGAACTTATGGAATTTGCTGATAAATTAGAGAAAGCAACTCTTTCTACGATTGAAAATGGTAAAATGACAAAGGATTTGGCACTTATTACTTCTTTAGAGAATGTAACTGTATTAAACAGCGAAGATTTCATTAAGGAAATCCGTAAAACATACGAAGCAATGTAAGAAAATCAACAGCATTTATCTATTAGATGGGAAGAGCTCTCTGAAATTAATCTTCAGAAAGCTCTTCCCATTTTTCGTAAAGTATTGTTAATTTTTCCGTTATTTGTTCCTTTTCTTTGGATAATTCCTGTAATTTGGCTACATCGGTACAGATGTCAGGAGCAGCCATCAGTTCGTCGATTTCAGAACTGCGGGTTTCTAAAGACTCAATTTCTGCTTCAGTCTTTTTTAAGTCATTTTCTTTCTTTCGGAGGCGTGCCTGTTCTTCTTTTTGGGCTTTCCAATCCAGAGCGGCGGCAGTTTCCGGTTCTTTAACAGTTGTGACTGTATCGGAGGTTTCGGAAGAAGGAGCTGAGAGTTCCTGTTTCTTTTCTAAGTAATAATCATAATTCCCAAGATAATTGGTAAGTACCTGATTGTTTAATTCCAAAATACGGCTGGCGGTTTTGTTGATGAAATAGCGGTCATGGGAAACGTAAAGCACAGTTCCGGTATAACCGTTTATGGCACTTTCCAGAATTTCTTTCGAAGTAATATCCAAATGGTTTGTAGGCTCATCCAAAATAAGGAAATTGGATTCGGAAAGCATTAACTTGGCTAGGGAAACACGACCACGTTCCCCACCACTTAAATCGCCAATACGTTTGAATACATCATCTCCGGTAAAAAGGAAAGCAGCAAGGGTATTTCTTATTTGGGTATTCGTCAGATAAGGATAATCATCGGAAATTTCTTCAAATAAGGTCTTTTCCATATGTAGCACATGGTGTTCCTGATCATAATAGCCAATATGTACGTTGGAGCCAAGGGAAATTGTGCCATTGTCCGGATGGGTCAATTCATTTATCATTTTTAAAATCGTTGTTTTTCCGGTACCGTTATCACCAATAATGGCTACATGTTCTCCGCGTTTGATTTCAAAATTTAAATGCTCGAATAAACTGGTGGAATCAAAAGATTTTGCCAGATCTTTCACAGATAATACGTCATTTCCGCTTTGTACAACCGGTTCTAACGTGATTTTCATATCAGAGCGAACTTCCGTAGGTTTTTCAAGGACCTCTATTTTATCTAACATTTTTTCACGGCTTTCTGCTCGTTTAATGGACTTTTCACGATTGAAAGAACGCAGTTTGTCGATGACTTCCTGCTGATGTTTGAGTTCACGCTGCTGGTTCATGTACGCATTCCATGCTGCGATACGAAGTTGTTCTTTTTTCTCGGCATAGGCAGAATAGTTTCCGCTAAAGGAAGTTGCCTTTGTGTTATCCAGTTCAATTACTTTGTTGGCAATACGGTCTAAAAAGAAACGGTCATGGGAAACGATGATAACCGCACCTTTATAGTTTAATAAATAGGTTTCCAACCATGAAATAGAGGACATATCCAAATGGTTGGTAGGCTCATCCAAAAGAATTAAATCCGGTTTTAAAAGTAGGAGTCTGCCCAGTGCAACACGGGTTTTCTGTCCACCGGAAAGAGTATTAAGCGGTTTTGTAAAGTCTTCTTCACAAAATCCAAGTCCCTTTAATACGCCGGTAATTTCGCTTTTGTAGGCATAACCGTTTTCGGACTCATACTGGTGTGTTAAAAGAGAATAGCTGTTTAAAAGCTGTTCCAGTTCCTCATCCGTAGCCTGTTTCATGGATTTTTCCGTTTCTCTGATTTTTTCTTCCAGAGTAAGAAGGTGTTGTTTTACGGAGAGCAGTTCCTCGTAAATGGTTCGGGGGCTGTTTACATCCTGATGTTGTTCCAAATATCCGATAGTTTTTCCTTTGGAGACAGTAACCAGTCCTTCATCGGCAGATAGTTTGCCTGTGACAATATTTAAAAGAGTAGATTTCCCTGCACCATTTATGCCTACAATGGCTGCTTTATCATAATCTTCAATGTGAAAAGAAACCTGATTCAGAATCATTTTTTCATTAAATGCTTTTGTTATATTTTGACAGGATAGTATCATTTTATTTGCTACCTTTCTATATAAGTTGAAATGAACTGTTTAGAGTAATATCAAAAAACAATGTATATTTTATCAAATTTTTTTATATTTGAACAGAGTGATAAAAACCTGTCAATTCATTGACATTATTTTAACATTAATATAAAATTGAAATATCATGGTTTAGGAGGAGTTATTGTGGAACAGAAAGAAATCTCACAGGCTGTCATTGGCAGACTGCCACGGTACTTTCGGTATTTAGGCGATTTGAAGGATGAAGGTGTGGAGCGCATTTCATCCCAGGAATTGAGTGAACTTATGCAGGTGACTGCGTCACAGATTCGCCAGGATTTTAATAATTTCGGCGGATTTGGGCAGCAGGGCTATGGATATAATGTTGAATATTTATATGATGAAATTAGTAAAATACTTGGGTTAAATCAGACACATCACCTGATTATTATAGGTGCAGGTAATCTGGGGCAGGCGATTGGGAATTACATGAATTTTGAGAGGCGCGGATTTATTCTTAAGGGATTATTTGACAGCAATCCTGCACTGGAAGGTAAGGAAGTCAGAGGGATTGCTGTGCAGCCGATGGAGAATATTGAAGAGTTTGTAAAAGCAAACAATATTGATATTGCTGTACTTACCATACCTAAAACAAGTGCGGTAGCGGTAGCGGAAAGTCTGGTGCGATATGGAATTAAAGCAATTTGGAATTTTGCGCATGTGGATTTAAATGTACCGAAAGGGATTCAGGTGGAAAATGTTCATTTGTCGGACAGTCTGATGAAGTTGTCCTATAATATTACCCGGTATGATAATGAAAACTAGCATACCGGCGGAAAGGATTGGGGAGTATGCCGTACACAGAGGATAAACATAGAAAGACAATAGAAGGAAAAGATATTCCGCTTTTGCCTTTAGATAATAAATGGCATCAGCTTTTTACGCAGACGGATGCCAGTCCGAAAATACTGCGTCTGGAAAAACAGCTGAATAAACTGATTAAAAGACAGGGTAAGATAAATACAGAAACAAAAGAAATCAGAAAAGTAAAAAAGAAACTGATGGATGAAATCGTAATTGCAGCAGACGAACTGAGTCAGGGAATTAATGAAAAGATAAATGAGAAAAAACTGGAAACAAATCAGCGTCTTGTAAGAGAATGTAGTGACAAGCTGGAAATGTATAAGCAGGAAATGGAGACACTTCCGGCAGAAATTGAGGAACTCAACAGAAAATTAATGGTTGCAACGATGGAAGTATGTTACAGCCGGTTACATCAAAATACAATGGAAATCGAGTCAATTACCAAATGGATTAACAACATCCGTGTAGAGCTAAAAAAGAAGGTTATTCGGAAACAGGAAAAGGAAGAAGCAAACAGATTGCTGTATTCCTATATGCATGATATTTTTGGTGCAGAAACATTGGAAGCCTTTGATATGCGATATAATCCGCTGGCAGAAAAGAAAACCAGGGATTTAACTTCGCCATCGGGTGGAATTAAGGAAGAAGGCTGACAAATTTCAACTGCCCCGATTGCTGTCTGTTAAAGCAGAGGGGAGTAAAAAAGATGATTGAGCAGAAGGATTGCTATGGAATATATTGTAAGCGCAGAAGAAATGCGTACATATGATACAAACACAATAGAAAAATTTCATGTCCCTGCTGTGGTACTGATGGAGCGTGCCGCATTGGGAGTTGTGGAAGTGATATTCAAAGTATGCGGGAAGAATCGGAAAAAGGTTCTGATTGCAGCAGGAACGGGTAACAATGGAGCGGATGGCATTGCGGTAGGAAGACTGCTTATGCAGGAAGGGTTTCAGGTTACCTTTTTTCTTGCGGGAGAGAAAGGGCGTTTTTCGGAATTGATGAAATTGCAGGTTGATATTATTGAATCCTATGGTGGGAAAATCTGCACCGTATTTCCGGAGGATGAATATGATATGATTGTAGACGCTTTGTTTGGCATTGGCTTAACAAGAGCGTTAGAAGGCAGTTTTAAGGAAGTTGTACGAAAAATAAATGAGAGTAAATCATGGAAAGTCAGTGTGGATATGCCTTCCGGGATTCATACCGATACCGGAGAGGTTATGGGAGAGGCAGTAAGGGCAGATGCTACAGTTACGTTTGCATATCGTAAATTGGGAATGGTTCTGTATCCGGGATGCGAATATGCAGGGGAAGTGTATGTAAAACAGATTGGTATTACTGAGGAAAGCTTTGAAAGGAAAATGCCAAAGGTATTTTCCTACAAGGAACCGGTAAAAAGCCTGCTGCCTAAAAGACGGCCGGATGGCAATAAAGGGACTTTTGGAAAAGTGCTTGTAATTGCCGGAAGCAAAAACATGAGCGGAGCCTGTCTTTTGAGCGCGGAAGCAGCATTACGAACAGGATGTGGAATGGTTCGTATTTTGACAGAAAAAGAGAATAAGACGATTTTAGGAGAAAAACTGCCGGAAGCAATTTTAGGATTGTATGAAACGAAGGAGGAAATGAAAGAACAGTTACAGAAAGGTTGCGAATGGGCGGATTGCATTTTAGCAGGTCCGGGGTGTGGCATAAATGAGGATACAGAGGAAAAACTGAAATTTGTCCTGAAAGCATGTGAAAAGCCTATTGTGATCGATGCGGATGGATTAAATGTTATTTCGGAAAACTTAAGTCTATACAATTCATTAAAAACGTCTATAATAGAGAAGAAAAGAACTGTGATTTTAACGCCACATTTAGGAGAGTTTTCAAGACTGCATGGAAAAAGTGTATCAGAAATAAAAAAAGCATTTATTGCAGAAGCGGAAAGTTATGCAATGGAATGTGGTTGTGTGCTTGTATGCAAAGATGTCAGAACGGTTGTATGCAAAAAAGGCGAAAATGTGTATTTAAATATGTCAGGTAACTGTGGCATGGCAACTGCCGGAAGCGGTGATGTTTTAGCAGGTGTGATAACCGGTTTGCTTGCACAGAAAATGGAAGCCTTTGAGGCAGCAGTGCTTGGTGTTTATCTCCACGGAAAAGCAGGGGATATGGCAGCAATGGAAAAGAATGAGTACACTCTTATAGCAGGGGATTTGATCAAACAGTTTGATAACCTGTTTCGGTTTTAGGCGGAAAATGTATGAATAGTTCTTTCGGAGGGACAGAATGGATTGGAAGACAGAATATGCAAGAGGGTATTTGGAAATAGATTTAGACCGGATTCGCCGTAATATGGACAATATGAAGGCAAATCTGGATGAAAAAACAAAGATGATTGGTGTCATTAAAACGGACGGATATGGACATGGTGCCGTACCCATTGCAGCGGAATTGGAACCGTTGGAGTATATGTATGGTTTTGCAGTGGCAACGGTGGAGGAAGCTCATATTTTAAGAATGGCAGGTGTGAAGAAGCCGATTCTGATATTGGGATATACATTTCCTTATAGTTATCCGACGCTTGTTAAAGAGGAAATCCGTCCAACAGTTTTTAGGGAAGATACATTAAAGGAGCTTTCAGAAGTAGCGGTTTCATTAAATACAAAGATAAAAGTACACATTAAGTTAGACACCGGCATGTCTCGAATCGGGGTGCTACCGGATGAGAGTGGATTTCAATTTGTGGAAAAAGCTTTGCAAACAGAAGGAATTGAAGTGGAAGGTATTTTTACTCATTTTGCGACGTCAGATTATGCAGACAAAAGGTATGCATATGAGCAGTTGGAAAAATTCCAAAAATTCTGTTTGGAGGCTGAGGAGCGTTTCCATATAAATTTTGCAGTGAAACATTGTTCGAACAGTGCAGGTATTATAGAAATGCGCGAGGCGAATATGGACGTGGTACGTGCAGGTATTACACTTTACGGACTTTCACCGTCGGATGAGGTGGAAAAAGACATTGTAAAATTTGAACCGGCACTTTCTTTTAAAAGTACGATTGTTTATGTGAAAACCATACCGGCAGGCACTGCAGTAGGATATGGAAGAACATATATTGCAGATAAAGAACGAACAATTGCTACAATTCCATTAGGTTATGGTGACGGTTATCCGAGAGGGATGTCCAATAAAGGATATGTACTGATACATGGAAAGAGAGCTCCGATTATCGGAAGAGTCTGTATGGATCAGTTTATGGTGGACGTGACAGATATTCCGGGAACGGCGGTAAATGATGAAGTAACTCTAATCGGAACAGATGGAGCAGAAACGATTACAATGGAAGAGATTGGAGAAGTGTCCGGCCGTTTTAATTACGAGCTTGCCTGCAATTTAGGAAAAAGAGTACCAAGAGTATATAAAAAGAACGGAAAAGTAATAAAGACAAAAAATCATTTTGCGGATTATGAATAACCTTTCGAGAAACTGTCAATGATATTGACAGGACAGTACAGGAAGAAAAAGAAAGAAACCTGTCCAGAAAGGGATGGAAGTAATGAAACGCGGTGATATTTATTATGCGGATTTGAGACCGGTTATCGGTTCGGAACAGGGCGGGATCAGACCGGTATTGATTATACAGAATGATATAGGAAATAAGCATAGTCCGACCGTAATCTGTGCAGCAATTACTTCAAAGATGAACAAGGCGAAGCTGCCAACTCATATAGAGCTATCCAGCAGGGAATATGAAATTGTAAAGGATTCCGTGATTTTGTTAGAGCAGCTGCGTACGATTGATAAAAAACGTTTAAAAGATAAAGTATGTCATTTAGATGGTAACATTATGAAAGCTGTAAATAATGCACTTGCAGTCAGTTTGGAACTAACTACATAATGTTATAATGTGAGAAAAAGACCTGTCAGATGGAGTCGGACATTTCAGTTTGAACGCTATCTGGTGGGTTTTCTTGACGTAAAGGTACAGAAATGGTATATTTTTGATATTATTTTATTGTAAGGGGAGATGAGACAATGGGCGATGACGGGCCTACTGCCAGTATTATTATTTTTTGCATATTATTGTTGATTGATATGTTTTTTTATGGATTTGGAGCAGCACTCACCACTTTGGATGGAAAAGAGTTGAAAGCCGGCGAGGAAAAAAAGACAAAACGTTTAAAACGGATTATGGAAAAACCGGCTCGCTATGTAAATACTGTACAGCTTATAGGAACTTTAATAAATATCGGAATTGGAGCATTTTACTTAGAGTTGCTTGGAACATACATAAAAAGTTACTTTTTGGCAGCAGTGATTTTGATTTATATTATTCTGACATTTGGAATTTTGATTCCAAAAAGAGTAGCTGCGAAGTATCCGGAAAAATGGGCGTATACGTTTATAGATACAGCTTCTTTTCTAACATGGGTTTTGGCACCGATTACAGGACTTGTTTCAGTAACGGCAGGAATGTTTCTTAGGATTTTCGGAATAAAGGAAAATGAGGATGCAGGGGATGTTACAGAGGAAGAAATTATTTCTATGGTAAATGAAGGGCACGAACAGGGAGTGCTTTTAGCAAGCGAAGCAGAAATGATTACCAATATCTTTGAGTTTGGAGACAAAGAAGCAAAAGATATTATGACACACAGGAATACGATTGTTGCCATTGATGGTGATACACCGTTGAAAGAAGCCATTCGTTTTATGTTGTCAGAGAAATACAGCAGATATCCGGTATATGAGGAGAATATTGATCATATTGTAGGTGTTCTTCATTTGAAAGATGCTATGCGTATTCATGATAAGGATGCACGGATTAATATACCGATACAAAAGATTGCAGGGCTTATACGGGAAGTGAAAGTGATTCCGGAAACAAGAAATATTGATGCGTTGTTTAAAGTGATGCAGTCCACGAAAACACAGATGGTAATCGTAATTGATGAATATGGGCAGACGGAAGGTCTTGTCGCGATGGAAGATATATTAGAGGAAATCGTAGGAAATATTCTTGATGAGTATGACGAGGATGAAAAATATATTGAACAGAAAAGCGAAGACGAATATGTAACTGATGGAAAGACTCCGTTAGAGGAGTTGGAGGAGAAACTGCATATTTCCTTTGAAGTGGAGGATTTCGAAACATTGAATGGATTTTTGATTTCTAAGCTGGACAGGATACCGGAGGAGGACGAGCAGTTTTCTGTGGATGTAGCGGGATATAATTTCAAAATTCTGGCGGTAGAAAATAAAATGATTACAAGTGTACTTGTGACAAAACTGCCGGTGGAAACGGATTGTGAAGAAAATACCGAAGCAGATGTTGAAGAACAGAAAAATTAATGGTATTATTGATAGTTAGTGAGTAATATTTAATGAGATAGGAGATAAGGAAAATGTCAGGACATTCAAAATTTGCAAATATTAAGCATAAGAAAGAAAAAAACGATGCTGCGAAAGGAAAAATCTTTACGATTATCGGTAGAGAAATCGCAGTAGCAGTAAAAGAAGGCGGACCGGATCCGGCAAACAACTTTAAATTGGCACAGGTAATTGCAAAAGCAAAATCCAACAACATGCCTAATGATACAATTGAACGTGGTATCAAAAAAGCAGCCGGAGATGTAGGAAATGTAAATTACGAGTATGTAACTTATGAAGGATATGGACCAAACGGTATTGCGATTATTGTAGATGCTCTTACCGATAATAAAAACAGAACTGCTGCCAATGTAAGAAGTGCTTTCACAAAGGGACAGGGAAGCATCGGAACACAGGGGTGTGTATCTTTTATGTTCGATAAAAAAGGTCAGATTATCATTGACAAAGAAGAGTGTGAAATGGATGCAGACGATTTAATGATGACAGCTTTAGATGCAGGTGCGGAAGACTTTGCTGACGAAGAAGACAGCTATGAAATCGTAACAGATCCGGACAGTTTCGAAGATGTGCGTAAAGCATTGGAAGAAGCAGGAATCACATTTGTTTCTGCAGAAGTAACTATGATACCACAGAATTATGTAGAATTAACAGATGAAACAGCAATCAAAAACTTACAGAAAACATTGGATTTACTTGATGATGATGATGATGTACAGGCTGTATATCATAACTGGGATGAATAAAAATTAAAAGATGAGGAGAACTGCCATGAAGAAAGAGACAATATGCATTCAGTCAGGATGGAAACCAAAGAATGGAGAACCAAGAGTTCTGCCGATTTATCAGAGCACTACTTTTAAATACGAGACTTCTGAGCAGATGGGAAGATTATTTGATTTGGAAGAATCAGGATATTTCTATACAAGACTGCAGAATCCGACAAATGATTTTGTAGCACAGAAGATTTGTGAGCTGGAGGGTGGTGTGGCTGCCATGCTGACATCTTCCGGTCAGGCGGCAAACTACTATGCCGTATTTAACATTTGTGAATGCGGAGACCATGTAGTGATGTCTTCTACAGTTTATGGCGGTACTTTTAATCTTTTGACTGTAACTATGAAAAAGATGGGAATTGAGTGTACAGTAGTAGACCCGGATGCTTCTGAGGAAGAACTTTCAAAGGCTTTCAGACCGAATACAAAATGTGTTCTTGCAGAAACAATTGCCAATCCTGCATTGGTTGTACTTGATATTGAAAAGTTTGCGCGTCTGGCACATTCACATCAGGTGCCACTTATTGTAGACAATACATTCGCAACACCAATCAACTGTAATCCGTTTGAGTGGGGAGCAGATATTGTAACTCATTCTACAACGAAATATATGGATGGTCATGCAATGTGTGTAGGTGGAGCAATTGTTGATTCCGGCAACTTTAACTGGGCAGATTACCCGGACAAATTCCCGGGACTTTGTACACCGGATGAATCTTATCATGGTGTTACATATACAGAGAAGTTTGGAAAGGCTGCATATATTACGAAAGCAACTGTACAGCTGATGAGAGATTTGGGCTCTATTCAGGCACCACAGAATGCGTTCCTGTTAAATATCGGTTTGGAAACTTTACCTCTTCGTGTGGAACGTCATTGTTACAATGCACAGAAAGTAGCAGAATTTTTAGAAAGTAATGAAAACGTGGCATGGGTAAACTATCCGGGATTAAAGAGCAATAAATATTACGAAACAGCACAGAAGTATATGCCAAACGGAACATGTGGTGTTATTTCCTTCGGTCTTAAAGGCGGAAGACAGGCAGCATCCGATATGATGGATAAATTGAAACTGGCTGCGATTGTGACACATGTGGCTGATGCAAGAACCTGTGTGCTTCATCCGGCAAGTCATACACACAGACAAATGAATGATGAACAGTTGAAGGAAGCAGGAGTAGCACCGGATTTAATTCGTCTTTCTGTAGGTATTGAAAATGTTGAGGATATTATTGCAGATTTGAAACAGGCAATTGAGAATCTGTAATGATTGTAAGGATTAACTGTCTGAAGAAAAGGAACAAAGAATCATGATTTCAAAGAAAAATTGGTTTGCCCTAAGTATTTGGGCAGTTTATTCCATAATGATCTGTATTTTTTTAGCAACATACATTAATGCACAGTGCGTTGTCTTAAAATTTGGAGAGTATGCAACAATTGTTGCGGTATGCTTAGTGTGTATTAGTATTTTGGGAATATACAGACTGTTTAGTATGCTTTATGAAAAGTGGGGACAAAAATTAAATTCTGTAAGCAACCGTTCCAAAAGCCTTTTAGAAGTATTTTTTGCGTTGTCTGTGTTTACAGGAGCTATATTGATGCGTGTTTATCAATATGTGCATCATTTTACGGAATGCTATGGTACAATGCAGTTTTATGAAATGGCGACAGTGACGGAAGGCGGAAGTGTTCCGGCGATTAGTCATGGAGCATCCTATTTGTATACAGGTATGCTTTCAATATTGTTTTCATTTTTGGGAAATAAGCAGGCAGCAGGAATTGTAATGCAGCTTGTTTTGCAGCTTGCAGGCATTCTCCTTTTTTATTTTGCGATAAGAAATCTGGTTGGAAAATTGGAAGCAATGTTTTCCATGGCAGTTTTAGCCTTCTTTTCGGCAATTCTGGATTACGGTTTTACACTGATGCCGGAAAATTTATATTTCTGTATGTTTACAGGAATACTGTTTTTGATTTCTTTATACAAAAAATATGAGGAGATGGAAGAACATAAGATAACAGTATCGATTCTGTTACTTCTGATGCTTGGCATTGGCGCCGGATATATGACGTATCTGGACGTGATAGGAATGCTTCTTTTAGTAGGAATTTGTTTTGTTGTTTTGGCTAAAAAGAGAGACAGAGGAAGAAACATCATATATATCAGTAGTGTATCAGGAATATTTTTGCTGACGCTTTTTATGATGTTCTTTATGGAAGCTGTTTCTGAAAGTACTTCTTTTGTCAATGCAGTTTATTCATGGTGGAATTTGTATTTTGTAAAATTTTCATGGAATTATATGATTGCAGGACCGGATTTGACATTGGCAGGAAGTCTGTTGGTTTGTACAGGAGCAGCGTGGTGTATTTTCGGATTTTTAAGAAAAAAAGATGAGAATGGTTGTTTTTATATGTTGTCGTTGATTGTGCTTGCGTTATTCGTTTCTTTTGGAAGTCAGAATATGAGCTATCAACTACTGGTTACGTCATACTGGTCGGTTCTTGCGGCAATGGGAATCACGTCGGTGACGGCAATGAAAGAGAAGAAGGAAGAAATGGAAAATAGGAGCATGGAAAATTTAACAGAAAATCCAGAACAAAAACCGGTTCAGTTTATAGAAAATCCATTACCACTTCCGAAAAAACATGTTAAGAAGACAATGGATTACAAATTTGAGCCGGAAGAACATTTGATGAAATACGATATTGAAGTTAAAGATGATGATGATTTTGATTTGAAGTAATACTTTTGAAAAATATGTGCAAGCTAAAAGGGAACCGAAAGGTTTCCTTTAATTTTGTTGAAAGGCAGGTCAAAGTCAGTAGATGGGAAATGGAAAAAATAATAAAGGAAAAAATGATAAAATAAAGGATAATAAAGGAAGAAATGAAGAAAAGGAAGAAAAATACAAGAAAGAGGAGTCTGTAAAAGACCCTAGAGAGAAAAGAGAGGAAGAAGAACATAAAGATAAACGTATTGAAGAAACAGGACAGGTTACTTTGGAGAGTGGAGAAGATGGAAAAGCTATCCACTTAATAACGATTATTGGTGAAATTGAGGGGCATGATGTACTTGGAAGTTCATCCAAGACAACGAAATATGAACATATTTTACCGCAGTTGGCTGCAATTGAAAATAATAAAGAGATTGGTGGAGTGCTGATTTTGCTGAATACTATGGGTGGTGATGTGGAAGCGGGGCTTGCAATTGCTGAAATGATTGCTTCATTAAGTAAGCCGACGGTATCACTTGTTTTAGGAGGAAGTCACTCGATTGGTGTGCCGATTGCGGTTAGTACGGATTATTCTTTTATTGTACCTACCGGGACAATGGTAATTCATCCGGTGCGAATGAACGGTATGGTAATTGGTGTACAGCAGACTTTTGATTATTTTTTGCAGATACAGAACCGAATTACCGGATTTGTATGTGAACATTGCAGAATTCAGAAAGAAAGAATCGAGGAATTGATGATGGAAACGAAAATGCTTACAAAGGATGTGGGAACGATACTGGTAGGCGCTGAAACAGTAGAAGAAGGAATTATAGATGAAGTAGGTGGTATAAAAGAAGCTATGTCACATTTACGATATCTAATGGATGACAACTAAAAAAATTTTTGTTATACTATTTAAGCTAGAATGAAGATTTTGGCGTTTGAGATAAAAACGTAAAGGTAGAAGTGAGGTTAGTTTGTATGGCAGCTGGTACAGGCAGCAGAACAAATAGTAGTAAAAAAATATCTTCTGCAAAAACCGGAACGAGTAAAAAAACAAGTACAGGAAAAAGAACATCTACAAATGCAAGAAGCAGAAAAAAGGCCGCAGATCCTATGGATAGTGCCATTTTGTATGATGTTTTGATGATTGGTTTATTTGCAGTGGCAGTGATTTTGTTTTTATGTAATTTCGGAATTATAGGAACAGCAGGAAATGCGATAAGTGGAGTGATGTTTGGACTTTTTGGATTACTTGCTTATGTGGCACCGATTATTTTATTTCTTGCCATTGCCTTTGGAACGATTAATCAGGGAAGTATGATTGCAAGAAGAAAGCTGATAGCCGGTGCGGTATTAGTAATGCTTCTGGGAATCATGTTTGAGTTATTTGCAGGTAATTTAAAGGAAGATGCTGCTTATAGTATAAGTCAGATTTATGGCAGATGTAGGGATGAACGGAGCGGTGGAGGTGCTTTATTCGGAAGTGTGGCGTATTTTCTCTATCATTTCTTATCTACGGTAGGTACGATTCTGGTGGTGATTGTAGTAGGAATTATCTGCATGGTAATCATTACAGAGAAGACTTTTGTAGACAGTGTGGTAAGCGGAAGTCACAGGGTAATGGAGATGTCAAGGGATGATGCAGAACGCAGAAGAGAACGTGCAATAGCAAGAAGAGAAGAAATGGAGCGCAGGCGGGAAGAAGCCGCACAACAGAGAAAATTAAGAGAAGAAGAAAGAGAAAACGAGAAAATATTAAGAATGGATAAAAAAGTGTCCGGTGTTATGCTGGATACAGCCTTGAAGGAAAATCATGAAGAAGATGGCAGGGATGATATCCATGAAATTATGATAGACAGTCTGAATGATATACCGGTACAGAGTATTGAAAGAGAGGTAGAGAGAACGGATAATTTTATTCCGATGCCTGATTTTGAAAAAATCAATATTCGTACAGCCCATCAGGTAACTTTAAATGAAAATTATGAAGAAGAGCAGTATTCTGAGTGGGACGAACCGGTGCAATTTTCGGAGAGTTCTTATGAAGAGATTGATGGCAGTTATAACAGTGAAAGTAATTCTTATGAAGAGACATATTATGAGAGCGATGTTTCATATGAAGAAGATAGCTTCAATGAATCTGATACTGTGCGGTCGAGAGCCGATGCAAGAGAACATGTATCACCTGTAAGTTCGGCAGGCAGACCACGTCCGGTAGCAAAACCGGCAGAAAAGAGAACAGAAAACGGTGTGGAAAATGCACAGCTTGTTTCTGATATAGCGGAAGCAAAACAGAACATGCCTAAAAAATACATTTTCCCGCCGCTTTCCAGATTGCAAAAAGGTGCCGGAAAGACAGGGGATTCCATGAACACGCTACGGGAAACAGCAACGAGATTGCAGCAGACCTTGAATACTTTCGGTGTACGTGTTACGATAACGGATATCAGTCAGGGACCGTCTGTTACCCGTTATGAGCTTCAGCCGGATCAGGGGGTGAAGGTGAGTAAAATTGTGGGACTTGCTGATGATATTAAATTAAACCTTGCAGCAACGGATATCCGAATTGAAGCACCGATTCCGGGAAAAGCAGCTGTGGGAATCGAAGTTCCTAACAAAGAAAACAGTATGGTTGCACTCAGGGATTTATTTGAATCTAAAGAATTTAAAGAATTTCCTTCCAATATTGCTTTTGCAGTAGGTAAGGATATTGCCGGAAAGGTAATTGTTACAGATATTGCTAAAATGCCCCATATGCTGATTGCAGGTTCTACCGGTTCCGGTAAATCCGTATGTATTAATACGTTGATTATGAGTATTTTGTACAAAGCACATCCGGATGATGTAAAATTAATCATGGTGGATCCTAAGGTAGTGGAACTTAGTGTTTATAACGGTATTCCGCATCTGATGATTCCGGTCGTGACAGACCCGAAAAAGGCGGCAGCAGCACTTCAGTGGGCAGTGGCAGAAATGACAGACCGATATAAAAAGTTTGCTGATTACAATGTCCGTGATTTAAAAGGGTATAATCAGAAAGTGGAAGGCTTGCGGAACGGTGGAGATGCAGAAGCACCGGCGAAGCTGCCGCAGATTGTCATTATCGTAGACGAGCTTGCGGATCTTATGATGGTAGCGGCGGGCGAAGTGGAAGAAGCCATCTGTCGTCTGGCACAGCTGGCAAGGGCCTGTGGAATCCATTTGATTATTGCAACACAGAGACCTTCCGTAGACGTTATCACCGGATTGATTAAGGCTAATATGCCAAGCCGTGTAGCATTTGCCGTATCCAGTGGTACTGATTCCAGAACAATTCTGGATATGAATGGTGCGGAGAAGCTGTTAGGAAAAGGAGATATGCTCTTTTATCCGCAAGGCTATCCGAAACCGGCGCGTATACAGGGAGCTTTTGTATCGGATAAAGAGGTTTCCGATGTTGTGGATTTCCTGAAAAATCAGATACTTGGAAATACATATAATGAAGATATAGAAGAAAAAATTCAGAATATAGGTAGTTCTGCGGGTGCCGGAAGTTCCGGTGGCGGTGGTGCAGAGCGTGATCAGTATTTTGAAGAGGCAGCAAAATTTATTATTGATAAAGATAAAGCCTCTATCGGAATGCTTCAAAGAGTATTTAAAATTGGTTTTAACCGTGCGGCACGAATTATGGATCAGCTTTGTGATGCAGGAGTGGTCGGTGAGGAAGAAGGAACGAAACCAAGAAAAGTATTGATGAGCATGGAACAGTTTGAACAATACATGGAAGAATATTATTAGAACAAATCAAAATTTTATAATTTGAAATACTACACACGGCGAATTTGTGTCAGAGATTCAGATTTGCGGATTAAGAGAAAGGAAAGGTTATTCACTATGAAAACAGATATTCAAATTGCACAGGAAGCAGTAATGGAGCCAATTACAGAGGTGGCAGCAAAGCTTGATATTACAGCAGATGAGTTAGAATTATATGGAAAATACAAAGCCAAAATTTCAGACGAGTATATGAAACGTATTGAAAAGAATCCGGATGGAAAATTAATTTTGGTTACAGCAATCAATCCTACACCGGCAGGAGAAGGAAAGACTACGACAAGTGTTGGTTTAGGTCAGGCATTCGGCAAACTTGGAAAAAAAGCAATCATTGCTTTAAGAGAGCCTTCTTTAGGACCATGTTTTGGTATTAAAGGTGGTGCAGCAGGTGGCGGATATGCGCAGGTAGTTCCGATGGAGGATTTGAATCTTCATTTTACGGGAGACTTTCATGCAATTACATCTGCGAATAACCTGTTAGCAGCATTACTTGATAATCATATTCAGCAGGGAAATGAACTGGGAATCGACACAAGACAGGTTGTTTGGAAACGTTGCCTTGATATGAACGACAGAGTACTTCGTAATATTGTAGTAGGTCTTGGAAATAAATTGGATGGTACCGTAAGAGAAGACCATTTTGTTATTACAGTTGCGTCTGAAATTATGGCAGTATTATGTCTTGCAGCAGATATGGAAGACTTGAAAAAGAGACTTGGACGTATGGTAATTGCCTACAATTTTGCAGGCGAACCGGTGACTGCTGCCGATTTAAATGCAGTCGGTTCTATGGCAGCACTTTTAAAGGATGCTTTAAAACCGAACTTAATTCAGACCTTAGAACACACACCGGCATTAGTGCATGGAGGTCCTTTCGCTAATATTGCACATGGATGTAACTCTGTAAGAGCTACTAAAACAGCATTAAAAATGGCTGATTACTGTATTACAGAAGCGGGATTCGGTGCAGATTTAGGTGCAGAGAAATTCTTTGATATTAAATGCCGTATGGCAGGTTTAAAACCGGATGCAGTAGTACTTGTTGCAACGGTACGTGCGTTAAAATACAACGGTGGTGTGGCAAAGGCAGATTTAAATACAGAAAATCTGGATGCACTGAAAAAAGGTATTGTAAACTTAGAGAAACATATTGAGAATTTACATAAATATAAAGTTCCGGTAGTAGTAACATTAAATTCTTTCATTACAGATACAGAGGCAGAAATTGCATATGTAAAACAGTTCTGTGAAGACAGAAACTGTGAATTTGCTATTTCCGAAGTTTGGGAAAAAGGCGGAGACGGCGGTATTGAGCTTGCACAGAAGGTTTTAAATACTTTGGAAACAAAGAAGAGTGATTTTGAAGTTCTTTACGATGATTCTCTTTCCTTGAAAGAAAAAATCGAAGCAGTTGCGAGAGAAATTTATGGTGCAGATAAAGTTTCTTATGTAGGAAATGCTTCCAAACAGCTTCAGAAATTAGAGGATTTAGGATTTGGAAACATGCCTGTATGTATGGCAAAAACACAGTATTCTTTATCTGACGATCCGACACTTTTAGGTCGTCCTGAGAATTTTGAAGTAACTGTTCGTGAAGCTTACGTTTCCGCAGGTGCAGGTTTTGTTGTTGTATTAACAGGTGCAGTTATGACTATGCCGGGACTTCCGAAACAGCCTGCTGCCAATAATATTGATGTAAATGACGAGGGAGTTATTACAGGTCTGTTCTAAACAGAGAAAATCTGTATAAGGGAAAAGACAGTTTGGGTAAGTTTAGCAGTTTACAGTAAAAAAGAAAGGGTTAGAATTATGGCACAGCTTATCGATGGAAAATTAATTTCCACTCAAATTAAAGATGAATTAAAAGAAAAAGTAGCAAAAATGAAAGCAGAAGGCACAGAAGTGTGCCTTGCGGTAATTCAGGTTGGAAATGATCCGGCATCTTCCGTATATGTAAATAATAAGAAAAAAGCATGTGAGTATATCGGAATTAATTCTTTGGCATATGAACTTCCGGAAAGCACGACGGAAGAAGAACTTCTTGACTTAATCGGAGAATTAAATGAAAGAGCTGATGTAAACGGCATTTTAGTGCAGCTTCCGGTGCCGAAGCACATTGATGAAGATAAAATTATTAAAGCAATTTCGCCGAAAAAGGATGTGGATGGTTTTCATCCGCAAAGTGTAGGTGCGCTTTGCATCGGACAGCCGGGTTTTGTGTCATGTACACCGGCAGGAATTATTCAGCTGTTAAAGCGAAGCGGTATTGAAATTGAAGGTAAAGAATGTGTGGTAGTAGGAAGAAGCAATATTGTAGGAAAACCGATGTCACTTTTACTTTTACGTGAAAACGGAACAGTTACCGTGGCACATTCCAGAACGAAAGATTTAAAAGAAATTTGCAAACGCGCGGATATTTTAGTAGTTGCAATTGGCAAACCTAAATTTATTACAGAAGAATATGTGAAAGAAGGCGCAGTTGTAATTGATGTAGGAATTCACAGAAATGCAGATAATAAACTGTGCGGAGATGTTGATTTTGAAGCAGTGGAACCACATTGCAGTGCCATTACACCGGTTCCGGGTGGAGTAGGTCCGATGACTATTGCCATGCTTATGAATAACTGTGTAGAATCAGTGGAAATGTAGAAAGGTTGTTTCACACATGAGATGTCCGAAATGTGGATTTGAAATGCAGGAAGGGCAATTGTATTGCGAACACTGCGGAATGGAAATACAAATTGTGCCGGATTTTGAGCCGGAGATTGAAAACAGCATATCGGAAACCTTAAATACACTGGCAGAAGAATTGACACAAACAGAAAAAGAGGGAGCAGATTCGAAAGAAACAGACGATAAAGATCAAGCTGATGATTTTATTGGCGAAGATGCACATTTGTTTGATAAGATTCTGTCAAACAAGAAAATCTTTTTCGGAATTACCATGGGAATGACTGTTGTTGTTATTGCATTATTTTTGGTTGTCTTTTTCATTTATCAGCATAATTCGAAAGGCTATCAAATGAGTCGGGCAATTAATTATGCGGATAAGGGACGCTATGAAGAAGCTATAGAATGTTTGAAATTTGCTGAAAATATTGATGAAACGGATGCGGATATTTATTTTCTGATGGCAGATTATTATTATCTGATGGAAAGAGAAAATGATGCCATAATTACTTTGAAAAATGTGGCAATGACGCCCGGATTTCCCGAAGAAGATGTGGAAAATGCATATGGAAAGATTATTAGCATCTATAAGAAACATGAAGATTATCAGTCAATTAATGATTTGCTTCTTGCGTGTACCAATCAGGATGTGATTTATTCTTATCAGAGTTATATGGCATATCCACCGGATTTCAGCTATATAGAAGGAACTTATCAGGAAATTGTACCGTTGAAATTGAGTAGTAATACTTCGGGAAAAGTTTATTATACCATGGACGGTAGTGTGCCAAATGAAAAAAGTGCGGTTTACACAACACCGATTTTTTTGGAGACAGGTACATATGAAATCAGTGCATTTTTTGTAAATGATTACGGAATAAAGAGCGAAGTGGTAACCCAAACGTATGTGATAGAACTCAGTGTGCCGAAAGCACCGGAAATTAGTGCATACAGCGGTGAATATACGGAGCCTTCCCTGATAGAAGTAATCGTGCCGGAAGGATGTCAGGTTTATTATACCAGAGATGGAAGTGAGCCGACCAGTGACAGTGCTCAGTATACGGAACCGATTTCCATGCCGATAGGAAATTCTGTGTTTAAATTTGTTTCTTATAGTGAAGAAGGTGTGGCGGGAGAAATTGTTACCCGTACATATGAATTGAAGCTGAATGCACAGTATTCTGTTAATGATGCTTTAAGTGTATTGTCAGTTTCTTTGGTAAAACAAGGATATATATTGGATCTGTATGGCAACAAAGAAGGCATACAGGGACGTTATATTTATAAATTAGGTTCTGTGAACCGGATTGGTGACGGTCAGGATTATTATTTTATTTATGAGTATTATGAAGACTTGGCAGGAAATCAGTCAAGAACAGGAAGGATATTTGGTGTAAATATAGCCACGGGAGTTTGTGGAGACATTGGACTGGATCAGCAGTGGAACTATTATTTTGCACCATTTCCGCAAGACGAATAACCTTTATGAAAAAAATATTGCGTTTTTTGACAAAGTAACGTATGATATTACTAATGCTTTTTTACAGTAAAGTAATGAAATGGTGCGCAAGTTGCAAGGTGAATTGCAATATGCAGGAAAGAGGTATGAAATGTATAAAATTCTAAGAGCAGAAGAACTTACTGCGAATATTTTCCTTATGGAAGTGGAGGCAAAGAGAGTAGCAGATGCATGTATGCCGGGACAGTTTGTTATTGTCCGCAAAGATGAAGAAGGCGAGAGAATTCCGCTTACTATCTGTGACTATAACAGAGAAAAAGGAACTGTTACAATCGTATTCCAGATTGTAGGTGGTTCTACACAGATGATGTCTGAATTAAAAGCAGGCGACAGTTTCCATGATTTTGTTGGACCTTTAGGATGTCCTTCTGAGTTCGTGGAAGAAGATATTGAAGAATTGAAAAACAAAAAAATGCTGTTTGTAGCAGGTGGTGTTGGTACTGCACCGGTATATCCTCAGGTAAAATGGTTACATGAAAATGGCATTGATGCAGATGTTATTGTTGGAGCAAAAACAAAAGATTTGCTTATTTTAGAAGAAGAAATGAAGGCTGTTGCCGGAAATTTATATATTACAACAGATGACGGTTCTTATGGAAGAAGCGGTATGGTTACACAGACAATCAAAGATCTTGTGGAAGAAGGGAAAAAATATGATGTCTGCGTAGCAATTGGACCGATGATTATGATGAAATTTGTCTGCTTACAGACAAAAGAGCTTGGAATTCCTACAATTGTCAGCTTAAATCCGATTATGGTAGAC
This sequence comes from Lachnospiraceae bacterium, assembly GCA_017437065.1. Classification (GTDB taxonomy): domain Bacteria; phylum Bacillota; class Clostridia; order Lachnospirales; family Lachnospiraceae; genus RGIG3002. Next base: position 63,633 of record JAFSBX010000050.1, read on the forward strand.
GGTACAGGTATGTGTGGTGCATGTCGTGTAACTGTTGGCGGAGAAGTAAAATTCGCCTGTGTAGACGGTCCTGAATTTGACGGACATAAGGTAGATTTTGATGAAGCAATGAAACGTCAGCAGATTTACAAAACAGCAGAGGGTCGTGCTTTCCTGAAAGCAAAAGAGGGAGATACTCACCACGGCGGATGCGGAAATTGCAGCGACGATAAATAATAGAAGACAAGTTGGGAAAGGAACAAGGTTTAGAAATGGACGTTTTAAAGAAAGTGCCTGTAAGAGAGCAGGATGCAAAAGAAAGAGCAACAAACTTTGAAGAAGTTTGTTTAGGATATAGCAAAGAAGAAGCTATGGAAGAGGCTTCCAGATGTATTAACTGTAAAAATGCGCAGTGTGTGAAAGGATGTCCTGTATCCATTAACATTCCGGGCTTTATTGAGCAGGTGAAAAATGGTAATGTGGAAGAAGCTTATAAAGTAATCAGCGAATCTTCTGCACTGCCGGCTGTTTGTGGACGTGTATGCCCTCAGGAAAGCCAGTGTGAAGGAAAGTGTATCCGTGGTATTAAAGGTGAACCGGTTTCTATCGGTAAATTAGAGCGTTTTGTTGCAGATACTGCAAGAGAAATGGGAATCAAACCGGAAAGTGCAAAAGAGAAAAAAGGTAAAAAAGTAGCAGTTATCGGTTCCGGTCCTGCAGGTCTTACATGTGCAGGTGACCTTGCAAAAATGGGTTATGATGTTACAATTTTTGAAGCGCTTCATGAAGCAGGCGGTGTTTTAGTTTACGGTATTCCTGAATTCCGTCTTCCTAAAGAAAAAGTTGTAAAACAGGAAATCGAAAACGTAAAAGCTTTAGGTGTTAAGATTGAAACAAACGTAGTAGTAGGTAAATCCGTTACTATCGATGACTTAATGGAAAAAGAAGGTTTCTCAGCAGTATTTATCGGTTCCGGTGCAGGTCTTCCGAAATTTATGGGAATTCCGGGCGAGCAGGCAAACGGTGTATTCTCTGCGAATGAATACCTTACAAGAAGCAATTTAATGAAAGCTTTTGATGAAAATTCCAATACACCGATTATGCGTGGTAAAAAAGTTGCCGTAGTAGGTGGCGGTAACGTTGCTATGGATGCGGCAAGAACAGCACTTCGTCTTGGAGCAGAGGTACATATTGTATACCGTAGAAGTGAAGAAGAGCTTCCTGCCAGAGTGGAAGAAGTACATCATGCAAAAGAAGAAGGTGTTATCTTCGATTTACTTACAAATCCGGTAGAAATCTTAGAAGATGAGAACAACTGGGTATGTGGCATTAAATGTGTGAAAATGGAACTTGGCGAGCCGGACGAATCAGGAAGAAGAAAACCTGTTGTAAAACCGGATTCAGAGTTCGTTATGGAAGTTGATACTGTAATTATGTCACTCGGTACATCCCCGAACCCTCTTATTTCTTCTACAACAGAAGGTTTGGAAGTAAATAAATGGAAATGTATCGTAGCAGACGAGGAATTTGGAAAGACTACAAAAGAAGGCGTTTATGCCGGTGGTGATGCTGTAACAGGTGCAGCTACCGTTATTCTTGCAATGGGTGCAGGAAAAGCAGGCGCTAAAGGTATTGATGAATATCTTTCTAAATAGGAGGCAAAGGCTATGGTAAAGCATATTGTTTTATGGAATTTCAAAGAAGGAATGACAGAAGAGGAAAAGACAGAGGCTGCTGCACGAATGAAGAGTGAATTAGAGGCAATTAAGCCGCTTGTTGAGGGAGCTGTAGAAATTCAGGTTGTAAAAAACGAGATTGCTTCCAGCAACCGTGATATAGCCTTAATCAGTACTTTTGAAACAGAAGACGCATTAAAAACTTATCAGGCGCATCCGGCTCATGTAGAGGCCGGGAAATTCGTTAGAAGTGTTACGGAAAACAGGGCTTGTATGGATTATGAGTTTTAATTGAAGGTCGCAAAATGATAAGATATGAAAGGAGATGTTTACGCATCTCCTTTTTTGTTGTAAAATATATGGGTATGAGTATAAAAATATTATGTAAATTTTTACTGAAAAAGAGTATGTTTTGAGATGAAAAATATACGTTAGTGTGGAGGGTATTAAAATGCCGTGGTGTCCAAAATGCAAAAACGAATATGTAGAAGGAACAAAGGAATGTGCAGATTGCAAAATTGCACTTGTGGAAACTCTTGAAGAAAGGACCGCTGTCATCTTTGGGGAAAAAGAACAGATGGAGAAATTAAAAGAGTTTTTGGAATATAATAAGTTGCGTGCTATAACTGTGCAATTAAATGAAGAAGATAATACATATGAGCTGTGGGTAAAAGAAGAGGATGAAAAACAAGCACGGAAGCTGGCAGTTGTATTTATGAAAGAAGAAGCCAGACGCAAAGCGGAAAAAGAAACCTTGGATGATGAAGCAAAAAAAGGAATGAATGACATAGCAGAGGCAATGCATGTAAATTCATTCAGAAGTACAGGCGTTTATCAGGATAGTGCATCGAAAGCAGAGGATAATAAGTCTTCAGCCTACACACTGTTATTTGTAGGCGGTGTAGGTCTGGTGGTAGTTGCACTTTGTATGTTTGGTGTGATTGACATGAATCTGAATGAGACGTCAAAATATATGGTTTATGGGGTCATGGGGGCTTTATTTGTTTTATTTATTGTGATGGGTGTAGTTTCCATGCGTTCTTATAAATTTTTTGCTCAAAAGGCTCAGACAGAAGATAATCTTACAGGAGAAATCAGGAAATGGTGTCTGGCAGACTTAAATGTTGAAAAAGTGGACGAACATCTGTTAGAAGAAGATAAATCATTAAAAGAAGAAATGAAATATTTTAAAAGAGTTGAGATTTTGAAAAAGCTGATTAGTGAGAAGTTTCTGAATTTGGATGAAGCTTATTTAGAACATTTTGTTGATGATATATATCCTGAAATATTTGAAAAAGAAGAATAGAGTGTACAAGTTTTATTTATTAAAGGCTTTTGATACAGCTTTACAGGTTATTGACAATATCATTAAAAGAAAATTAATTGAGGATTATTTTAAATGAAAATTACATTAATAACAGTCGGAAAAGTAAAAGAAAAATATTTCCGGGATGCAATTGCGGAGTATGAAAAGAGACTTTCAAAATATTGCAAACTGGAAATTGTGGAAGTAGCAGATGAAAAAACACCGGATAAGGCAAGTGCGGTGGAGGAAGAGCAAATAAAGGCAAAAGAGGCAGAACGCATCCTAAAATATATAAAGGAGGATGCGTTTGTTTATACTTTGGAAATTTTAGGACAGAAGCTGGATTCGCCTGCGTTTGCAAAGCAGATTGAAAATATCGGAATTTCCGGAAAAAGTCATATTCAGTTTGTGATTGGTGGATCGCTTGGACTTCATGAGAGTGTGAGCAAACGGGCAGATAAGAAGCTGAGTTTTTCAGACATGACATTTCCGCATCAGCTTATGAGGGTAATTTTGTTGGAGCAGGTGTATCGGGCGTATCGGATTATTAGTGGGGAACCGTATCATAAGTGATGGAAGGATTAGGAGGCAACTATTGTGAAAAATAAAACAAGAGAACAAGCAATTGAAGAATTATCGTTGATGCTCATGTATCTGACCAGATTTCAGGATCATAATGAGTTTTGCAGATATATGGAGACAAGCTGGAAGGGATATGATTATGAAACGTTAAACATTCTTGAGGAAAAGGAGCTTTTGCATCAGCCAAAGAAAAGTAAGTGTGTATATCTGACAGAGACGGGAAAGAAACAGGCTAGGAAACTTTTACAGGAATACAACATATCAGATAAAGAATTGACAGACAAATTTGAGTTTCGGAATATTCGTGAAGATGAGGCAGATCAGGCTGTTACAATAGAACAGATATGTTTTCCACCGAATGAGGCGTGTTCTGAAAAGAATATGAAAGCAAGAATTGCCAAGGCGTCAGAGTTATTCCTGGTTGCAGTTGATAAAGATACCGGGAAAATTGCAGGTTTTCTGAATGGTTTGTCAACAAATGAGCATTCATTTAGAGATGAATTTTTTACAGATGTTAACTTGTATGATCCTGATGGTAAAAATATTATGATTTTAGGTTTGGATGTATTACCGGAGTATCGCAGGCAGGGAATTGGCAGAGAACTTATGTATCAATATCTAAGGAGAGAACGGGAAAACAATCGCAAAATTGTGATTTTGACGTGTTTAAAGTCGAAGGTAAAAATGTATAAAAAAATGGGATTTGATGATCGTGGTATCGCAGATTCATCTTGGGGCGGCGAAGAATGGCATGAGATGAGTTGTGTTATTGAGAGATAGTTTGGCAGGTTTTCTGTAATTAATGAAAGATAAGAAAACTCATATACTCAGCGTCAGTTATCAGATGCAAATGATATTGAAATATAGTGCGAGTTTTTTTTACAAATAATATTATAAGAAATCCATTTTTTAGAAGGGACTTTTTGCAATATGAGAAAAGTTGAAAACATGACTTTTGTCATATTGCAGAAAGTCCTTTTTTCACTACCGACAAGATTTCGAGTTTGATATTATAATGGTACAGAATTCAACAACACAGAATTTACCGGTATTTTGAAAGCAGTGCTGGAAGAAAAAATAAGTAATTGTAAAAAAGGAAAGAAGCGCAACGGAATGCGCAGAAATGAGGAGATTATGTCAGAGATTATTTTAAAGACAAAGGATTTAACAAAGAAATATAATAACAAAGCAGTAGTTGACGGATTGAATCTGGAAATCAGAAAAGGCGAGATTTTCGGATTGCTAGGACCAAACGGAGCAGGCAAAAGTACGACTATGAATATGATTTGTTCGATCGTAAAGCCAACAGCAGGTGCCATTGAACTCTTAGGGAAAAATCCATGGAAACAGAAAAAAGAAGTGATACATAAAATTGGATATATTCCGCAGGAGCTTGCCATTCATGGTAATTTGAAGGCATGGGAAAATGTAGAGTTATTTACCTCGCTTTATGGAATTAAGGGGGAGGCATTGAAGCAGTCAGTAAAAGAGTCACTGGAATATGTAGGACTTGCGGAAAAGAAAAACGAGTTTGCGAAAAACTTCTCCGGTGGTATGAAGAGACGTTTAAATATTGCCTGTGCCATAGGGCATAACCCTGAGTTATTGATTTTTGACGAGCCGACAGTTGGTATTGATCCTCAATCAAGAAATTTCATTTTGGAGAAGATTAAGGAATCCAATAAAAACGGGTCAACAGTTATTTATACCAGTCATTATATGGAAGAAATAGAGGCTATTTGTACAAGAATTGCAATTATGGATAACGGAAAAATTATTGCCTGCGGCACAAGTGAGGAATTGAAGAAGTTGGTAACGAATGGTAGTGAGGCTATTACATTAGAGGAAGTATTCCTGACACTCACTGGGAAAAGTTTAAGAGATTATACAGAATAGACATAGTGCAGAGCAGACGTGGAGGATATGATTTATGGTTCGCTATTTGATAAAAAACAATTTTAAACTTATGCTTCGGAACAAGTGGATTCTTGCAGTTATGGTTTTGGGACCTATCCTTGTAATTGCTATTTTATCCAGTGCTTTTCATGATTTAATGAAATCATATGAAGGTGTGGACGAATTTAAGGCAGGATACAGAATGGAAGAAGGAACGCGATTTGGTGACAGTATGGAGACAATAAAGGAGACAGGTGAAAAAGCTGGCATTACTTTTTTAGAGTATCCGGAAGGAGAGCCGAAAGAAATTATTGAAAATAATGATTTGGCAGGATTTGTTGAGTTTGACAAGGAAAAATATACCGTGTACAAAAGTGCAGATTTTGAAGTAGAAGGAGTTACTTTGGAGTATTTTTTGAATCAGGTAATGAAAGAAGGTGCTAATCAGGTCTTGAAGACAATGCTACCCGGACTTGATGAAGAAAAGGTGACACTTCCGATACAAGAACTGGATTATATGCCGGCAGTGGATTCGAATGATTACTACGGAATTATTTATATTGTCTATTTTAGCTGGTGCAGTGTTATTTGTGCTGCTAATGTATTAAACAGTGAGAAAAAATATGGGATAAAACGTAAATTTCAAGTAACTGCAATCTCTAAGTTGAAACTGTATTTGGGAAAATGGATACCGATAGTACTGACTACTGTGATTGGAATGGGAGTTGCAATAATAGCAACTGCATTTATGTACGACATTCAATGGGGGAATATATGGGTGGTATCCCTGCTGATTTTGCTGTCTATTATGGCAAGTTCGGCATTTGGCTTGATGATATATTATTTCTGTGAGAATCTGGCAATTACAGTTGTTATAGTATTTACAACAGTTTGGTTTATGGGATTTTTCGGTGGAAGTTTTGAAACGTATATGTTTGCAGTCTGGTCGGATGCTTTGAAAAACGCTTCGCCAATTTATCATATTAATAGGGCATTGGTGGAAAATTCCTGTATGGGACATAGTACATATACAAACAGTTGTGTGATTTATATGCTGGTAATTACAGTAGTCTGTTCTGCAATTGCAGTGGCTGTTGATAGATGGAGAAAGGCAAGGTAATTATACTATGAGTCGATTTTTGATGTTATTAAAAATGAATATAAAATTGTTATTGAGAAATAAAGGTTTTTTATTTTTCCTCTGTGTTACACCGATTGTATCTGCACTTATTTTAGGGATAAAGTCAGACTATGCAATGCATACAGAAGAAATATTAGAGGCACATATTATTGAACTGGAGAAAATTACTGACAGAGCGATATATGTAAGTGATACAACGGCTTTTACGGTTAAGGTTTATGATGGTTCAAACACGGAATTATCAGAGTATGTTTTAATGGAACTTGCTAAATCAGGAATGTTTTCTATTTGCCGATGTGATGTGAGTAATATGACAGAGGAAGAAATACTAAAGCAGGCAAAAAAAGATGCTTTTGATGACAGGGCAGGTGCACTGCTATATTTAAAAGAAGAATTTGATACTTGCGTGTTAGAAGGCGATTATGCAGGAGCGATACAGCTTTATGATGTGTCGGATGATGAAAGATGGGAATTATTTGAAACAGATTTGACGGATATTTTATCACAGATGCATCAATTGGCATCGAATGCAGGTATGGAGGCAGAACAAGTGTTGGAAACTTTAAATGCTGCCGGAAGCAGGATACCTGAAAAGAAAATCGTCAGTTTAAGCGGTAAAGAAGACATTGCATTGACAAAAGAGCAGGATACATATAAATCACATATCGGATATGCGTTTGCCATTATTACATTGGGATTTTTGTTTTGTGGAGTTTGTGTAGCTTATACCGTAATTGAAGAGCAGAATAATAAAGTTTATACGAGAGTTATGCTATCTACAGTAAGCAGACAGGAATATTTAGGTTCAAAATTTGTCATGGCAATTGTAATTTCTGTTTTGCAGACGTTTATATTAGGAATTTGTCTGTTTGCCGTAAAGGAGATGGATTTCGGAATAAATAAAATGGAATTTTTAGGAATTATCTTCTTTTTAGGACTGATTTTCAGTGCAATCAGCCTTTTATTAGGTATTTTGCTTGGAGAGGTTATGAGTGCCAATTATGCAGTCTTTACTATGTGGAGTGTTTCCGCACTGCTTGCCGGCTTATATTTTCCGTTGGACAGCACATCGGCAGTTTTAAAATCTATATCAAATCTGATGCCACAGAAATGGTTTATGAAAGCCACGGAAATGTTATTAGTAGGCGACAAAGGGGCGTATTCTATGGTAATATATGTTACGTTAGCATATCTTATTGTGATTACAAGTGTGGGAAGCATTGGGTTGAAAATGAAACGTGCGGATTCGTAAAAAAGTATATGAGAAAGGAAGCGGACTATGACAGAACAGCTTCGGGAAAATTATTTTTTGGCAATACGGGTGATTTTGCTGCTTGCATTGGAAATTTATATTGTTTTATCACAGTCTGTATTAACAGGGGCATCTGATAAGGTGCTCCTGCTTTTGGCGTTATTCGTAGGAGCCATGGCAGGTAAGGAACTGGTAAAAAAGAAAGAAAAATGGGTGTTCTTTTGTGTGGCAATCATATTGTGGGGCGTGATGATTACCAAGTTGGGAATGGAATTTTTACTGTTAGGAATCTTGCTTTGTTATGAAATTATTTCTGTACTGAAACTCGGTTTCTTTTGGTATTGTGTTCCTGTTGTGTTAGCATGTGTACCAAGTGAAATCAACGTATATGTGCAGTTGTTAGTAACATTATTTTTAGGTATGATTTATATTCAACATGATTTTATCATTGATTCGTATCGAAAACAGACAAAAGAAGATACCATTTCAGAGCAGCGTTTGAAGAGAAATATGTATGAGAAAGAACATGAACTGAGGGAAGAAATTAACAGAGGACTGTTACTGGCAGAAAATCAGCTTCTGGAGGAACGGGAACGACTGTCCCAGACTTTGCATGATAAGCTGGGGCATAATATTAATGGTTCCATATATCAGTTAGAGGCGATTAAGCTGTTAATGGAAAAAGACCCGGCAACTTCCAAGAAAATGACACAGGCAGTTATTGACCAGCTACGAACCGGAATGGATGAAATTCGTGCCATTTTGCGAAAGGAACGACCGAAGAAATATAAGCTTGCAATGATGCAGTTGCAGCAGCTTTGTGAGGAGTGCAATCAAAAAGGTGTGGCAGCAGAGCTGATTACAGAAGGGAAACTGGAGGAAGTACCTGAAAAGTATTTGGAAATTATACTGGATAATGCGTACGAAGCAGTTTCTAATTCTATGAAGTATGCAAAATGTACGAAGATTGAAATTAAAATTTATGTGATGAATCAGGTCATAAGGTGCAGTATTTCCGATAATGGGATAGGTTGTGAAAATATTGTAGACGGAATGGGACTTGCAGGGATGCGGCGAAGAATTCGCGAGGTAAACGGAATTTTGGATTTTGATTCAGAAGTTGGATTTACGATAAATATGTTGCTGCCAAGATAAAAGTACATATTAAGTTTATTGTGAAAAATAGTACGAACTCAGGATAAATAGTTGAGTAGGAGTGGAGAAATACATGGAAAAGATAAAAGTAATCATAGCAGATGACAGTGACTTCGTGCGTGACGGAATGCGCATAATTTTAGAAGTAGATGAGGATTTTGAAGTGCTTGGCTGTGCGTCTAACGGCAGGGAGGCGATTGAAATAGCGAAAAATACTGCACCGGATGTATTTCTGATGGATATTCAGATGCCGGAAATGGATGGAATTGAGGCAACAAAGTATATCGTGGAAAACAATCTTGGCAAGGTATTGATATTAACTACATTTGATGATGATGAGCTGGTGCAGAATGCGCTCTGTAATGGTGCCAAAGGGTATCTGATAAAAAACCATACACCGGAGCATTTAAAACAGATGATTAAGTCTGTTTACAATGGAACCGGAGTAATGGAGGAAGCGATTTTGGAAAATCTGGCGAAGAATACGGAAATATCATCCGCAGGTTTTTGTGAGGAAGGTTATACGGCAAGAGAACTGGATATTGTGAAAGCGGTAGCAGAAGGTTTATCGAATAAAGAAATTGCACAGAAGTTATTCATCAGTGAAGGAACAGTTAAGAACTATATTACATCTATCCTGGCAAAGGAAAATCTGTCACACAGAACCGCACTTGCGGTGTATTATCTGACGGGAAAAAAACAAAGTTAATTGATAATAGGACTTGAGGAATGCCGAAAACGAAGCTGAGTGTGAGTTGGTAATCGTTGACATTGCTGTTTTCGCATGATAACATGATGAAGTGTTATAATATGAAATTGCTGGAAATGAACCACATAAAAAAGGAATTTGATGGTCTGCATGTTATTAAAGATATTTCTTTTGAAGTAGAGGAAGGCGAGGTAGTGTCCATTATCGGACCATCGGGTTCAGGAAAGTCTACAATGCTTCGTTGTGCCACTCTGTTAGAGAAGATGGATGGCGGAGAGCTGATTTACATGGGTGAAAAAGCTGCATGGGAAGAGAACGGACAGTGTGTTTATGCGTCCAAATCGGATTTGAAGCGTATACATAGTTATTTTGGGCTGGTGTTTCAGAATTTTAATCTTTTTCCGCATTATACAGTAATGAAAAATATTACGGATGCACTGATTAGAATTGATAAAGTTCCTAAAAAAGAAGCGGAGGCACGGGCTGTAGAGTTGTTGGAGCAGTTAGGGCTTGCAGACAAAAAAGACGCTTATCCTTATCAGTTGTCCGGTGGGCAGCAGCAGAGAGTTTCTATCGCAAGAGCTTTGGCAAAGCAACCGAAAATTTTGTTCTTCGATGAACCTACATCAGCACTTGATCCAGAGCTTACAGTAGAAGTCTTAAAGGTAATAAAGGAACTTGCCAAAAAACATATGACGATGATTATCGTTACCCATGAAATGCAGTTTGCAAAGGAAGTTTCTGATAGGATTATCTTTATGGAAGAAGGAATTATTAAGGAACAGGGAACGCCACAGGAACTGTTTGAGACAGAAAATGAGCGTGTGAAGGAATTTATTGGTCATCTGACCGGTGGAATATAAAAACGTGTAATAAATACAGATAAAATGAAATAGGCGATATTTTAGCAGGAGCATCAGAAACGGTGCTTCTGTTTTTAGTTAGTAAAGAAAAAACAATATTGACCTATTGAAAAGCAACAGTGTCTCTTGTTGTGAAAATACCCCAATGATAGAATTTTTTTGAAGGAAAATTTTATATATGGAGGAGAGCATATGTACAAAAAAGTTTGGGCAGCTATCGTAGCAGTCGCAATGTTATTTACGAGTGTACCTGTTACAGCAAAAGCTGCCGGCAAGGAAACCTGTAATACAGAAATAAACTATGTTCTGGAAGAAACAGGCGAATCCACAGAAGGAATCAGTGACGACGGGAGTAAAACCGGAACGGAAACAGTCGAGGAAACCGAAAACAGTTCCGAAGAAACTGTTGTAAGCGAAGCTGAAACAGAATTAGAAACAGAAGAAACGTCGGAATCAGAAGTAGAATCGGAAACAGAGACAAAGTTGGAAAATGGAACGGAAGTAGAAACTGAAATGGAATCTGAAATTGAGACAGAAACTAAAACAGCAGTTGAAGAGGAAAACGAAGTTGAAACGGAAGTGGTTAATGAAACAGAAAATGCATTTTTTAGTATGGATATTGTTAATGATGCGACAAGTGAAAATGATGGAGTTGCACTTACAGAAGATGACTTTTTGAAAGCCAACGGTAAAAACTTAAGAAATCAGTCCGGTGAGGGGGAGATTGTACAGTTAAAAGGTACAAATGCCGGCGGATATCTGATTCAGGAATTTTGGATGACTCCTACCGAATCTACAACAAATGTAAATGACCAGTTTGAAATTATGAGCAAATTGGAAGAGAGATTCGGCAAAGATGCAATGTATGAAATTCTTGATATTTACGAGAATAGTTATTGGACAGAGCAGGATTTTGATAATTGTGCAGCCATGGGAATAAATACGATTCGTTTACCGTTCTGGTATCGAAATCTCGTAGATGAAAATGGTAATTTTTATGGCTATGATGCAAGTGCTGAAGATCCATATGCAGAAGCATTTGAATTGATGGACTGGTTCATTGCAGAGGCAAAAGAGAGAGGAATCTATGTTGTGGTTGATTTCCATGGAGCACCCGGTTCTCAGAATGGTAGTGACCATTCCGGTGTAGATGGAGAGGATGCAAAGGAAAGAGCTTCACAGTTCTTTTTTGGAGATAACGCAGCTGCAAATCAGAAATTGTATTATGAGATTTGGGAAGTGGTTGCAAATCGTTATAAAGATGAGCCTGCGGTTGCCGCATATGACTTATTAAATGAGCCGTATTGTACTTATCGTTATTCTTCTGAAATGACAGAGAGTGCAGATGAATTACATCAGATACTTTGGACGATTTATGATAATGCATATGACAAAATTCGTGCCATTGATCAGAACCATGTGATTATTATGGAGGCTACATGGGATCCGATAGACCTTCCGAATCCGGTAGAGTATGGCTGGAGTAACGTAATGTATGAGTATCATAATTACTTATATGATGATTATGATAATGCAAACGGCGGGCAGATTAGCAGTATGCAGTCAAAGTTGACGGCAATTGCCATTGCTGATTATAATGTGCCAAGTTACATGGGGGAATTTAGTTTCTTTAACAGTTATGATGCATGGGACGAGGGACTGCAATTATTAACAGATGCCGGAATTAACTGGACGACATGGACATATAAAACAGTTGAAACTTATGGGAACTGGGGCTTATATCATCATGTACCCGAATTTAATACAGGTATCAATCTGGAAACAGCTTCGTTAGATGAAATTAAAGCATGGTATGCAAGAATGAATGAGCAGGAAGCTAATACTAATTTAATGAATGTAGTTTCTAAATATGCAGAGAAAGAAGCTGTGGCAAATAGTATGTTGCCTGAATATGTAGAAATCGAAGACGGCAGTTATTATTTAATGGCAATGGAAACCGAAAATATTGTAAAAGTCGGTGATGAAGTTGCAGCAGCTACCATTGAAAAAGACACGACAACGAATTCTCATATGTTTGTTATTGAGAATCATGATGATGATACAATTTCTTTAAAATCAGCAGCAACAGGAAAATATTTATCTGTTGGAACAGATAATCAACTGACAGCTACAGCAGAAGAAATTACTGATGCAGAGAAATTTTATCCAATTAAGTTATCTGTTACGACACTGGCGCTGAAATCAAAGTCGGCACAGTTGTTCGTATCCTGTAAAGAAGAAAACAACTATGTGTTAGAGGCAACAGCTTCAGCAGGGCAGAGTACAGAAAGCTTTTACTTAGTAAACAGTGATGATGAAATTTTGGGCGCTGACAGTATCGCTTTACACAGCGGATGGACACGCATGGAAGCAGAGAATGCAACAATTCATCAGGCAGAAGGTGCAGAAGCAGAAACGCCAAGTATTGACGAACAGACCTTTTATTCCGAAGGAAAAGCAATTACCGGAATGAAATCATCAGTAGCTTTTGAAGATATAGCAGCAGATTTCAGTAATGTAAATTACGCTGAATTTATGGTAGAGGCTCCAAAAGCCGGAGAGTACCAGATGGTAATGAGCTATAATGGTGATGACGATAAAGTCATTGCAGTGAAGGTGAATGATAATGTTCCAGAGAAAGTAACGATTCCCGTAAAGAGTGGCCATGCATGGGATGCATACTTACAGCATGTTGTAACGGTAACTTTGAAAGAAGGTACTAATACGATTAAAATTACAGGAACTTTAAATAATTCCGCATGGATGAATTTAGACTGTATTGACGTATGTAATAATCCAATTAATGACACAGACAGCAGTATCCGTCTGGAGGGCGAAAATTTCTATCATACAGGAGCTATAGAGAATCAGAGCTTTTACTCTAATGGAAGTGGTGTAGGTAATTTAAACAATGATATAACACTTGATAAAATATTACCAAGCTGGAACAATGTAAAACATGTGGAGTTTACCATCTATAGTGAAGAAGCAGCAGATTATACAATTAAGTGGGCATATAACGGAAATGGTGCGGATGGTATGAAAGCACTTTACCGTTTAAATCATGGTGAAGCACAGGTACTTACTTTAAATAATAGTGGTGCAGCATGGAATAAAATGAATAGTATTACCTTTGATGTTTCTTTGGAACCGGGATTCAATACGTTACAGATTTCCGGTACGATTGAAAATAAGGATAACTGGGCAAATGTGGATTATATTGAATTGGTGTCACCGGGGGCAGCAGAGGCAAGAAGCGGTTTTGATGTTTTCGAAGCAGAAAAAGCAGCAATTTACGGAAATGCAACACTGGAAACCAATGATATTTATTCCTGCAAGAAAGGCGTAGGAAGTTTAACCAATCGTTTGACAATTGAAGAAGTAAGCAGTGACTGGAACGGACTGAATTACATTACTTATACAGTAGATGTGCCACAGACAGGTACTTATAGAGCAGTTGTTCATTACAATGGCGATGATGACAAAGAAATTCTTGTGAAAGTGAATAATGGCGAACATCATGTGGTATCCGTTCCGGCAGTGGAAAGTGACCATTCGCCATATAAGATGCATACTTTTGAATTGGAACTTGAACTGGCAGCAGGAACAAACAGCATTTCTCTTTCCGGTGCAATGGCGGACATTGGCTGGATTAACTATGATTATATTGAGTTAGCAAAAAATGAAATTAAAGTAGTTGATGAAGAAAAAGGAACTGTAAGATATGAAGCAGAAGATTTTAGCTTTAAATCTACGAAAACAGATGCAGAAGCAATAGAAGCACAGGATTTTTACTCAGATGGTTATTGTGTTGGAGGAGTTGGAGGAGCTGTTACTTATGTAGACGGCATGGATATTCTTGCTTCCGAAGCTTCGTGGATAAACTTTACCGTATATGCACAAAAAGCAGGTAATTATAATTTCACTCTGGCAATGAATGGTAATGGTGTTGATATTAATGCGGCCTACCAGATGAATGGTGAAGCATCACATCCATTTGTTTTGAAAAATGCCGGTCATGCATGGAATGAAATGGGATATGGTACATTTGAAGCTGAATTGAAAGAAGGATACAATGAAGTAATTATTAGTGGTGGATTGTCTGAAACTATGGATGATTGGGCGAACTATGATTATCTGGATGTAACCTATGACAATAAAGAGGATGATGTGTCAGGTAACAATCCTGAGGAAGGTGAGGATGTATCAGGAAATAATCCAAACGAGAGTAAGGATGGTTTCTGGGTAGAAAAAATTACAGATGTTACATATACAGGAAAAGCGTTAAAACCGGATGTAACTGTCTATGATGGTGAAAAGCTATTGAAACAGGGTACGGACTACAAGGTAAGCTATAAGAATAACATAAAAGTTGGAAGTGCAACAGTTACCGTTGAAGGTAAAGGCAATTATAGCGGAAAAGATACCGTAACATTTAATATTGTGCCGAAAAACATGAATGACGATGATGTTATAGTAAATTACACAGCAGAGTTCATTGAAACAGGTAAGAAACAAAAACCTCTTGGAAAGATTACTTATAATGGTATTACACTGAAAGCGGCTGATTACAAGGTGGAGTATTTTCTTATTGATGAAGAAGGAAACAAGGAAAATACTGCACAAGTAAAAAAGGCAGGCAATTATAAAATGGTAATTACCGGTAAGCATAATAAAGAAAAGAATACAGGTAATTTTAGCGGCAGTGTAGAGAAAGATATTAAAGTTTTTTCAAAAGATGGTAATACATATTTAAAAAATATGGTAATTACCATAGAAGGAAAGAAGACATATAGCACAAAGTATACCGGTAAAGAAATTAAACCGGAAGTAACAGTAACACCAAAAGGAACAAAGAAAACACCTGTAAGTACAGAAAGTTATACGGTTTCTTATGAAAATAACGTAGACATCGGTACAGCAAGTATTACCATTACAGGCAAATCTGAGATGGGTCTTATCGGAACGGTAAAGAAGACCTTCAAGATTACAGGTACAAAATTAAGCGATGTAGCAAAGATTGATGATAAAGCTACGCTGGATGGAAAGTTAATTTGGCAGAAAACAGTACCCTATGATGTGATAACAGGTCAGGCAGTACAGCCGGTTGATGTCAATGGCAAAAATCTTGTTAAATTAACATACAAGGGTAGTAAAAATAAGGACTTAACCTTTGATGAGGGCGTTCATTATAAAGTAAGCTATTTGAAAAACGATAAGCCGGGTACGGCAACCATGGTATTTACAGGAATCGGAAAATATACAGGAACCATTAAGAAAACATTTAAGGTTGGAAAGATTGATTTAAGTAAAGCCGGAGAAAAGCTGGTTGTAACGTATGATACGGAAGCTATTTATGCAAAGAAAGGTAGCAAAATCAATGTTGCACTGACGTATGATGGAGTTATGCTTGTGGAAGGAAAAGATTACAAGGTAAGCTATGGAAACAACAAAGCAGTTACTACGGAGAAAACAAAAGAGAATAAGAAACCGATAGCAAACATTACGGGAATTGGTACATTTAGTGGAAAAATCAGTAAGAAGTTTGTAATTAAAGCAGCGAATTTGGAAACAGATGTAAAAATTACCGCAGCAGATACGGCATATCAGAACAAGAAAGGAAAATATAAGGTAGTGCCGGTGCTGACTGATGCAAACGGAACGAAGTTAGCAAATAACAAAGACTTCACATGTGCTTATTATCTTGTGGAAGGTGAAGAATTAAAACCTTTGACTAATGCGGATGTAGTTGATGCATTTACAACAGTGAGGGTTGTTGCGACTGCAAAAGGAAGTAATTTTACGGGAAGTACAAGTGCTGATTATGAAATTAAGGTACAGGATATAGCGAAGGCAAAAGTAACTGTAAAAGCGCAGGTATATACCGGAAAAGAAATTAAGATTACAGCAGAAGACTTTTCCAATATTAAAGTGGGTGATACTACATTAAAAGAAGGAACACACTATGTAATCTTAGATAATAGTTATAAAAATAACATTAACAAAGGAACCGCATCCGTAACTATTGAAGGTATCGGAAATTATGGTGGAACAAAAACTGTAACATTTAAGATTACAAGTCGCACAATAGCGTGGTGGTGGAATTTGATTCATTAATTAAGCAGGACAGGAGTATCGCAAAATAACTAAATTTTGGTTATGGGCGATGCTCCTTTTTTTGACAATACTGATGCGTTGACATTGACAAATATTTATAATATATTTGAATTATCGACAGATAATATTATGGTATCTGGAGAGATAAAGAAATACGTACCAAAATAAAAAGGGATTTATAAAAGGGAAAGAAGGAAAAAGAAGGAATATGATGACACCTGAAAATGTAAAGACAATTGCGGAACTTGTAAAAACAGCAGGAAAAGTACATGGTGATAAAGTATTTGTGAGATATGAAAAAGATGAGTTTATTAAAGATGTTACTTTTAATGATTTTTTAAAATTGTGTGAATCTGTGGCAGAATGGACAGAGGAGCAGGATAAGAAAAATGACAGTAAAGCGAGAATTGGTATTTTCGGTGGAAGCAGTAAGTCCTTTTTGGCAGCATTGTTTGGTGTTATGTCAAATGGAAATGTTGCCATTCCTTTGGATGTACAGTTAGATCTTGTCACACTCAGCGACTGTATCAATCGTGCTGATATAGATTATCTGTTTTATGACTGGGAATTTTATGAGATGGCAGAGGATGTAATGGAAAGCTGTCCGAATTTAAAAGGGATTGTATGTTTACAGAACAGGAAGCATGTAGATTGTATTTATAAAATCTGGAAAGAATACACTGATTATGAATTAAAGAGTGATATCAATCCAAAAGAATGTGCCATGGTATTATTTACATCAGGTACAACGGGTAAGGGAAAAGGTGTTATGCTTTCTCACGAAAACCTGATTAGTAATGTATTCAGTACAGAGTTTGATGCACATGGTCCGGATGAGGTCTGCTTAAATGTATTACCGGTGCATCATATTTTCTGTCTGCATGGTGATTTTTTGTTAACATTAAAGGATGGAAATGTTGTATGTCTTAATCAGGACATGATGAAACTGGCAAATCATTTGCAGATGTTCCAGCCGACAACCATTGCCACTGTGCCAATGATGGCTAAGGGATTAATTAATAAGATTGGCATGTTACAGAAACAGTATAAGGATTTGAGCATTGAGAAAATAAAAGAGCTGGTATTTGGAAAACGAATCTTTAAAATTGCCTGTGGTGGAGGATATCTGGCACCGGAGCTGGCACAGCGTTACAGAGATATCGGAATTGTGATTGGTCAGGGGTATGGAATGACAGAATGTTCACCCAAAATTTCTGCTGCAGATTTTTCACGCCCGGATAAGGCAGTGTCAGTAGGAAAAATAGTAAATGGTTGTGAGGTTCGAATTTCAGACGGTGAAATTCAGGTAAAAAGCCCGTCTGTTATGATGGGATATTATAATGACCCGGAAGAGACAAAGAAGTCATTTACAGAGGACGGATGGCTTAAAACAGGAGATTTGGGATATTTTGATGAGGAAGGATTCCTATTTTTTACAGGTCGTTGTAAGAACTTAATTGTTTTAAGTAACGGTGAGAATGTAGCACCTGAGCAGTTGGAAAATCTTTTTGAAGATGAAAATTTAATAGAAGACATTCTTGTATTTGGAGAAGATGATAAGATTTGTGCAGAGGTGTATCCGAATTTCCAGGTGGCAGAAGCTATGGGGATTGAGGATTTAGAGAAGGCAATTGTAGAAATTGTACAGAAGCAGAATGAGAATCTGCCAAGCTACAAGAGAATTTTAAAGACTCATGTAAGATATATACCGTTTGAAAAAACAGCTTCAAAAAAGATTAAAAGAGAGACATATTTTGAGCAAAAAGCAAAACAGAAGGATGTAGAAGAAAGCTTGAAAAAGCCGGAAAATGAAACACAGCAGATTATTTTTGACAGTGTGGCAGAGAGTCTTGGACATCAGCATTTTGGCATAGATTCAGATTTGTATGAGGCAGGTATTGATTCACTTGGATGCGTCATGTTATTGTCGAATTTATATGAGAAATTAAAACTGTCTATTTCATTGCAGGAGTTAAGCGAAAATGCAACGGTTGAAAAGCTGGAGCAGTTTGCACAGACAAAGAAAGAAGCCATGATAGATTATTCTGTCAGAGAAACTTATCCGTTAATAGGTATTCAGAAGTATTTTGGATATATATTACGTGGGAATACAACGTCCAATCTGCCGTTCTTATTCAAATTGGATAAGAGTGTTGATTTAGATAGATTAAAGAAGGCTGTGGAGCAGGTATTTGAAGTACATCCGGAATTAAAAAATATTATACAGCCAAACAGTACAGGTATGCTGGAAAATTTCCGTAATGATGAAAGAGAAATTGATATTCCGATCATCAAATTAACGGATGAAGAATGGGCAGAAAAGAGAGGTACTCTTATTCAGCCGTTTATGTATACTCCAAATGAGCCGATTTTCCATTCAGCCATTTATGTGACAGACAGTGAAAATTATTTCTTCTTTGATTTGGCACATATTTCCGGTGACGGAATGTCAATGAACATTATTTTTGAAGATATTAATGCACTTTATAAAGGAGAAGAGGTTAAGAAACAGTCTTATACTTTATATGAGTATGTTTTAGACGAGCAGGAAAGAAGAGCCAAAGGAAAGAGAGAAGAGGATATCAGTTACTTCTCAAAACAGACAGAAAACTTAAAGATTCGAAAGAGTATTTTAAACAAAAAGGATTGTCATGATTTGAATAAAGGCATTACGGGAGTAATTCGTGATGAACTGGCCGGAATCAGTAAGAAAATAGTACAGGCGTTCTGTCAGAAAAATAACGTATCGGAAAACGTACTTTTCTTAAGTGCATTCACATACTGTATCAGTGTGTTTGCAAATGATGATGATGTAATTTGTACAAGCACTCACAGCGGTAGAACGGACAGCCGTTGGTATCGTCTGATTGGACCATTGTATATGACATATTACTACCGTTTCACCAGAAAACCTCATGAAACAGTACCTGAATTGCTTCACAAGTCAGCAAACCAGATACTTCGCACTATGGATCATCCGCTTACGAATGTACGTGCAGATGAGATGTTTTTCCAGTATCAGGGTGATATTCTGAATATTAATGAAATGGGTGGTGCTCCGGCAGAGCTTCAGGATGTAGTGCTTGATGCTACGCCATTCCATATGCAGGTGATGTCTTCAAAGAAGGGATATCATTATGAATTACGTTACTGGGAGAATCGTTTTGACAGGGCACAGCTTGAAGTGTTCCTGCGTTGTTATAGAGCGATTATAGAGGCAATGATGAGTGAAAGCTCTGTACGTCGTTTGAAGAAGTATATTCCGGACAGTGAAAAGCCAAAGCATTTCTATATTGAAGCAGGAAAAATTAATGAGGCTGCCGGATTTGAGCTGCTTCCTGATATAGCTCCTGAAACAAAGGTAAAGGCGTATGTTCTGGATGAGAAATATTTAAAGAAACCTTTCGGTGGCTGGGGTGATTTGTACATTATGGATTATCCGACCAAAGATTATGTGGAACAGGTGGAAAATCCGACAGGTTCAGCAGATGGAATATTCTATCAGACAGGCTATACGGCGAGAATTACTCCGGCCGGTGAGGTAGAATTTTTAAGAGATACAGGAAGAATGGTTATGCTCGAAACACTCATGGGCAGAGAGTATATTGATTTGCAGCATATTGAAAAAGTACTTTGCGAATGTGAAGGTGTTACATCCGCAGAAGCCTATACATATTACGGAGGTGATAACGTAATATTAGTAGGTGCAGATGTTACAGGAGTAACGGAAGAAGATGTAGAAAGAATCAAAGCTTATGCGGCAGAACATATGAAGCAGGTATGGGTTCCTACAAAGATATGTTGTTTATAGATATTGAATTGCTATAAAGTTATTTAATTTCATAAAGAAAGGGTTTCCGGTGTGATGGAAACCCTTTCGGTGTTTTAGTTTATTTTACTAAGTAATATTCTGCACAATAAGGTGCTAATGACAGCGTAAATTCGTTATTTTCTGATTTTAATTCTATCGTTTTTCGTTTTTCTTTTCCGCCATAGACAGACTGATTACTGGATAATATTCTTTGCAGTTTTTTTGCATTGGTAACTTTAAATGTATAATCTTTTTGTTCCACATTTGAAAAATTGAATATGGCAACAATACGTTCATTTGTGCTGACACGTTCAAAAGCGTAGATGCATCGAGCCTCCTGATGACAATCAATCCATTGAAAGCCGTCGGTTGCATAATCTTTTTCTGATAATGCAGGATGTTTCATATAAAGGTGGTTTAAATCGGTCATAAATTGATGGAATGAGCGGTGTAACGGATAGTCCAACAGAAGCCAGTCCTGTTCGCGTTTTTCATCCCATTCACGGAATTGTCCAATTTCATTTCCCATAAAGTTTAATTTTTTTCCGGGATGTGCATACATGTACATGTAAAAGGCTCTTGCCTGAGGAAATTTATCTTCATAGTCGCCGTGCATTTTTTGTATGATAGTTGCCTTTCCATGAACCACTTCATCATGGGAGAGTGGTAAAAGGAATTTGTCATCATAATAATACATCATGGAAAAAGTGAGTTTATGATAATTTTCACTTCTATATTCGGGTGCGGTACGGAAGTAGTTTAAAGTATCATTCATCCAGCCCATATTCCATTTATAGTCGAAGCCAAGTCCACCATCCCATACTTTTTTGGTAACACCGGGATAGGAAGTAGAATCTTCTGCAGCAAGCAAAACGGACGGATGACGTTCTTTTAATCCGCTGTTCATGTATTTTAAAAATTCCACGGCGTTCATATTCACACCTCTTTCGGGGGTTCCCTGCCAATAAATCGCCCGGCTGATTGCATCCATGCGCAGACCATCTATATGAAATTCAGTGAGCCAATAATTTGCAACAGACTGTAGAAAGCTTCGAACCTCTCCACGGGAGTGCATAAAATTACAGCTGCCCCATTCACTTACACCGACAGCATCGTGCGGATATTCGTATAAAGCCGTGCCATCAAAATTTGCCAATCCGTAGTCATCTACTGCAAAATGTACAGGGATAAAGTCCATGATGACACCGATATTATTCCGGTGACAGGTATCCACAAATTTTTTAAACTGACTTGCTGTTCCATAGCGGGAAGTCGGGCTGAAAAAGCCTGTACTCTGATATCCCCAGGATTCATCGCAAGGGTATTCATTTAAGGGCATGATTTCCAAATAATTGTATCCGCTTTCCTTCAAGTATGGAATCAGAATATCAGCCATTTCTTCATAGTTGTACCAGTCATCCGCAAGTTCGGAAGGTTTGCGGAAAGAACCAAAATGAACTTCGTATATATTCAATGGTTGCTGTATGCAGTCACTTCTTTGGGACATCCATTTGCTGTCTTTAAACTGATAATCGTTCATATCACGAATGATAGAGGCACTGTTTGGTCTCAGTTCCATTCCGAAACCATAAGGATCACAATGGTCAAAAGCCTGACCGGCATTGTCATAGATGCGATATTTATACATCATACCCGGATTGGCATGGTCTACCCAACATTCCCAAAAGTGTCCGTCATGAATCTGGTTCATATGATATTCCTGCCACTGACTAAATTCGCCAATGAGAGATACTTTTGAAGCACCCGGAGCAAAGACACGAAATATAACACCATTTTGCTCCCAATGTGCACCTAAATACTGGTAGGCATCAAATATTTTTCCTGTGTAAAATCCATAGAAATCCATATTTTTTCTCCTTGTAAGATAATCCTTGTCTTTATATTTTCTATTTTAAATATGGATGATAAATAGTGTCAACAGCCAATTAACGTTATTTTTTATGTAATGTTTGGGATCATCAAATGTTGAATGAAAATACCATAAACGGAAACTTACAGGAAATTACATATGCAAGCAAAAATGTTAGGCAAAGAATACAGAACCCTAATGTTGTCGCTTAGCGGATAAAATTATGATATTATTTATATAAAAGAGCATGAATTAAAGTGAACCTTTTCAGCAGAATAATGAGGATACCAGATTGTCTACAATAATGTTTCATCTGGAGGACTTATTTAGAACGAATTAATACGCGGGAGGAATAAGGAATGGTAAACATTAAAATCCATCGTGGTACCAGGCAGATAGGTGGTACAATTACAGAAATATATACAGAGAATACCCATATCTTTATAGATTTTGGCTCGGAACTTACAGTTAATCCAGAGGATTCAACGGATGCTAAGATGATTGATATGATAAAAAATGCGAAGTGTGATGCTGTGTTGTTCAGTCATTACCATGGAGACCATGTTGGACTTTTAGAGCATATCCCGGTAAAGGATATCCGAGGTAAAGAGATTACTTTGGGAATAGGAAAAGTAGCTAGACAAGTGCTTGTTAATATTCAAGGGACATTAGCAAATGATATTTCCAGACCAGAGGAACAACAGGCTCATAAGGAAATGCTAAGTTTGTTACAAAATAATAGTAGATGGTTGGATTTTATGGATGATCTTACGGTGGGGAATGAGCAGTACAGTACTTTTGATATTGGAGATTTTCATATTACTACGATTCGAGTTGACCATTCCGCATATGATTCCTATATGTTTGTAATTGAAGCAGAAGGTAAGTGTATTGTACATACTGGTGATTTCCGTGTTCATGGAAGATTAGGAGAAGGTTTCTTTGATAGATTAAAGGAATTTATGGTAGACAAAAAAGTGGATATCTTGCTCATTGAAGGTACGATGCTTGGACGTTTGGATGAAGAGCCGATGAGTGAGAAAAAGCTTTTGGCAAAGGCAACAGAGTTATTGATGAAACCTGAAAATAAATATGCATATTTGATTTGTTCATCTACCAATATGGAAAGTCTGGCATCATTCCATAAGGCAGTATTGATTTCAAACAGTATGAAAGAAAAATTAGGAAACAGAGATTGTAAACGGGCTATGTATGTGAATCATTATGTAAAAGAGCAGATGGATTTATTTGCATCAGTAGAGCCTGATATTACATGGGGATTTAATAAAGCAAATCCATTTGAGCAACAAGGAAAATTTAATGAAAAATTAGGTATGTCTCAGATGGAATACATGGAAGAGAATGGTTTCCTAATTCTGATAGGGAAAAGTGATGCTTATAAAAAATATATAGAACCATTTAAAGAGAAAAATCCGTTGCTTATTTATTCCATGTGGAATGGATATGTAGATGATGAAACAGCAGATACCTATGATGAAAAGTGGGGAGCGTTGTATAAAAGTTTTAAACGAAAAAAGAAACTGCATACCAGCGGTCATGCAGTCAAAAAAGACCTTGAAGAGATGATTGCGATTGTAAATCCGAGACAGGCTATTGTGCCGATTCATACAGAGTTTAAAGAGTCGTATGAAGTGTTAAAAGGCGTTGGGAAAAAAGTGAAATGCCTCAGTGATGGAGAGGTTTTTGAAGTACAGTAAAGTACATGATATGACAGTAAAATGAATAGTACAGATTTAGCATGGAGAAAGTCTAAATGGGGAGAGTATCAAAGGAACAAGTTATTAATAAATTATTAGAATATAACGAGCAGGGCGTTGTTATATTAGGACCTAAAGGTCGAAATGAAAAGAAACTTCGGGTATATGCATACGGCGGAGAATTGGGGGAGATTGCTCTTTCTGAAAATGGAAAATATGAAGTAAATACAGATAGAAACTATGCATTAAATCATATTGTCGATGATGAGGATTCAAAAACACAATTATTGAGATTTATGGATGAAGCAGAGCAAGAGGGAGCAGATGTTCGAGATAGAAGTGAAATTTTGTGTGATGATAAGTATATCGAATGTATGCTTAAGGCTACAAAGCATAAGGGATATAAGAACTCAGTATACCAAGGCCAGAAGTTGAAAAAGGAAAGGTTAATTGAGACAACTCTAATTTTACAACAGGGAAAAATAAAATATGAAGAAGGCAGTTTGTTAGTGTACGATATGGAATATGCCATTCCTTTACCGAATAAGAAGATTATCAATAAAAAAGGGAAAGAAGTTGCAAAGATTTCAAAACCTGATTTTATGGTGTTTGATGGAAAAAATATTGGAATGGTAGAACTAAAATATGATGCAGATAATATGACGGGGGATAATAGTCTGGAAAATCATTATGATGATTTTATGCATTATATTCATATGGAAAATGATGCGTATAGATGGGGTATAATAAAAGAAACCATACATCGACTAACCTGTCTGCAAGAAGAAGGATTAATTGATAAAAGTTGGGAGAAGGCAATTACTGAACTTAAACAGTGGTATGATGCAAATAAGTCAGGAGAGTTTGTGACTGATAGATTATGGGTTGGTTTTTATTTTGTGGAAGGTCCTCATAAAGAGAGAAAAAGAAAACCATGTCGTCAATATGTAGAAGAAGAGATAAAAAAACAATTAAGTTCAATTATGAAAAATAAAAAATATGATACAGTTGTACGATATGGATATTGGAACAATGATGAAAATGTGAAACTGGTACTTGATAAAGAAATAGTGTTAGATGAGGATAATAATATTTCATTTGAAGAATTATAAAGAGAGGGGAAGAAAAGGATATGAATTCCTATACCAAAACCCAACGTCAGCTCCTCCTTTATGAAATCCTCTACACCAGCCATGAAGCCACGATTGATGATTTGATGCGTAGACTGAACGCCAGTAAGAAAACGATCCAGCGTGATATAGAAGACCTCACAGATGCAGGTTTAATCAAACTTATATATTCCAGAAAAGATAAATCCTACAAGCATGAGGATGCTGCGGGTGTTATTTCTGAAGCCGAAGGAACAGCCAGATATTCACATCTGAAAAAGTTGCGGAGGCTCGCCATCTTCATGGAAGAGCTATCGGATGCAACGGACTATCCTTTTGGAGAGGAATACAATTGCAAGGAGCGGTATTTTGAATTATTTCCTGATGTGTCAGAGCGAACAAGGATGCGTGATTATGAAATCCTAAATGGGATTGGATATACGATTCGATGGGATGAGTATGAAAAGCGGCACATTGTACAAGGGTATTTACATCAGATAAGAGAAAATTTTTAAAAACTAAGATAAAGACGATTTGAGATTTAAACAGATTTCAAGTCGTTTTTTTTCTGTTTTTGCACTATGCCACACTGTTGTCGTTCAGAGGATATACCACTATGTTATAGTGAGTTTAGAAAAGATGAACTTTGCTACGAAAATAAAGTTCGTAGCCAAGAATTGAACCTTGACAACAAATGTTTTCAACAAATTATGAAAGCACAGCTATAAAGCAGTCGTAAAACAGGCTGCTAATAGTGAAATATAGATAAGATAACGGAAGATTA
>JAFSBX010000051.1 GCA_017437065.1 Lachnospiraceae bacterium
AAAATGGGAGCCGGAACCAACGTACAGGACAGACTGATTGCATTACACCATTTGGATGTGCCCTGGCGTCCGTCTGACATTGAACAGCAGGAAGGTCGTATTTTACGACAGGGCAATATGAATGATAAGGTCAAGATTTTCCGGTATGTGACGGAAGGCACCTTCGACAGCTATTCATGGCAGCTCATTGAGAACAAGCAGAAGTTTATTGGGCAGATCATGACGAGCAAGTCCCCGGTACGTTCCTGTGAGGACATTGACGAAGCAGCGCTTTCTTATGCAGAGGTAAAGGCACTTGCAACCGGAAACCTGTACATCAAGGAAAAGATGGACTTAGACATACAGGTGTCAAAACTCAAACTCTTAAAGGCGAACCACACAAGCCAGCGCTACCGTCTGGAGGACAATATCGCAAAGCATTACCCGATGCAGATTACAGCTTTAAAAGAAAGGCTTGAAGGGTATCGGACGGACATTCAGACCTATGCGGCGCATAAGCCTGTGGATAAGGACGATTTTTTCATGAAGATAGGAAACCGTACCTATACGGATAAAAAGGAAGCGGGTGCGGCGTTGATTGATATGTGCCGGAGTGCAAAACAGCCAAACATGGCAGTCACAATCGGGGAATATCAGGGTTTTAAGATGGGCGTGTCCTTTGATTCATTCTTCTCCAAGTTTACGATCAGCTTAAAAGGAAGTCTTAGCCATGAGGTGGAAATCGGAGCCGATCCGCTTGGAAATTTGCAAAGACTATCCAATGCGTTAGAGGGAATGACCGGAAAAATGGCAGATGTGGAGCAGAAGCTTTCCAATGTGGAGCATCAGCTTGAAACCGCAAAGGTGGAAGTCACAAAACCTTTTGCACAGGAGCAGGAACTGGCAGAAAAGCTAGACCGTCTTGCTGAGTTAAATGCGCTTCTTAACATGGACGAAAAGGGCGATAATGCGTTGGATATGGGAGATGATGAGCCGGAGGACGAAACCGGAGAGCAGAGCACACAGGCGCAGGAAGGCGAGCCGGACAGGGCGGAAGATATACAGGCGGTGGCTGATGAACCGTTAAAGCCCGTTGCAAGTTTCCTGATGTCGGAGCGTATCGC
Organism: Lachnospiraceae bacterium; assembly: GCA_017437065.1. Lineage (GTDB taxonomy): Bacteria > Bacillota > Clostridia > Lachnospirales > Lachnospiraceae > RGIG3002. Next base: position 1,104 of record JAFSBX010000051.1, read on the forward strand.
AGAGCATGACAAGGAGCGGATGTTAGCAGACGGTTCCAGAGGGCGGGTGTCCGTCAAGGAAAAACTTGCCGAGATGAAGCAGAAAATTTCCAATCAGAAGATACCGGAGAAACCGGAAACTGTAAAGAGCAAAGGAAAAGAAGAAAGTTTATAGGAGGGTGCTATGGAAGCAAACGAACCAAGGAAAGAACAGAACACAGAGGAAATGGACGTTATGAAGCAGTTCATGGAGCTTTTGGGACAGCAGGGCATGAAAGAGCAGTCACAGGACTTTATGGAAGTCTTGCAGTATATCGCTGGGATGCAGTTACAGCTTTCCGCTATGGTGGACGAACTGCAAGGAGTACGAAAGCAGCTTGAAAAGATGCAGGAGAGCCAGCCGAAAGCAGCGGAAAGTCAGCTATTGGATAAGGTGTCATACCTTCAGGAGAAGGTAAGCAGTCTTGCAGAACGTTTATCGGAACTGAAAGACCATTTGATTGGCACCGCAGCACAGGCAGTAACCGTCTTTAAGGAAAAGGGAAGAGAGGAAATGAACAAGGTTCTTCAGAAAGGAATTTCCGGTATGCAGTCGGTGCTTTCCGGATGCCGGGAGAAGATGGTTGATGTGCTTACAAGTTATGAAAAGACTGCCAACCAGATAGACAGTATCGGGGACGAGTTCAAGCAGATCGGGAACAGCGTTGCCAACGTGGGAAGGCTCTTAACCGGAAAAGGCACAAAGGAAGTGTCGGACGAAAAAGAGGGTGTTGCCCTTACAAGGGTACTGAATAAGCCTGTGAAAAGGCATATCTCAACCTTAAAGAAACAGGTGGAGCGGATTGACGGTGCAGTAGCGAAGCTGGATAAGGTCTGTGCCGGACTGGATACCGTAAAGGAAAAAGAGAAAGAAAAGAGCAGGGTGTCCGTCAAGGAAAAGCTGTCACAGATGAAAGTGAAATCGGAACAGCAGAAGAAAGAACCGGAAAAATCAAAGACCAAGAGTCAGGAAGCAAGTTTGTAAAGTTTTATGGAAAGAGCAGGTAGCAATCTATCTGCTTTTTCCTGTTATGTGGTTATCGTAAGCAGAGAAGATTAAGTGACTAGCAGAGGAAACAGGCAAGGTTACAATGACCAGTGTAAGGAGTGTGCACATGACTGTAAGTAGAGTTTTCGGTGCAAGATAGTGTGGTGTGGGAAGTATTGTTCTAAGCGGAGGAAAAGGTAGTGCTTGCTAAGAGACATCTTAGGAATTCCTTAATGATTTCTTAGGAGGAAAATCATACAAAAATCAAACTATTTTGTTATAATGTATAATGAATTATGCTGAAAGGAAAGTGAAATTATGCGCTGTAAAGTTTTGGTTGTTGATGATGAACATGATATTGCTGATTTGCTAGAAGTGTATCTGCAAAATGAAGATTATATTGTATATAAATTTTATTCTGCTATAGAAGCGTTGGATTGTATTGAAAAAGAAGAAATAGATCTTGCTATTCTTGATATAATGTTACCCGATATTAACGGTTTTTCTCTCTGTCAGAAAATTCGAAAAGAGCATACATATCCGATTATCATGCTTACTGCAAAAGATGAAGAAATGGATAAAATTACAGGACTGACTTTAGGTGCAGACGATTATGTAACAAAGCCGTTTCGTCCCCTCGAACTGATTGCGAGAGTAAAAGCACAATTAAGACGGTACAAAAAATATTCAACAACACCGTCTGAACAGGAGCATACTGAAATTTTGACCTATAAGAAGTTATCACTCAATACAAATAATTATGAATGCTCATTAGACGGAAAGCTCTTGTCGTTGACTCCGACAGAGTTTGCTATTTTGCGTATTCTGTTAGAAAAGCAAGGTATGGTCATTAGTTTGGAAGATTTGTTTCATACAGTATGGAAAGATGAATATTACAGTAAAAACAGCAGTACGATTACAGTTCATATCCGTCATTTACGGGAAAAGTTGAAGGACACCGCAGAGAAACCGCAATATATAAAAACAATATGGGGTGTAGGTTATAAGATATAAGCTGGGAAAGGATTATTATGAAGAAAGAACCGAATAAAAGAATAAACTACCTTGTGTCATTTTTATTTGCTATCTATATTGCACTTTTGGTATGGATTATTCTATTAAAATTACAATTTTCAATCAGTGAATTAGACACAATTAGAAAAATCAATTTAATACCATTTCATTATGATAACGGAATTGGTATTGAATTCCACCTAAAAGAGGTTATGGAAAATATTGTTGTTTTCATCCCGTTTGGCATTTACCTGTCTATGATAAATAATGTGCGTAGTTTTAAAGCAAAGAGTTTACTAATTTTTGCTGCTAGTTTGACATTGGAAGTCGCACAATACATTTTGGCAATAGGTAGGACGGATATAACGGATTTAATTGCAAATACATGCGGTGGCATGTTTGGAATATTTCTTTATGAATTAACTACAAAAATATTTCGAGGCAAACGTCGTGTTGATTGTATTATAACCACTTTAGCGGCGATTGTTACAATAGCTGTAGGCAGTATGCTGATTATTCTTTTGGTTGCAAACTAAGGGAGGTAGATGTCATGGATAATAAAAAGTTAGACATAGAAAAACAGTTACGATTTCGTTTATTTATTATATTGTTTTTCTATGTCGTAATCGGCTTTATTGCCATTATGTTTTTACAATACCTATTTGTGCTTTTTCATAATCCGGTCACGGAATATTTACAGTTGAGAATAGATATTATTTTTATTCTTTATTTGCTTATTGGTTTCATATGTATTTTTTATTCCTTTTGGAGAAAACCATGGATATATTTAAAAGAGGTCATTACAGCTACTCAGACTGTTTATGAGCAGAACAATCATTCCATTTCCTTATCAGAGCCGCTTCGGGAAGTGGAACATCAGATGAACGAAATCAAAATGTCGGTACTGCTTAATCAACAGGCTGCAAAGGAAGCTGAAAACAAGAAAAATGAGCTTGTCATGTATCTAGCACATGATATTCGGACTCCACTTACCACAGTAATCGGCTATCTTAGTTTATTGGATGAAGCCCCAGATATGCCAATGGAGCAAAAAGCAAAATATATAGGGATAGCCTTAGAAAAGGCAGAACGCTTAGAAACTTTAATTAATGAACTGTTTGAAATCACACGTTACCACACAAATACGGTGCAATTAGAAAAACGACAGGTTGATTTATATGCTCTTTTATCGCAAGTTATTGATGATTTTTACCCTGTCCTGTCTGCAAATGGAAATACTACTCAAGTATCTGTCGATGATAATCTGTTTGTAATGGGTGATCCAGAAAAATTAGCAAGGGTTTTTAATAACCTTTTGAAAAATGCGGTGGCTTACAGTTATCCAAACACGGAAATTAGTATCTCTGCAGAGAAAAAAGATAGTGATATTATTGTGGTTTTCAAAAACTATGGAGTCACTATTCCCGCAGAACAGCTATCGACTATCTTTGAAAAGTTTAATCGTTTGGATAGTGCCAGAGCATCCAATACTGGCGGAGCCGGTTTAGGACTATCTATTGCAAAAGAAATCATCAATCTGCATGGTGGTAAAATAATAGCAAAAAGCAGCAATGAAACAATTGTTTTTATAATCACGCTACCGTGTTCCTCTTAGGAAATAAAACACTTGAAATTAGGATTTTCTTAGGATTATTCCAACGAAATTTTAGAGAATGAAATGCCCTTGTTCGGTACAATGAATACTGAACAAGGGCATTTGCTTTTGTATACTGAAAAGGAGCGAAGATAATGGAACTGAAAATTAAACATTTAAGAAAACAATTTAAAGACAAAAATGCTGTTGATGATGTTTGTCTTACTTTGACACCAGGCGTATGGGGACTGCTTGGAGCTAATGGTGCAGGGAAAACTACCCTTATGCGTATGATTGCAGGTATTATGACACCTACCGGCGGAGTTATCTGTTATGATGGTACGGATATTTTCAAAATGGGAAAAGCCTATCGTGATTTATTTGGATTTTTACCACAGGATTTTGGATATTCAAAAGACTTTACCGTAAAGGATTATCTTGAATATATGGCAGCTTTGAAAGATGTTCCAGCAAGAGAAACAACGAAGAAAATCAATCATCTTTTGGATATATTAACGCTTTCCGATGTAAAAGGAAAGAAGATTGCAAAGTTATCAGGTGGTATGAAGCGCCGTGTGGGAATTGCACAGGCAATGCTAAATGATCCGAAAATACTTGTAATGGACGAACCGACAGCAGGACTTGATCCCGGAGAAAGAGTACGTTTCCGTAACTTTATTTCAGAGTTTTCACATGACAGGATTGTGCTGATTTCTACCCATATTGTTTCTGATATTGAGTATATTGCAACAAGAAATGCCATTATGAAAGCAGGAAAGATAATAGACATGGGAACAACAGATGAACTTGTGAAAGAGATTGAAGGAAAAGTATGGACTTGTACTATACCAGTCGGAGATTTGGTCAGTTGTGAAATGCAGTTAAGAATTATTAATCAGCGTAGTGAGGATAACGGTCAGGTATCTATCAGGTATTTATCTGAAACGCCTAAAATCAAAGGGTCAGTTGCTGAACCGCCTCGGCTTGAGGATTTGTATCTTTGGTATTTTCCGCAGGGAAATTTGGGAGAGGAGGAAAATTGATATGCGTTTATTTAGATTAGAAGTGAAACGAATTATGAAGTCACACCGTACACTGGTATTGCTTGCTATTGCGATTTTGATGTCTGTTGTAATGGCATACTTACCAATTAGTTTTGAATCTATTAACCGTCCAGGAGAAAATGGAAAAGTTATAGAGTTGGATGGCTTGTCAGCAATCAAATTTAAGAAAGATTACTTTGAGAAAACAGCAGGGGACATTACTCCACAAAAGTTAGCGGAATCTTTGCGGATATATCAATCCTGTGTACGGGAATATGGTACGTTGGATGATGTACCACTGGAAGTTTACATTGAAAATATTATGGCAATTCGTCCTATGCTAAAAGGATTAACCGAAGCTTTTGCTGATCCTAAAACAGGTATTGGCGCAGACTTGATGGATATTGAGCCAGATGAGGTGGAACAGTATTTTTATGAAAAATGTGCTTCTCATTTGGATGATATTATGAATCTTGAGCAGAAAGATTATCCAACAGCTAGACAGTTTGCGACAGATAAGTACGCTAAGCTGAATCAGCCACTCTGTATATATTCTGGTATGAGCAGGGATGCTTTTGACTATATAGAATTGTATATCTTGGTTTTATCAATTCTTTGCATTGCTATTGCGGCTCCTGTTTTTGCAAATGAATATCAAACCGGCAGTGACAGTATTTTACGATGCACCAAATATGGGCGTGTAAAATTAGCTGTTACAAGGATTATGGCGGCTTGCAGTATTTTCATAGTGATTTTCATTTTGGGAATGGCACTCCACTTAACAATTCTTAATTTTGCATTTGGTACAGATTGTTTAAAAACTTCTTTCCAAATTTTGTTTTCAATCATAAGTCTGCCAAATATAAATTTAGGGCAGCTTCAGATTATTTTGGTGTTAGCAGGACTACTTTCGGTATTAGCAACCATTAGTTGTACGCTTTTTTTATCTGCTAAGTGCAAAGATTCCTTGACAGCACTGTTGATTTCCATAGTGATATTGTTCCTGCCTATATTTACTTATAGTGCGATTGGAGGAGCTTCATGGCTTTCAACGCTTTTGCCGTCATCAGGTATTGGTATGCAGAATAATTTTCTTTATCAGCTTGGCAATTTCAATTTCCTGCACATTGGAGGAATGAGCTTGTGGACACCTTATGTGATATTAATTTTAGCAGCTATTGAAGTTCCAATTTTTCTTTTTTTGGCAATTCGTTCTTACTGCAAACATCAAGTGGCATAAGACATACTTTTTACAATAATATAAATATCTATATACCATCTGCTGGGTTTTGGCAAAAGAAGGAGTTCTCATGAAACTATTGATGATACTGCATGAAGGTTTCATTACGGTTGCTCATAAAATAGAGACATCATTGAAATTCGATTAAAAAAATAGAGGGGATACCATGAAAAAGTTGATGAGTTGATTAGAGAAGCGCTAAAGAAGGAAGTAGAGAATATATATGTACCGAATAAGATGAAAGAAGAAATTGATGCAATAATAGAGAGAAAAATGCATTATGAGAAAAAATGTAAATAAGAAAATAGGTATCTGCATATTGGTGGGAATTATATTACTTGTATGAGATGATAGGAGATGATTGTCTTGGGAAAATAATGGTTTTGATGTTTGATGATAACGAGGAAGATGTGTTTCATCACATCATGTGTTATGTTAAAGCAGGGGCGAAATCTTTTACATTTATGGATGCTCCAAAAAATGTTCTAAGTTTTGAAAAATTAGAAATTGATAAGGGTAAGCATATTGTAATCAAGAACAACTCAGAAATTGAATTGACCTTTATCGAATTTGAAATCTTGCTATTACTTGCTCAAAATGCGGGAACAGTATTCAGCAAAGAACAGATTTATGATATTGTCTGGAAAGAACCCTATTCCGGCGATTATAACATCGTCATGAGCCATATTCGGAATATTCGGGAAAAGATAGAGGACAATCCTAGCAAACCAATATATATTCAGACAGTATGGGGTGTAGGTTATCGTTTTAACCAAAATTTAAGCAGTGGTCTGTGAGAACTACAGATCACTGCTTATTTTTCAGCTCTGACACCTAAAAGATATTCACATGATACTTGGAAATATTCAGCAAGGGCAACTACTTCATAATCTGGTACAAAGCGTGTCCCTTGTTCTATTCGTAATACGGTCAAATCGCTAAATTCATATCCGGCAAGCTGGAGCTGTTCTGCCAGTGCTTTTTGCGATAGCTGCCTTTCAGTTCGCAATTCCTTTACTCTCTGACCTATCAGATTTTTGGAATTGCTTTCTTTATTCCAGTAAATTTTCATATCATCACCAACTTTCTAAAGATGAAGTGCCATATGATTGATTTTACGGAATAATCTTGATAATATACTTCTAAAGATGAAGTGAACGAAAATAACGTTGTTACAAATAATTTGGGGATTGATAATACTGCCTGTAAAATGCAATACTTATTAAGAGAAAGGTGGACACAAAATGAATGAAGTATTTGAAAAGCTATCTGATGTTTTTGAGGAGCTTCGTAGTGAGGCAGGCGAACGGGAGTATTCCATACAGACAGAGGAAACAAAGAAAGCTGATAAGGAGCTGAAAAAGGCAAACCGGGAATATGAAAAATTCTTATCTGAGCTTTCAGCAGAGCAGAGAAATTTTTTAGAAAACTATATGGATATTGTAGATCATACACACTTTCAGGAACAACAGAGAGCCTATTATCAGGGTATCATAGATGCAGTACAGATACTTGCTGGACTTGGGATTGTTAAAGAGAGTGTTAAGGTGAAAGAGTTATTGAATACAATAATGAAATAAGTAAGCAGGGTGGAGCGTTCCGGTCATGGAACTTCCACCCTGTTTTTCTTCAGAATAATTCAGAAACAATAAAGTTAAAATCAAAATCTTTCTGTTATTCTAATTTGTGGGTTTGTTATATGTCCGAAGATAGGCTTCCACAATGGCAAGAATCGTCGTTATCTGTACTTCCGTAC
>JAFSBX010000052.1 GCA_017437065.1 Lachnospiraceae bacterium
AGTAGAAAGCATGCACTGGCAGCTTGATGTAACATTTCGAGAAGATGCAAACCATACATTGGATAAAATAGCAGCGCAAAATCAGAATGTAATACGAAAATGGTGTTTAAGCATATTGAAACTGTTAGAAATCAGAGGGAAAAAAATGTCAATGCAGAGGAAACGATTTAATATAGCAATGAATCCAATGAAATATTTAGAAGAAATATTATCATTTTAAAAAGAGTATTTATGGAGTTGGATGAAGGAAAAGATTCATGCGTTTGTCGTGATGAAAGTGGAATATTTGTTGTCTTAACTTAAAAGAAGTTGTATACTATTGATGTGGGATGGAAATAAAGTTTGCGGCATGTTGTGCCGAAATATGATAGAGAAGTATGCAACATTAATAGAAACTATGTCATAATCTCTCGGAATCCTGAGTGATTATAACCAGAACAGCTGGCAGTGAACATTGAAAAGTGAATATTATCTGAAATGAATAAAAATAAACATGAGAAACAGACATAACTGTCGCTATGTCAAAAAAAGGGTGTATAATAATCATAGGATTATGTCATTTCTAAAATCAACTTTCGCAGGTGGATTCAAAGGGCAAATCCCATGCATCAAAATGTTGCAGCATTATGATGTTATAGAGGCGGCAGTACCACATCTTAGTAAAGCGGTGTCTGCCGTTTTCTAATAGGAAATCATATTTCTAACGTTTATTGGAACGTTCTGCAGAAGTTCTTGCATTAAATTCCGTTTTCCATTCAGGTCAATAAAAGGAGTAATTCCTTTGCGTTTACAGTATTTATAAAGAGGCATGACATCATGTGCAGAATCAAGAAGCAGCTTGAATATGTTAAATTTAGGCAAAAAGCTTTTCATTCTGAAAAAGGTATGCAGAAAGCTGTGGGAATCATGTCTTGAGGCAGGATTCAGCAAAGGGAAAATAGGAAGGTAGCTTTCTGAATCAGAAGCAACCAGCATATATAAATCGTACCCATGATAAAAACAGGAACGGGATGAATCCCATCCGATGTCACAATCAGGCTTGGAAAAGTAACGGTCACAGGAACAGTCAATGATACCTTTCGAGACACAGTCACAAACACGATGCTTCCGCTCTCTAGCAGAAGTAACAAAAGGAGTACCATCGCCGGCAAGAGCCAGTGTATCTGGATTAATAAGCTCTTTAGAAACAGACTGCTGTAAGAATTTCCGGTTATAAAGGTCAAACAGAGAACCATAAGGCTGTTCAGAAATGGAGAAGGTAGTATTTTTTAGTTTCAGTAAGAGCTGCTCAACAGATATTTTTTCAACAGATTACGCTTTTCCACCTTTAGCGGAAGGCTTTTTAACAGAAGTTTTCATGGGATGAATGTGAGGAGTAAGGTTGTCTTCATCGGAATCCCAAATCCGGTTCAAAAAATCATAGAAAGTACCAACACTTGGAGTGTTCCCGAAAACAAAACCGCTGAGAATGGAAAAAAGTGGGTTGATTTTTAGTTGTACAGCCCACTCAGTGAGGGAAGAAACTTTAAAATCCAGAGACAGCAGATAAGAACGGTGCATGCAGGAAGGGGTCCTTGGTTTAGAACCAAAGACAGAATACTTTTTTTAGTTTTTCATCAGTGTAGGAAAGGTCGAGATTCCAAAAACGATCAATGATACCCCATGTAGAACGGGCGATGGAATCAGGATTAGGATAATATTTACGTAAATTTTCGACAACAAAATTTTGGGAGTCGGAATGACTGCCGCATTTTTCGATGGATTTGTCAAGTGTTTTTGATAAAAAAGTGGGGGATTTTAATAAAAAGGGAATCTAAAAGCCTTATATTTACTGGCTTAAAGATTCTGAGAGATTATTGTCGTATTTGGAGGAGAGAAATGGATGTTTAGGATTGCTATATGTGAAGATGAAAGCTCTTTTAGAGAAGAATTAAAGAAAATCATATCTGAGTGTATGCTGAAAAAAGGTCTTGTTTTTAAAATAGATACATATAGCTCTGGAGAAAAGTTTATAGCATTAGGTATAGAAATGATTCAATATTCTATTATATTTTTGGATATCAACATGAATGAAGTTGATGGCATTATGACTGCTAAGAAAATTCGAGAAGTAAGTAAAGAGGCGTTTATCATTTTTGTAACGGCATATGTAAACTATACACTGGAAGGTTATAAGGTAGATGCCATACGATACTTGTTGAAAGGCGGTAATAATTTTAAAAGTGCGATTGATGAGTGCATAAATGCAATTATAGAAAAAATGAATTATACGATAGTAACTAAAAAGTTTAATTTTAATGAAGGTGTCAGAAAAATTGCATTGGAAAGAGTATTATATATTGAAAGCAGACTGCATAAACTTGAGTTTCATGTCATGGAAGAAGTTATGAAGATTTACACCATGTATGAAACTTTGAATAATTTGGATAATGAATTACAAGATACTGATTTTGTAAGAATACATCAAAGTTATCTTGTTAATTTAAAATATTTAATGAGTGTTGCTAGATACAAAGCTGTATTAACAAATGGAACGGAGTTAGTTATACCGAAAGCTAGATATAAATATGTTAAAGAAAAATTTATTGCATATCGAGGAGAAGTGTAAATGTTTGATTTATTACCAGATGTGTTGATGATATTTTTTGAGATTTTTTGTTGCAAGATATTCTATGAAATATTCGGAGTAATACGCTATAAAGGTTGGATTAATGTAGTACAGTTAATATTATTAACGGGATGTGCATTGGTATCTGCAAAAGGTTTGTCAGATTTTTTTATTTTAAAGCAAATTTTAATTATTGTAGTAGTTGCTGGTTTCATGTTTTGGCATATAAAAATTAGTATGAAAAAGTCATTGATACTTGCTGCTTTATATCAGGGTCTATTGTTAGCGGTAGATTATATAGCGTTTTTGATTTATAGTGGGTCAGTTTTAAATAGCAAAGCGGAAGGAACGCAGTATACATTGGAAAGTGTCTTGGTTGTTTTGCTCGGTAAAGTGATTCTATATTTAAGTATTATTATTATTAAGAAGAGATTCGAAAAAAAATCATCGGAAATGCTTGTTGATATAGAATGGCTCAAATTTTTGTTTTTCCCTATTTTTACAATAGTTATTATATCGGCTATGCTTTCTGTTTTTGGATATGTTGAGGGATCTAAACAGGCAAATTTATTATTTATTATTGCATTTGGCATGGCAGCGATGAATATTGTAGTATTTTATTTGATTAATGATATTATAGGACGAGAAATAAAATTGCATGAAAATGAAATTTTTAAAATACAGGTAAAAAATCAAGTAGAGATGTATCAAACTATATCAGAAAGTTTTGATAATCAAAAAAAGAAAACGCATGAATATAAAAATCAGATTATATGTATAGAATCATTATTAGGAAAGGGAAAATATTTAGAATTAGAGGAATATGTAAAAGGCATTTATGGTCATCTTAATAAAGAATTAGATGCTATAAATACAAATAATGTGATTGTAAATGCAATATTAAATACAAAGTATCAGGAAGCGGATGAGAAAGGGATTGTTTTTGTATTTCGGGTTAATGATTTATCTGAGCTTAGAATGAAGGATGAAGATATAGTAACTATATTATCCAATTTATTGAATAATGCGATTGAAGCCTGTGAAGAATGCAGTGACAAAAAGGTAATAAAATTGAAATTTGTCAATGAAGATAACATGATAATTATTTCAGTAAAAAATACATTTGCCCATTCAATATGCTATGCGGATGGAGAAATAAAATCTTCTAAATTAGTGAAAACAGAAGAGCATGGGGTGGGTATTAAAAACATTGTTAGAGTTATTGAGAAGTATAATGGTTCATATATTATTAATGATAGTAATGAAGAATTTTACTTTTCAATTATTATTCCTGCTTGATTTAGAAAGTATCTTATAACCAGTAAGGTACTTTTTTGTATGCCTTGCGTAATACGTTGCGTTTGTAAGTAAGCGCTTAGTTTCGGGGGGGATTTTATCCACTCCGTTTCTGTTTTATAATTGTAGCTAGGAAACGCAAGCGTTTTGCTCTACATGGAGGCTAGCAATTATGAAAGCCAGCCGTCGGAAGTCAGCAAAAAACAGAGATTAATGTTTGTTGCAATCAAAACGGATGACGGCACGATTAAGGGCAAGTCACTAAGTTAAGATTAATTTGTGACAAAATCATGATAAAAAGGTAAACGCTTAATTGGTGCTTACTAAGGAATCTTACTATTCGAAAATTTAATTTAAAAAATTTTGCAGATTCTGCTTTTTTGTTTTTTATCATGTAGAAGCACAAAGCTAGACTTTCTTTATTTTATCAATATATATCCTATTAACAGCCGTTTTTATGGCTGTTTTATAGCTATGCTTTCGTGATTGTTGAAAACATTTGCTGTCAAGGTTTAGTTTATCGTTACGAGATTTTATTTTCGTAGCAAGTTCATTTGCTCAAAGGTGCTATCATAATCACTTAGGATTCCGAGAGATTATATTGCCATTTTCTGTTTAGAAATGTCCACTTTCTGCAAAAAGTTATTGTTTTATATGGAAGGGAGCTTTATACTTAGTGAAGGAGGTGCATTTATGATAGCGAAAATGGCATTGAAATTGGTAAATCGGATGGAAGCAGAAAAAATGATAGGTAAGAACGAAAAAGTATATTATGAGTATGCTTTAATTACTATGGCAGAACGTATTATTACGATTGGAACTGTCCTGTCTGTTGGAATGGTTTTTAGACAGGTTATTCCGACAGTTTGCTTTCTGGTGTTTTTTCTATTATTAAGGAAACGGACTGGAGGTTATCATGCAGATAAATTCTGGCAATGCTATTTTATGACAATTATAACTTACATAACGGTTATGCAGGTTTCTCTTCTCCTTTTTGAAAATCCTATAGTAATGTATGTAATGCTATTTTTTTCAGTAATTATTATTGGGGTTATTGGAACAGTAAATCATCCTAACGTGGGTATGGACAGGAGAGAGTTACAGGAAGCGAAGAAAGTAGCTAGATTGTGTGTTTTTATAGAGACATTGATAATTGCGTTGCTGATTGCTTTAGATATTGACGATTTATATGTATGCTATATGTCATTGGCTATTATATTGTGTGCAACCTTACTATGTGTAGCTAAAATTGCAAAACAGGAGGTTAAATTATAATGAAGAAACAGGAGAACGTTGGTAGTAAGGTTTTAAGGGTAGTTGAAAAAATCGTCCGAAACGAGGTGGAGAAGAACTGTTTTGACTGGCCGCCGGTATGTATGGGTATTTTTCATCAGCCGAAAAGACCAAAGAATGTAAAAAAAGAAAATAACAGTTTATAAGAGCATCGAAGAAGTTCTAGGATATTCAGTGAGAACTTCTTTGGTAATAGCTATCAAGTTCGACAAAACAGAACAAGAATAGATTGGTTTTGTAAAGGGGCTGTCGGGAAATAGACAGTTCTAAATAGGGCAAGGTACGGCTCACATGAGCCGCTCCTCGCCCTAACTTTATGTCTATAAAAGAGAAAAAAGATGGCTAACGACAACCATCTTCTCTCCATTACATGTTATAATGTAACTATGTTTAAGCAAAATTATTATAACGAATTTTTTGAATTAGGACAACAGAAAATCAACTTTAGTTTTCTTGAATTGAGTTTACCTGATGACGATTCAGTCTATACCCTGAAAAAAGTGATGGAGGATATCGATTATTCTGGTCTGCTGGCTCAGTATTCAAATAAGGGAAGAAACGGGTTTAACCCAATCATGATGTATGCGACGGTTGTTTATGCTGCCATGCGTGGAATCCGGTCTGTTGATACGATTGTGGATCTGTGCAAAAGAGATAGATTGTCAACACTTTTTTAGACAACTTTTTTAAGGTTATTTTCTCTAAACTGTACCGGTGTCTGATACCCGAGTGAAGAATGAATCCGATGCTGATTATGCCAGTTTACATAATCCCATAACTTTAATCTTAATTCATCTAAATCGTGAAATCGTTCATTCCATATAAATTCTGTTTTGATGATTTTAAATGTTGCTTCTGCAACTGCATTATCATATGGACACCCTTTATGGCTTAATGAACGTTCTATGTGAAAAGTTTCCAATATTTCTTCTATCACATGATTTTTGAATTCATTTCCTCTGTTTGTGTGAAACAGTTTGATTTCTTCCAGATTTCCTTCTACACTTTGAAATGCCTGTTTTACCAGTTCGGCAGACTTGTGTTCTCCAGCACTGTAACCGATGATTTCCCTGTTAAATAGGTCAACAAGTACACATACATAATTCCATTTTAATCCAACTCTTACGTGTGTTAAATCGCTGACAACCACATTCCGATATTTCTGCTCCTGAAATTTCCTGTTTAATACATTTTCTACTTTTGATTCATTACAGTTATCTTTCTGTGGTTTAAACTGTGTGGTTGTATAATTCGATACCATTCCTCCCTGTTTCATGATTCTTCCTATTCGCCGACGCGATATCTGTTTTCCCTGATTTTTGAATTCTTTTTTGATTTTTCTGGTTCCATAATTGTGACGATTGTTTTCAAATATTTCTGTAATATCAGAGATTAGTTCAGATTCATCTGGAACAGCTGTTGCTTCGTAATAATATGTACTTCTGTTTACCTGTAGGACGCGACACATTGCTGATGGAAGAGCGGCCAAAGCTTTCATCGGATTCCATTAAGAGAGTGGAAGGTGGAAAAATAACTATGTCGTTAGAAAATTTTCCGAGTATTGTAGATGTATTTGATGTTTTATTGTCATTTTCTGTAATAGAAGGTCACTTTCTGCCACTGACATTGAAACTTTATATATATATATATATGCTATTGTGAAAAAGCTGTATACATGTTGGCATTATTAAAAATTTAGGAGGAGTTATTATGTTAAGTTGAGAAAATGAATGAGCAGGGAAATTAATCTGCAAATGATAGGGAAAAGTTATAAAAAGAAAAGAGGTAAAATTATGGAAGCGAAAAATATGTTAAAAGGAATCGTTTTTTGTGCAATAGCAGGAGTAACATTTGGAGGGCAATGGCCTGTTGCAAAAAAGGCTTTACAGATTATAGATCCGTTTTATTTCACGTTATTTAGATATTTAATAGTGGCGGTGGTTTTGTCTGTAATTTTATATATGAAAGAGGGGAAAGAAAGCTTTAAGTTTGAAAAAAAAGGAATAATCTTATGGTTTTTTGGAACGATGGCATTTACTGCCTATAATTTTCTAGTATTTTTAGGACAGAAATTGATTGGAGATTCAGGAGCTATTGTTGGCTCTGTGCTAATGGCTTTGATTCCGTTGGTATCTGTTTTAGTAGTTTGGTGTGTTAAGAAAAAGCAGCCGACGAGGTTTACATTAATTAATATTGTAATTGCATTCATTGGCGTTGTATTAGTTGTAACAAAGGGAAATTTCAGAATGTTTTTAGATGGAAGTTTAAGTTTGCTACCTATTATTCTTATGTTGATTAGCGTAATTGCGTGGGTAATATATACTCTTGGAACAGAATATTTTGCAGATTGGAGTTCATTGAGATATACTACATTGACCTGCATACTTGGAAACATAAGTTCGGCGGTCATTGTTTGTTTATGTACGAAAATAAATTATATTACTGTTCCTTCTGTAGAAGATATGTCAAAGTTAATTTTAGAAATGCTTTATATGTCTATTGTTTCAGGAGTGATTGGAGTTTTGGCGTGGAATGCTGGAAATAAATTGTTGACACCAATTAATGGTACACTATTTATGAATTTAGTGCCAATCGTAACGTTTATTGTTTCGGTTATTTTGGGATATCAGATTACTGGTATTGAAATTATTGGTTCAATTATTACGATAAGTGCTTTAATAAGTAATAATATGTATCAAAGGAACATAATGAAAAACAGTAATAAATGTAACAGATAAGAAAGAATTATAGAATAGAAAGAGTAATAGTTATGAAAATGAAATTAATGGATGTGACACTTAGGGAGTCAATTTATCTTCCCAATAATAAAATTACTATTGAGGCAGCACAGAATTTAGTAAGGGGACTATCAGAGGCAGGAGTGGATTATATTGAAATAGGTTATATTTCTAAAGAGAGCAGTAAAATTTTGCAGGAATACAGTCCGGAACATTACATAGAAGCAATGGAAGAAGCTGTAGTCCCTGATTCAAAATGCAGTTTAGTGGTTATGCTACATCCGCATTTGTATAGTGACAAAGTTTTAGAGCGGCTTATGAAAAGCAAAATCGGTATGATTAGATTATGCGTACCATATGCTAAATTAGAAAGTAGTTTACCAATTATAAAAAAACTGAAAGAAATTAATATCGCAGTAGCAACAAATTTAGTAAGAGCAAGTTGTTTATCATCAGATGATATTTTGAAATTTGCAAGAACAGTGCAAGAAGCTGGATCTGACTATGTGTATCTTGCAGATTCTAATGGTTCTATGCTCCCTGAAAATGTATCTGAGTTATATCACATGTTATCTCAAAAAACTGATATGGAGTTGGGTTTCCATCCTCATAATAATTTAGAGTTAGCCTCTGCTAATGCTATTGAAGCATTAAATAGTGGGGCAAGAATTATTGATAGTAGTATATATGGATATGGGAAAGGAATGGTGAATCTTTGTACAGAATCATTTGTAGCAATATTACAACAATTGAATAAGTGTCAGCATGTAGATTTTGAAAAGATAATTTTGACAACTAAGAGGGCATATCAAGATTTTTTAGTGGCAGTCTCTACAGATATTTTTGATATTAAGGCTAATAGTTTAGTGAGTGGGTATAAGAACATCAATTTAGATAATCAAAAAGAGCTGGCAAAGTTGGCAAAAGAAAAAAATATTCCTCTTTTTGATTTATTGCTTAAGGTTCGGAGAGGTGGAAACTTAGAAAGTGTGACAATATAAGTATTTTGGGGATATGTCAAGAAGATTTTAGAAAAGATTTTTGATATGATTTCCTGAAAAAGGGCGCACTTCACCAATGCTCATAGATAAAATGAAAAAATGAGCCCTATAAGGAGAGTTGTAATGAATAGAAGATGGATCAACATAATCGGTAATGGTACTAAAAAAATATGGGTATTTCCACGGATGGATTATCGTGGAGATATAGTTAGTGAATTTGCAATATTTAATGAATTTTGTGATAAGGCACAATTTTATATCATGGATTTACCAGAGAAAATGATTCAAGAGTCGAAAACATGGGATTTGATAGCCGATTTAGCAAAAGAGGTTATTGGTTTAGTTGGAACAGATATACCACACCCAGATTATATAATTGGATTATCAATGGGCGGTATGATTGCACAAGAATTGCTCTTTTATAAAGAATTTGAGTCAATACCCGTGTTAGTTATTTCGTCCAATATTTGGGCTAATGTAAAACTTAAAGCAATATTTTCGTCATGGCTGTTAGTAGTAAAATACTTTAACGTTTCGGCTTTTGATTTAGTACTTAGTTCATGGATTTGTGTATCATCTAAACTTCCAATTGATAACACTGAATATTTTGAGTGTGTAGATGAAGAAGAAAAGAAACTTGCAACAAAAAAAATTCTTCTAAGTCTTAATTCAGTAGCAAGACATGACGCTAGAAAGTTAAGGGAATTGAATAAACTGAATGTTACATTGTGGCGTGGTGAAAAGTCAGTGTTAATATCGCAGACGGAAGAAGATGAGTTTGTAAAATATGTTCCAAGCCTTAAAATTATACATGCACCGGAATGTGGCATGAGAATACTTAGCGAAAATAAGAAATTTGTATGTGATAATTTGAGAGAGTTTATACAATTGGGGGATGAAAAATGAAAATTGCAGTATTACCTGGAGATGGAATAGGAAAGGATGTAACAGAAGTTTGTTTGCCTGTTTTTGAAAAACTAAGTCTTCCAATAGAACTATATTTCGGTGATTTGGGATGGGAGTTTTGGAAAAAAGAGGGAACTCCAGTTCCAGAGAGAACGTGGCAACTGATAAACGAATGCGATACTGTTTTAGTTGGTGCTGTAACAAGCAAGCCCCAGGAAAAAGCTGAACAAGAGTTGAATAAGGAATTACAAAATAGTGGACTTAAATATGTTTCCCCAGTCATTCAATTACGACAGAGGCTGAATTTATTTGCAAATATAAGACCTATATATAGCATTTATAGAGAAAAATCTCAAGATTTTCCTAAATTTGATTTTACAGTTATAAGAGAAAATACCGAAGGGTTATATGCAGGATTAGATTTTTATCCAATTCCAAATAAATTATATGAATTTGTTCAGAAGCGTCATTCTATACAGCATGCTTGGCAGATGAAAAAACCAGAGGATGGTGCAATATCATGTAGATTGATAACAAGAGATGGTCTATGTAGATTGTTACGGTATTCATATGAGTTGGCACAAAAAAAGGGCATTAAGAAAATTATATGGGCAGATAAACCGAATGTGATGAGGAGTTCAGGGCAATTTGTTTTGGATTTAATAAAAGAAATTGGTAAAGATTATCCCAAAATCGAATGTGAAGTCAAAAATGTTGATGCAGTTGCTATGTGGATGGTTAAAAAGCCAGAACAATTTGAAATGATTATATGCGAAAATCAATTCGGGGATATTTTATCAGATTTAGGAGCAGGCATTATGGGAGGTTTGGGATTGGCTGCCAGTGCAAATATAGGAAAAAATAAATCTT
The DNA here is from genome assembly GCA_017437065.1 of Lachnospiraceae bacterium. Classification (GTDB taxonomy): domain Bacteria; phylum Bacillota; class Clostridia; order Lachnospirales; family Lachnospiraceae; genus RGIG3002. The sequence goes on from JAFSBX010000052.1 coordinate 10,713, forward strand.
ATTTCGAGCCAGTACATGGTTCGGCACCTAAATATGAGGGAAAAAACATAGTTAATCCGTCTGCAATGTTTCTTACAATATCTATGATGCTGGAACATACTGGTTATCTTGATGAAGCTAATAGAATAAAAAAAGCTGTTTTTGAGGTTATTAATTTAAGAAAGTGTGTTACTAAGGATCTTAATGGATCAGCAACGACTATTGAGATGGCAAAAAGTATTATTGAGAGGTGTTGAGCTATGAATGAATTTTGTAAAAAATTACAATTATTTGATACAGCAAGTATTTCAGATGCGTTAGATAGTTTATGTATTAATGGTGGATTACAAGGTATTGTGCCACGTACTATGAGTAAAAAAATATGCGGGAAGGCGTTTACTGTTAAATATGGTGATGTGTCAGAAGAAGAAAGAAAAATTGGCAGAGCATCAGATTTTATTGATGAAGTTTCAGAAGGTGATGTAATAATATTAGGAAATAATGGGCGTTATGATTGTACTGTATGGGGTAATATTCTAACGACAATGGCTATTATGAAAAAAGCCGCTGGAACTGTAATAGATGGAGCTTGCCGTGATATTGAGGAAATCAATCAAAAGATGTATCCATTATTTAGCAAATCCGTGTATATGAAATCTGGTAAAGGTAGAACAAAGAAAATAGATATTCAAGTACCAATTACTGTAGAAAATACATATATTGAGCCGGGCGATTATGTTCTAGGTGATTGTAATGGAGTTGTTATTGTACCACAGAATCAGATTGAGATTGTATTATATCGAGCTGGATTGATAAAAAGAACGGAAGAAAAAATTATGAATGCAGTTAAACAAGGAATGCGGTTAGAGCAGGCAAGACAAAAATATCACTACCATGAACCGTGGAAGAATATGGAGGAAAAATGAAAGCAGAAATTATTGCAGTTGGTACAGAGATTTTACTTGGTGATATCGTCAATACAAATGCACAATTTTTAGCAAAAGAACTTGCTAATGTAGGTATTGAAGTTTTTAAGCAGACAGTTATAGGTGACAATTCTGAAAGGTTGTCTCAAGCATTTGAGGAGGCTTTAGCAAGTTGTGATATGGTTATAACTACAGGTGGACTTGGACCAACGGAGGATGATTTGACAAAAGAAACAGCATGTCAGGTGTTAGGGATGTCATCGGTACTGCATAAACCATCTTTGATTGCATTAGAAGCTTTTTTTAAAAAAGTTGGAAAAGAAATACCAGAAAGTAACTATAAGCAAGTGTATTTTCCAAAAGAGGCTACTGTACTGTCAAATCCAAATGGAACTGCACCAGGAGCTATTTTACAGCAAGGAAAAAAAACGATCATTGTGTTACCTGGTCCGCCCAAAGAGATGATGCCTATGTTTAGAAATTTAGTGAAACCATATCTAATGAAAATGAGTAATGGTGTTATTGTATCAGAGATGGTAAGGGTATTAGGAGTAGGCGAGGGGTATGCTGCTGAGAAATTAAAGGATTTGATTGAAAATGGGCAGAATCCTACAGTGGCGCCTTATGCAAAGGAAGAAGATGTGGTGTTTAGAATTACTGCAAAAGCAAAGTCTTTTGAGGATGCTTTAAAAATGATTTATCCACTGAAAATGGAAGTAAAAAATAGAATGGGTATTGATGCTTATGCAGAGGGAGATGATATTACTATTCAAGCAGTTGTAGCAGACCTGCTAAAGAGAAAAAATTTGACGATAGCGGTAGCAGAGTCTTGTACGGGTGGACAAATTGCATCAAGATTAGCTGAACAATCAGGCATATCAAAAAATTTTTTAGAAGGCATTGTTGCATATACGGATGATTCAAAAATTAAACGTTTGGGTGTAAAAAGAGAATCTTTGGAGAAATATACGGCAGTAAGTGAGAACGTTGCTGAAGAGATGGCAAAGGGTGTGGTAGAAATGGTTGGTGCTGATATAGGTATATCAACAACGGGGTATGCAGAAAAAGGTGATGGTGTATCAGATGAGATGTCGGGTATTGTTTTTATTGGAATAATTTATAATGGTAAGACGCATGTACAAAAACATTCTTTCACTGGTAATAGAAATACTGTTAGGAGGAAAGCTTCAATCGCTGCATTAGATTTCGTGAGAAGATGCATATTAAATGAATAAGATAAAATTTTTTGATCCACATATACACATCAATCCTGACTTGTATTTTCGGAAATATGATTTATTTACTTTGGGGGAGGAACTTAAAAAGGTTGACAGTTGTGCCGTTTTAAAGAGTCATTTATGTTCAACTATAATACAAGCTAAATTGGCACAAAGACTTGGTTATAAAATTTATGGATCTATTGTATTAAATCGTTGTAGTGGAGGCGTTGATATAGAAACTGTTAAATCTGCAATAGTTGCTAATGAAAACAACCAAATGCTTATATACATGCCAACATTACTTAACAGCCAAATGAAAATTAAGACAGATGAAACTATCCATCCAATTTTAAATAATCTTTCCTATGAGGATGAAATTGGAGAAAGTGTTAGTAGACAACATGAAATCTCGGAAATCCTAACAATAGCGTCTAATTATAACATACCTATAGCAACAGGTCATATGACAAAAAAGGATACAGAATTTATTGTCAATTTGGCAATAAAAAAGGGAACAAAAGTTATATTAACACATCCGTTACATAAGATGATTGGATTATCTATAAAAGAGCTTAGAGATATAACAAATAGTAAAAATATTTTCATGGAATTGACAATTCTAATGTATGTTTTAGAACAACAAAAGGAGGAGAATATTAGGGAAGTATTTAACAATATCAATTATAAAAAAATTATTGTATCCAGTGATCTAGGACAAGTGAGAAATTGCTCAGTGACAAAAGGATATGAATTATACTTTAATGTGTTAAGTAGATTTCTATCACAAGAAATGGTAGAGTCTGTAATTTATAGAAATATGATGGATATATTTAAAACAAATTAGGAATTGGATAGGCTACAATAAACTGGACAGATTTTTTAAGGTCATATACTATAAAAGCAATAAGAAAAGGAGCAATGAATATGGCCGAACAAAAACAAAGAAGAAAACCTCGTAAATATACGGATGAATTCAAAAAACAACTGGTTGACTTATATCATTCTGGTAAACGAAGATACAACCAGTTATGAAGAGCAGCCCTTGAGTGACAAAACACTTTCTCGTTTTAGAAAAAGATGCTATGAGTATGAATCTTCTTATGGTATTGACTTATTGCATGATTGTGTCGCAGATCTGAGTAATAAGATTGTCAAAATGATGAATCTCAGTCCACGTATGAATATCTTAAGCTGATTTTACAGTTGTTCTGTTTTTGAACATGCTGTTAAAAAAATGTGTGAAATTTTCAAGGTACTAAGGACAGGGGAAAATAAAAACTTATATTTGACCCTGGCGTCATAAGATTAGGGTGTCAAAAGGTCAATGACCTTTTGAGATCATATTTGTACCTTGAAAACTTAACACGATAACAATAATAGATATATATTTGGTATAATATAATTATCAAATAACGAGGTGGTTCTACGGCTTTTGTATACCTGTAATCAAAATATGTAAGGGAACACTAATTGTTGCTTTTTCAAATTGATCCTTCTGAAATGAGTCAATGAATATGAGGATTCTATTTAAATCATTAACAATGTGAAAAATATATGCTTGAAAAAAGTCCGTTTTTTTGGACATAAAAAATGTTACCTTCTTTTCAGAACAAAGAAATTCATTCTGAGAGGAAGGTAATTTTTATGAAAGGTTATTCTGTTGAAAGTGGTTATATGGGTTACGTTAAAGATAAATATATGTTGTTTGCATGTGAGGAGGACTATTTTGATTACATTTCATCCTCAAGCATACGATAGCCGATACCGATTTCCGTAAAAACATATTTGGGTTCTGCCGGATTTTCTTCGATTTTACGACGGATATTTGCCATATTTACGCGAAGAATCTGGTTGTTGCTGTCATCGGCGTAAGGTCCCCAGATTTCACCGATAATATAGGAATATGTCAGTACTCTGCCGGAGTTTTTAGCAAGCAGAGAAAGTAGTTTAAATTCAATTTGTGTTAAATGAATTTCCGTGTCATTTAAGGAAACAATACGTTTTTCAAAATCTAGGGTAAGTCCCTGTGCATGATATGGTCTTGTATTCAATGGACTGCCTGTTGCCAGACGATTGCTATGACGGATAGAGGTACGGATACGTGCCATAAGTTCGGAAGTTCCGAAGGGTTTTGTGATATAGTCATCCGCACCGGCATCCAGTGCCGCAACTTTTTCGTGTTCCTGTGTTCGGGCAGAAATTACAATAATTGGGATGCTGGACCATGTACGGATACTTTTAATAACTTCCATGCCATCGATGTCAGGAAGTCCTAAATCTAACAGTATTACATCAGGGCACTGGGAAGTAACCAGACTTAATCCGTCATTTCCGTTGTGGGCAATTGTCAGTTTATAATCAGAAGTTTTCAGTGCTGTTGCGATAAAGTTACATATGTTTTGTTCGTCTTCTATTAATATGATTGAAATTTTAGGATGCATATATTTTTTCCTCCTTAGGTAAGTCAAATACAAATTCAGCTCCATCATCATGGTTACGGGCGGTTATGTTTCCGCGGTGTGCCGTAATGATTGTTTTACAAATGGAAAGTCCGATTCCCATACCTTTGCGGGCATCAGAAGTTTCGCTTGCTTCGTAGTTGGAACCATCGAAAATGGTGTCAATTCTGTCCTCGGCAATACCGATTCCAAAATCTCTTATTGAAAACTGAATAGTGTCAGGACAATCGGTTACGGTAAAAATAATGGGTGACTCGCTGTTAGCGTGTACAGCCGCGTTTTCTAAAAGATTAATGATAACCTGTTCAATTAACATGGCATCTATAGGAATAAAAATATATTCCTCAGGAATTGTAACCTGAACCGGAACATCGGGAAGTCTTTTTTTGAACCGGGACATTGCCTCGCCTACAACTTCTTCCACAGCTTCAAGGGAAGTGGTTACTTTCATGGTATTGGTGCGTATCCTTGTTACGGACAGGAGATTTTCTACCATGTTGAGAAGCCAGTTGGAGTCGTCATTAATACGCTGTACCAGCTTCAATTTTTCGGAATCATCTAAAATATTTGTGTTATCTATGTATGCGGAACTGTTACCAATAATGCCCGTAAGTGGTGTTCGTAAATCGTGTGAAACTGCACGAAGCAGATTGGCACGCATTTTTTCTTTTTCAGCTTCCATTAACAGTTTTTCACGTTCAGCAAGCAGGACGGCCTGTTTTTTTAAGTGGCTTGTCATGGTACTTGTTATTAATGAAATTGTCAACATACATACAAAGGTAATCGGATAACCTGTTAGTGTAAAATTCAATGCAAAGTATGGATAGGTAAAAAAGTAATTTACACATATCACACCGACTATGGCAGAAAAAATACCATAAAAATATCCATCCGTAGTTTTTGTAATGAGTATTAAAGCCAAAATCTGAATTAATGCAATATTAGCGGATTTTTCAGGTACAAAATAAAAAAATACAGATGAAAGAAGGATGGCAGCTGCCTGAAGAAGAACTGTAATACACCAGTCCTTAATATGTGGATGGTGTAGAATAATTAGTTTACATTTATCGATAAAACCTCTCATAATATCTCCTTTTCTCTTTTTCTGATTATAGCTTTTTTGGATTTATTATTCAACGGAACTACGTTAAGATGACGTTAAAATATTCATGTTGTGGTATGAAGTGAATTTTAAAAAGTGCCGTATTTCCGCTGTTTTCTACATAGCAGTATGTGTAAAAATATGGTGTTTTTTACTTCACTAGTGACAAGCTAGTGACAAAAAATAAACCCCTCTCGGATGCTCTCCGGCAGGGGTTATATCATTTCTATAGCTTCTCGAAGCTCCTCTATGCTCTTGTGTGTGTGTATGTGCGTGTTGTGATGGAATCGGACGCGTGACCGATGAGCCTATCTATACATACCTGATTAGCTCCGGCACTATCCAGTAGTGATGTGAAGGTGTGGCGACAGTCATGGGGTGTGTGATGCGTATTAATGCCGATAGCCTTAAGCGTTTCCTTAAATAGCTTTCTGTAGGTCGATACGTTTATTGTCTGGCCGTCCTTGGCTAATAATATGCCGTTATTGGTGTTTAGCCGGTTCTCCACAAATTCTCGTATTTTTGAGTGAATGGGTACAATACGGTTTTTTCCTGCTGCTGTTTTCAGTCCACCTTTAAATAGTCCCTCTTGTAGGTCTATATCCTCGGTAGGCATCCGTATGAGTTCCGACACTCTCCAACCGGAATATATGTATATTAGTATGCTGTCTACCCACGGCACGTCCTTATTGTTCCATAAGGTCTGTAGTTCCTCGGCGGTAAATGGTACGCCCGGCTCGTCATCCTCTTCCACGGTAATAGCTGCGAAAGAAGCATAGCCTTTTTCGATTACATCATTCTGCAGGGCGAATTTATCCATTTGTGTGAATAGGTTCTTTATGTGTTCCTGCATGGCATGAGACAGGGGCTTGCCTTTCGTGTTCATTTGCCCCAAAATGCCCCGAAAATCGTCTACCCTTAACTTGCTATAGGATATGTCATATAAGGGCTTACAGTGACCGTATGCGGACTTGGTGCAGTTCCTTGTACTGTCTGAATAGGTTTTGCCGCTAAGCTCATACTTGTTTTTATAGAATTTCTCATAGAGCTGTGCGAATGTGATTTCCCGGTCCGATATGTTGTAAGGGCTTTTATTGTACTCTGCCAGGGCAATAAGTGCCTGCTCACGTTCCTCAAATCTTCCTAATACGTCATATACTGGGTAGTACCGTTCATCCATCCGGGTATTAACTCGCACCTCAAAGGGCTTTCTTCTACGTCCTGAGAGCTTCACTACAGAGCCGTAGCCGTTGGGGTTCTTCATTGGTTTGCCGCGTGGCATGTGTATCATCCTTTCTAAAAAAGGGTATAAAAAATACACCCTATTGCATGGATGTACTAAAATATGCTATATTATCAGTGTCTAGGTGATTCTATAGCAGGTACATCCTGTTGATAGTTTCATGTACCGTCTCGGTGTTGGTAGCACTGGGGCGGTTTTCAATTTGTGGTTGTAAAATAGCGGTACATTGGGTATAATGTACTTAACAGGATAGTCGGAAGGTGAGTGCACTTCACCCGTCCCGGCGAAATAACAACATTAAGAAATAGTCGTCAGCTTACCAGGGCAGGACGGCTATTTCTTAATTTTCATATTCAGAATGGAGACTATCAACATTGCTGTTGTCAATATAATCATAAATTCTTCGTATGTACTCATAAGCTCCACCCCCTTCCAACAGGCTCGGAACGGATGGAGAGCACGTCCCCCGGCTACCCGGTTAAATACATTATACGGTTTTCAATGTGCAATTTTTTTGTTGATTTTGTGCAAAAATTTGAATATAATATACTTAACAAGAGAGCCAATGACTAGCGTACACCTAGCCGCTGGCAAATAATGATACTACAAAAGTAGCGCCTTAACTTACCAGGTCGAGGGCGCTACTTTTTGCGTTTAATGTTGATAACAAGAGTTATAACAGCGCAAAGCATAATTACAAAAGTAAACAAATCACTATATGTAACCATTGGCACCAGCTCCCTTCCTTAGCGTCCAGCAGCTGACGTATCACCCCATTGGCTCCCCAATTAAGTATATTATATTTTCAATGTCCTACAATGCCCCGATTAGCTTCGCATTGCCACTTTCTCCGCGGTTTAACCGTGTCAGTGGGGAAATGTTAGGCTGTGGGAGTAAATGGGGTGTATGGGGCTATTTCTGCTTTTTCTTGCGCAACTCTTCAAGTCTGAATTTTAGGTAAGCGTCTGTTTCATCATTTAATGAAATACCTTGATATTCCGATATTTCTTGACACTCCATTTCAGAACCAATAAAATAGAAGATGATTATGCAAAAACGGAGGAAATACTAATGAATCAAATTCCATATAAAATTTATCTTGAAGAGCAGGAGATGCCAAAGCAGTGGTATAACGTGCGTGCTGATATGAAGAAAAAGCCTGCTCCGATTTTAAATCCGCAGACATTACAGCCGGTAACGGTTGAGGAGTTATCCAATATTTTCTGTACAGAGCTTGCAAAACAGGAGTTGGATGATACAACTGCTTATTTTGATATCCCGGAGGAGATTCGCAATTTCTATAAAATGTACAGACCATCTCCATTAGTACGTGCTTATTGTCTGGAGAAGAAGTTGGATACACCGGCACATATTTATTATAAATTTGAAGGTAACAATACATCAGGAAGCCATAAACTGAATTCTGCAATTGCACAGGCTTATTATGCAAAACAGCAGGGGTTAAAGGGTGTTACAACGGAAACAGGTGCAGGTCAGTGGGGAACTGCTCTTTCTATGGCATGTTCTTATTTTGATCTGGATTGCCAGGTATACATGGTAAAATGTTCTTATGAGCAGAAACCATTCAGACGTGAAGTAATGCGTACATACGGAGCAAAGGTGACTCCTTCTCCGTCCATGAATACAAATGTAGGACGTCAGATTAATGCAGAATTTCCGGGAACAACAGGAAGTCTTGGATGTGCGATTTCAGAAGCTGTTGAGGCAGCAGGTAATCAGGAAGGTTATCGTTATGTATTAGGTTCTGTGTTGACACAGGTATTATTACATCAGTCCATTATCGGTCTGGAAACGAAAACAGCACTTGATAAATATGGTATTAAAGCAGATATGATTATCGGATGTGCAGGCGGCGGTTCCAATCTGGGTGGTTTAATTTCTCCGTTTGCAGGGGAAGTTTTAAGAGGCGAAGCAAATTATGAAATGATTGCTGTTGAGCCGGCATCCTGCCCAAGTTTGACAAGAGGTAAGTATGCATACGATTACTGTGATACAGGTAAGGTTTGTCCGCTTGCGAAAATGTACACTCTGGGTAGTGGTTACATTCCTTCTGCAAGTCATGCGGGCGGTCTTCGTTACCATGGAATGAGTTCCGTTGTTTCTGAGCTTTATGATCAGGGACTTATGACAGCAAGAAGCGTGGAGCAGACAGAAGTATTTAAGGCAGCACAGGAATTCGCCAGAGTGGAAGGTATTCTTCCGGCACCGGAAAGCAGTCATGCAATCAAAGTTGCAATTGATGAAGCTTTGAAGTGTAAAGAGACAGGCGAAGAGAAGAATATTGTATTCGGTTTAACCGGTACAGGATATTTTGATATGTTTGCTTATCAGAGATATAATGACGGTGAAATGGTTGATTTCATTCCGACAGATGCGGAAATTGAGAAAGCGTTGGCTAAGTTGCCGGAAGTGAAGTAAGGAAATAGAATAACAATTTAATTATTATAAAAACACGGATTTGTAGGGGATACAGGTTCGTGTTTTTTTGTGTAGTGGGATTTGGGTGTCAAAAGGGAGTGGGTTAAGTTGTGATGGCATGTTGCGCAAAATTATTTAAAATAAACAGTATATAACAGTTGACAACAGTTCGGTACTGTTATATACTGTTTATTGTTAACAGATGTACCAATGCGATCGCAGGAGGATTTAAATGAGAATAATAATAAATAATTCATCGATGGTTCCAATTTATGAACAGATCATGGAACAGGTGAAAGCGATGATTGCCGGTAAAGAATTGAAGGAAAATGATATATTACCATCTGTGCGTTCTCTGGCAAAGGAGTTGAAAATCAGTGCGTTGACTGTAAAAAAGGCTTATGACCTTTTGGAAGAAGAAGGATTTACGGTGACTGTACATGGAAAAGGGACTTATGTGGCTGCAATGAACACGGAACGAATGCTGGAGGAGTACAAAAAGGAAGTGGAGAGTGAATTTGAAGAAACCATTCAGAAAGGGAAGCGGTATGGTCTTGGCAAAGATGAGATTAGAGAATTGTTTGAGATTATTATAGAAGAGTGGTAGATGGGGAGCCTGCTTACGAGGTGATAAGTATGGAAGCATGAAAAATGTAAGGCGAGTAGTGGGAGCAATGCGAAAAATTCGCAAATTATGAGAAAGGTGTGATTCGTTGTATGATTAAAGTGGAGAATTTGAAGAAAAATTATGGGGCATTCAGTCTGGAATGTTCACTGGAAGTACAGCCGGGAATGATTACCGGATTAATCGGACCAAACGGTGTTGGTAAAAGTACTACCTTTAAATCTATTTTGGGATTGATTTCAATTGATGGCGGTAGTATTCAGGTTTTCGGAAAAGATATAAAAGAGCTGACAACAACGGATAAGCAGAAAATAGGGGCAGCATTATCTGAGTCAGGATTTAGTGGGTATCTGACGGTAAAAGGCATCGTTTCTATATTGGAAAATATGTATGAGAAATTTGAGAAAGAGAAATTTATCGAGTTGTGTGAACATTTTGGGTTGCCATTTGATAAAAAAATAAAGGATTTTTCCACAGGTATGAAGGCAAAATTAAAGGTGTTGGTGGCAATATCTCATAATGCAGAACTTCTGATACTGGACGAACCAACGGCCGGGTTGGACATAGGGGTAAGGGAAGAGCTTCTGGATATATTAAGAGCGTATATGGAGCAGGATGAAAAACGTGCGATTTTGATTAGTTCCCATATTTCTTCTGACTTGGAAGGGTTATGTGATGATATTTATATGATTCACGAAGGAAAAATTGTCCTGCATGAGGAAACAGACGTATTGCTTAGTGAGTATGCAGTTTTGAAAGTGGATGAAAAACAGTTTGAAACAATGGATAAACAGTATATTTTAAGGAAAAAGAAAGAAAGCTTCGGTTACAGTTGCCTGACGAACCAAAGACAGTATTATCAGGAAAATTATCCGAAGATAGTGGTGGAAAAGGGAACTATTGATGATTTGATTTTAATGATGATAAGAGGTAAGTAACAGTAGTTCAAGGCCATTGGAATGGCAGAGAGTGAGGGAACAATGAAGGGATTATTAGTTAAAGATTTCAATATTTTGCTATTACAAAAGAAATTTTTGGGAATGGTTTTAATGATTTCGATAATTTTGTTATTGACTGCAGAGGATCCGTCGTTTCTGGTTGGTTATATAACAGTTATGTGTGGTATTGTAACGGTTAGTACGATAAATTATGATGAATTTGATAACGGAAATACATTTTTATTTACTTTACCAATTACAAGAAAGGGATATGTATTGGAAAAATATGTGCTTGTAATGTTGTTTAGTGGTCTGGCATGGGTGGCAGCCACACTGGCGAGTATTTTGTTTTCAGTTGTTAAGCTTCCCGGTTTTGATGTTATGCAGGGCATTGGAGAAGCGGTGCTTGTGTTCGTGGTTTGCATGATGTTTGAATTTATTATGATTCCTATTCAGTTAAAGTATGGCGGGGAGAAATCTAAAGTAGTAATGGTAGCTATGGTAGGAATTGTTGTAGTGTTAGGAACTATTTTGAAATTTGTCTTTGAAAAACTGGAGGGGGTAATTTCTATTGACGTAGAGGGGCTGATTCAGACTTTAGATTCCATAGGATTTGCCGAATGGATAGTCATAGTTGTAGTGGCAAGTGTGGCAGTGATGATGATTTCTATGAGTGTGAGCAGACAGATTATGGAGAAAAAACAATTTTAATTAAAATCAGGTTCTAAATTCATAATGTGAAAAATACATGGAAAAGCGGATATACTTTGGGAGATGAAGTTTTAACGAGTATTGGACTGAAACCGTGGTCAAATGGATTACATGGGACACATTATACAGTAATATATTCAGTGGTAATGATATTACTTGCTTTTGGAATTTATGCGGCAACTACCAAAAAGAAATTAATAACTTTATTGTATTTGCTTTGTGGCTTTTTGATTATGTTTTTGGTCGCCAATATAATGTTTTAGAATTGTTTTGGCTGAAAAGGAATAAATGAAAATAGCAGTATCGGTGTTTGAAAAGTCAAGTTACCGGTACTGCTGTTTTTGTAATAGGAAAAAGTATGTGTATACAATTGAAAAAATAACGGTGGTTTGCTAGAATAAAATGTCAAAAGCATTTCATGAAGTGTTTCTAAGACGAAGGAGGTACCCTTTGACAAATCAGTTTTTAGAAATTCCCGATTCTTTTTGGAAATTATTCCGTTCGAAGAATCGTCAGATATATATTGATGCATTGTTGCGGATAAATGAAGAATATCAGTACAGCAATTACTTTTTGAGTAAGGAAACATGTGTAGATGTTCTCGGCAATTATTTTACAAGAAATAAAGTAACGTTAGAGGAAGAGGAACAGGAAGAAACAGGCGAAGCGGCAGCAGAAACAATGGAAAGAATTGTGGAAGAAACAGAGCCGATACCCACGAGAATATTAAACTGGCTGTTGAAAAACCACTGGTTGCGTAAAGTGGACGATTATAACACTATGACGATATATATCGTCATACCGGACTATGCCGCCGTGTTTATAGATGCCTTTTCCCATCTGGCAGGAGAGGAAGAGGATGAAACACAGATTTATATACAGAATGTATATGCAATTTTGTTTGCATTCCGGAATGACCCAAGAGCAAATATTGCATTGTTAAAAACGGCGTTGATAAATACGCGTAAGTTAAATAAATCTTTGCAGGACATGCTTCATAATATAGATAAATTTTTTGAAAGTCTGTTACAGCAGGACAATTATGGAGACTTGTTGAAGGAGCATTTAGACGGGTATGTTGAAGAAATTGTACGAAAAAAATATCATATTCTGAAAACTTCGGACAATTTTTATTTGTATAAAACGGATATTAAGAAATTATTGCAGGAAATGCGGCAGGATTTGGTGTGGATGGAGAATGTCTGTCGGAAAAATAAACAGTTGCGGGGAATTGAAATTACCGTAGAAGATTTGTGCGAGCAGTTAGATATGATTGACCGTGGGTTTGCGGATATTGAGCATCGAATAATGAATATGGACAGAGAGCATACCAGATATATTCGTGCAACAGTCACCAGATTGAATTACTTGTTGAGTACCGAGGATAACATGAAGGGACTGGTGATACAGCTGTTGAATACCATATCGGATGCAGACGATACAGAGAGGGAGGAGGCGTTAATTGAAAAGACGGGAGAAATTATGAATCTGTCTTTTACGGCGTTACTTTCCAAGAAATCTTTGTATAAGAGAAGACAGACCAGACAGAAGTTTGTGGATGCCTTGGAGCCGGAAGAAAGTACGGAAGAATTATCCCGTGAGGAAGTATTGAAGTTAAACAAAATGGAAAGACGTTACAGCAGGAAACAGATAGAGGCGTTTGTAAGTGAACATATGCAGGGAGACTGCTTTACAGTGAATGAAGATACGGTTAACACAAATGAAGATTTTGAAAAACTGGTACTGGCATATGACCATTCCATTCGAAGAGACAGCTTTTATGAAGCGGAGATTGATGAATCCGTAGTGATTGATAATGGGAATTTCCGTTATCCCGGCATGAGTTTTAAGAGAAAACCGGGGAAAGGTCCAAATGCGTAAATCCTTAATTTGGGAGCAGTGAGAGCCGGAAGAGGAGTAAAAATGATAGAATATTATGAAAATCTGATGGAGGATGAACAGCGAAAAATATCAGAATCCATTACACAGTTACATAGGCAGACATTTCTGTTGGAAAGAATATACGATAAGAAAAATAAAAGATATATTATCAATAAAGATTTTTACCAGTGTGATAAACACCTTGAGTTTATTAGGGCATATTTTGCCATTATGGGTATAGAAGTAGTGGAAAATTCACAGATGGGTGTGATTTATATCAGAGGCGAGCAGGTGTTAGGGGAAAGATTATCGAAACTGGCAACACTTTATATTCTGGTGTTGAAGCTGATTTATGATGAGCAGATGGCAACGGTGTCTTCCTCTATTAATGTGGTTACGACTATTGGAGCAATCCATGAAAAGCTGGGTGTGTACCGTCTGTTGAAAAAAGAGCCGTCCATGACGGCAATTAAGGAGACATTGGCACTTTTAAAACGCTACCAGATGATTGCGACTGTGGATGCTATGGATGAAATTGACGGATACAGTAAAATTATTGTATATCCGACGGTAAATGTAGTGATGATGGGGGATGACGTCAAGGCTATATTAAAAGATTTTGAGGAAGAAGGAGAGACTGAGGATGACGACGACGAATCCGAGATTTGAGGCACTATCAAAGATTTGCTTAAATAACTGGCACTATATTTCTCAAAAAGTACTTCCGTTGAATCAGGGAATTAATTTTTTTACAGGGCATTCGGGAAGTGGTAAGTCTACCGTAATTGATGCGATGCAGATTGTACTTTATGCAAATACGGACGGAAGGGGATTTTTTAATAAAGCGGCTACGGATGATTCGGATAGAAATCTGATTGAATATTTGCGAGGTATGGTAAATATAGGCGATGATAACAATTTTACTTATCTGAGAAACAACAATTTTTCCAGTACGATTGTGTTGGAGTTTCAGGATACAGAACAGGAAAATTATCAGTGTGTGGGAGTTGTATTTGATGTGGAGACTGCCACGAATGAAATTACGAAGATGTTTTTCTGGCACAAAGGTGAATTGCCAGCAGACCATTATCGTACCATTAACCGTGCCAAATCTACAGAGGAAGTGAAAACATGGCTTACGAAAAATTTTCAGAAAGAAGACTATTATTTTGGTTCTCATAATGAAAGATTCCGTAAGCAGCTGTATGATATTTATCTCGGAGGATTGGATGGAGAGAAATTTCCAAGGCTTTTCAAGAGAGCCATTCCGTTTCGTATGAATATCAAGCTGGAAGAGTTTGTAAAAGAATATATCTGTATGGAGCAGGATATTCACATAGAAGATATGCAACAGAGCGTTATGGAATATGGTAGGTTGCGTAAGAAAATTGAAGAAACCTGTCGGGAGATTGAAAAACTTGGAGCAATCTGTGAGCAGAATGACATTGTTACACAGGAAAAGAGTACGATAAAGAAACTCCAGTATTTTTGTGATAAACTGGATATTCTTAAAGAACGTCAGATACTTCAGGCGGTTCGGGATAAAGAAAAGGCTTATCAGGAACAACTGGTGTCAATAATGCAGGACATAAAAAATAGAGGCGGATACATTCAGGAAAACAGGGAAAAGAGTGATGAGCTGTTACGTCAGATTGCATCTACGGATTATGAACAGTTGCGGCAACAGTTGGAGGCGTTAAAGGAAATTATCGTAAGCTATGACAGAAGCCGTACGAAGTGGCAGCAGACAGCTGAAAAGCTGACTGCATGGGAAGATGTGGAGGTTGTAAGTAACCAGAGCTTATGGGATATTGAAGCTTTTCAGAGTGGAGAGATTGAAGAAGAGGCAATTTTAAGGCTGAAAAAGAATCTGGCAGAAACGAAAGAAGAAGTAGAAAAAGAACACAAAGAATACAGTAGTCAGTTGCGGGAGATGAAGCGGAACCGAAGCAGCATGGAAGAGGAACTTGCCCAGTTAAAAATGGGTGAAAAGGCCTATCCGAAGGAGCTGGAAGAGCTTAGAAGAACGTTACAGCTTCGGTTGAGTGAGGAAAACGGAAAAGAAGTAGCGGTAGAAATACTGGCAGACCTTTTAGATATTCGTGACGAAGAATGGCGTGATGCGGTGGAAGGTTATCTTGGCAGTCAGAAATTAGGTCTGATGGTAGAACCCAAATTTGCAAAACGTGCGATGGAAATTTATCAGGAACAGGATAAAAATAAATATTTCCGTTATGGTGTCATTGATACAGAAAGAGTTTCCAATGACAAACATCAGGTACTGGAAAATGCACTCGCAGAAGAAGTAATTACAAATAAACCGTATGTGAGGGCTTATATTGACTTTTTGTTAGGAAAAGTGATTAAATGTCATACTACGGAAGAACTTCGGGAGTGTAGAATCGGTATTACAAGTAACTGTGTGTTGTATCACAGCTACCGCATTCAGCATATGAATCCGTCATATTATACACGTTTTGCTTATATCGGAAAAAGCAGTTTGCAGCAGAGAATCCGTCTGCTTCAGGGAGAAATTCGTACTTTAAAGGCGAAACAGGAGCCAATAAAACAGGAAATGGAGTCACTTGGTCGGATTTTAGAGCTGGAAGCTTTGAGTTTAGATACAGAGGAATATATCCGATGGCAACAGGAAATGCATTCCTTAAAAGGCAAACTTAAGGAACAGGAACGTCTGGAGAAACGTCTGGAGTCAGAAAACCATCAGGATATTAAACGTCTGGAAGAGGAACGAAAAGCATTGCTTGAGTTAATCAAAGGAGAAGAAGCAACACAGCGTGAGCAGGAAAAAGCACAGACTAAACTGCAAGATTCCATTGAGGAACAACAGAGGAAAATGGTGGAATTAAATGAGTCTCTTGTGGAAAAAGAAGGCAGATTTCATGCGATAGCTTCTTTTGAGACAGAATTTGATGAATTCATGAACCAAAAAGCAGGTGTTTCCTATGAGCAAATAAAACATAAATGTGAGCAACAGTTAGAGAATTCCAATGCAAAATATGATGATGAGAGAAATAAGCTGATTGGGATTCGTTCGGATTACCTTCGTACCTATCCGAACCGTAATTTTTCTCCTACGGATGAGGATAATCGTGAATATCAGGAGCTTTATGACAGCTTAAACTGTGATAGTCTGGAGGAATTCCGAAAGAGAGCGGCACAACAGGCAAAAACTGCGGTGATTCATTTTAAAGATGACTTTATGTACAAGATCCGAAGTGCAATTAAAGAGGCACAGCAGAAAAAAGACGAGTTGAACCGGATTATCAGTAAGCTGGATTTTGGTAAAGACAAATATCAGTTCTACATCGGAAAAAATAAAGGTCCGGATGGGGAATACTACGATATGTTTATGGACGATTCTCTGGAAATTAATCCGTCGGATTTGGACATTGGTCTGGATAATCAGTTAAATATGTTTACCATGGAGCATGAAAATCATTACAGTGCAATGATTAATGACTTAATCAGCATTTTCATCCCGCCGGATAATGCTACCGTGGAAGAGATGGAAGCCGCCAAGCGCAACATGGATAAATACGCGGATTACCGGACATATCTGACTTTTGATATGCAACAGCTGATTCAGAATGAAGAAGAAACCATCAAAATCCGTTTAAGTAAAATGATTACCAAAAACTCCGGTGGTGAAGGGCAGAACCCGCTTTATGTGGCACTGCTTGCAAGCTTTGCCCAGGCATATAAGATTGACTTACGCCCGGGAATACAGAGAAATCCTACCATTCGTCTGGTTGTTTTGGATGAGGCATTTTCAAAAATGGATGCGGAAAAGGTGGCAAGCTGTATTAAGCTGATGCGTGGACTGGGATTCCAGGCGATTATCAGTGCTACCAATGATAAAATACAGAATTATCTGGAGACGGTAGACAAAGTATTTGTGTTTGCAAATCCGAATAAGAAGGCGATATCCATACAGGAGTTTGAGCGAAAAGAGTTTGAGCAGTTGAAGTCGGATATTGTGGAAGAGGAATAACTGTTTACGAACTTTGGGGAGGCGGTTTTATTATGAAGCATTATTTGATTCATAAGATTCTGGACAAGTATGAAAGTAGCTCCGTGGATTGGAAGGAAGTGCAAGCGGGAAATCGTAGTATTAAGATTCAGCAGGCTGACTATGATAAGTTGGAAGAAATGCTTCGGCAGGAAGAGTATGAGGTAACATGGGAAGAGAACCCGGAATATGACGGGGCTGAATCCTATGTTACCGGAAAAGAGTGCCTGATAAAAGAAGCATTATGGCTGGAAGAACAGAAATTGATTTCGATTAAGTGGTTATCTTTCAAAAGTGATATTGGTTCATATAAGTATTCGTTGGAAAATATTTCCCATTTTTATAAGATGGCAGAAAGAATTCCGAAATTCGAAAAAGTTCATACAATAAGTGAAATAATTAGGAATTATTTCGGACAGGCAAAGAGTGAATGGTTGAGAGGTTATTATCAGGAACAGATGGAATTTGCAGGCAAAGGCAAAAAAACAGATTTAGAAAAACATTCAGAGGATTTGCTTATTTGCCTGAATGCATTGGAAAAACTGAAATTCCCTATGTATATAAGAGTTTTTAGTTCGCAGTATTTGGACAATTCAAAGGTCTTTGAAAATAAATTTAAATCGAAAGTGATTTCGATTGCAAAGAACTACCATCCAACTGTGGACGAAGAAATGGAAGATTATCAGGTTCTTGAACAGCTTTATCTTGACACGTACAGTCAGGAAATGGCTGTAAAAGGAGCTTTAAAAATTCAGTTGGATGGACAGGAAATTGATTTAGCATCTTTTGTATATGGAACTGTACTGAATTCTGAAACTTTAAAGAGAGCAGAAATTCTTTCAACGCAAGAAATACACAAAATTATTACGGTAGAAAATAAAGCGAATTTTGTTTCTATGCCATATGAAGAGAATACATTGATTATTTTTTCACATGGATTTTTCTCGCCATTGGAAAGAGAATTTTTAAAGCAATTGGAGCAAATTCTGGAAGAAAACGTGCCGGAACAAGTACAATATTATCATACCGGAGATTTGGATTATGGAGGAATTCGTATTTTTCAGTATATCAGAAAGCAAATCTTTCCGAGGTTACAGCCATATCAGATGTCTGTGGAACAATATGAAAAATATAAGTCCAATGCCATTGATATAGAGAGAAAGCCATTACAGGAATTGCAGAAGTTTAAGGAGCCGTTGATGCAGGATTTAATTGATGCAATTTGCCGGGAAAAAAAAGTAATTGAGCAGGAGAGCTTTTTGTATAGGGAAAATGAGTCGGTAAGGTAAATAAAATTTATAAAATGAATAAACGTCGGTATCAATCATTGAAAATTAAGTGAGTGATACTGACGTTTTTTGGTTGACATTACAATTAAACTGAAATACAATAAATGCACGCAAAGCGTATATACAAATAAAGAGAAAAAAGGGGGAGCGTAGGTGGATATGGAATTAAGAGATGAATTAATAAAACTTAGAAAAAGTACAGGGATGAATCGTAAGGAATTTGCGGCATACTTCGGAATTCCTTACCGAACTATGCAGGATTGGGAACTTGGTAACCGTAAAATGCCGGAATATTTGTTACGGTTGATTGCTTATAAGATGCACATGGAGAGACTACAGAAAGAGGGGAGCGAGGAGGTACATGAGAGTGAAGAATAGAATAATTACGGTACAAGATATAGATATATCTGTATCGAGAGAAAATAGGGATGACTACATATGCATTACCGATATAGCAGGGGCAAAAGGGGAGAATTCAAGAGCAGCAGATATTATTAGAAATTGGTTACGAAACCGAAGTACATTGGAATATCTGGCAACATGGGAACAAATATATAATTCTGATTTTAAAGTGTTCGAATCTGAACACTTTAAAAGGCAAGCTGGATTATTAACGTTCACACCAAGTGTTTCTGAGTGGGTAGAGCAGACAAATGCAATAGGTTTATATGTGAAGCGTGGAAAATACGGGGGAACATATGCACATAAAGATATAGCCTTTGAATTTGCATCAGCAATTAGCCCCGTCTTTAAATTATATCTCATTAAGGAATTCCAAAGATTAAAAGAAGAAGAACAGAGCAGGGAGAAAATAGAGTGGAACGCAGAACTTACAAGTAAAAAGGTGTCATTTTTTTAGAAATTCTAAAAAAATGACACCTTTTTGAAAAATACAGACTTATACACGGTTGTGTAAAAGTGATAAATTTGTGAACATGACAAACCTAAAGATAAGCAAAAACACCAAATGCTTATTAAAATAAAAATTATAAAAGGAGGTAAAATGATGAGGAAAAAATGAATTTATGTCTAAAGTTTGTCTAAAATTACACTAAAGAACGCCGAAAGAGAACTCGGCAAAGCAAATGGGGTTAAAAAGTAGAAAAGCAGTGAAATTGGCACTGCACAGTATTGGAAGGAGAAGGAAATGAGAAGAAATAACAAATGGTTGAGATGTTGCTTTAGTATGATGATGGCTGCTACATTAACTGTAACAGGCGTAGTACCTGCTACAACTATGGTGGCAACAGCAGCAGAAACAGAAAGTGTAAACAGTGTAATTACTTCAATGGCATATGACGACGGTCCTACATTTACCGTATCCGGTTTATCAGAAGGAAGCTTTGGTTTCCGTATGCCGGTATTTAACGGTGGTTCAAGTGTATGGGGTGACGTTGCAGCAGACTTAGGCGTAAATGTAAAAGTAAACGGTGCATGGGTGGATATTGATTCTATCGATAAATACGTTTACAACAGCAACTGGGGACATTGGTCAGACAGCGGATTCAATGGTTTCTGGTTTACAGTAACAGAAAGTACATATCTTCAGTTGTATTCTAAAAGCAATCCAAGTGTTACGCTTGAATACAATTTGATTTTAAATACAGCAGATACTTCTGCGGTAACAGCATTATCTGCAGCAGCAGGAACAACAATTTCTGCAAATCGTACAGGAAGCGGCTTCATTGCATTCCCGAATGCGATTGCAAATGGTGGAAGTTTCCCGACAAATGCGGACAATTTAGTTGCATATGTAAAAAAAGCAGGTGAACCGGATAGTGCATATGTAAACATTGACAATAATGCAGAAAGCGGTTGGGTATACAATACAAACTTTGGTATTGAACAGTATGGATACTGGTTTAAAGTAGAAGAAAGCGGTTCCATCAATGTAAAATTAGCATTAAAAGACAATGAAAATGTTTCTTTAGTTTATGATATTACATATTCTGATACAGTAAGAGACAGCTACAAAGTATATGCAAATGGTGCAACAACCATTACGGCAGATGCCAAAACTGGTGCTACAGGCGTAGTTTTCCCGTGGCTTGGCGGTACAACAGATGCAAATTTACCTACAAACAAAGAGTTGGATACCTTTGTAATCGAATATTACAACGAAAGCACAGGCAGCTGGGTAGAATTTGCAAACGCAGCAGAAAGCGGCTGGTATTATCAGGGAAATGGTTATGTAAACTATTCATCTAAAAACCAGTGGGGTTATTTTGATGATTATGTGTTTGGACTTTGGTTCCAGCCTGTAACAGAAGATTTTAAACTTCGTATCGGATATCCTGAAAGTGGCGTAAAAGGTGATGCGGTAGGTTCTAACTACATTGAATATCAGTTCATCGGCGCACCAAACGCTTACAGACCGGAAGATGTAGAAATCGGAGATATTTCAGTAGGTGGTGAAGGCAGTGATCCTTACGCATTAGACGGATGGGATTTATACTTCAATGATGAGTTCTCAGGAAATACTCTTGATATGAGCAACTGGAGCTACAACACAGGTTACTTCCTTGATCCTTCTGATCCTAATACATTTGGATGGGGAAATAACGAAGAAGAATATTACACAGATGATGCAGACAATATTTTTGTAAATGACGGAGCACTTCATTTAGTTGCAAAATATGATCCATACACATTTACATGTACAGATGCAGCACAGACAAAAGTTACAGCAGATTATTCTTCTGGAAAAATTATTTCCAAAGATAAAGTGTCCTTTACTTACGGACGTGTTGATTTCAGAGCAAAGCTTCCGGCAGGACAGGGATTGTGGCCGGCATTATGGTTACTTCCAAATGATGAAAGCTACGGAACATGGGCAGCTTCCGGTGAAATTGATGTTATGGAAGCAAGAGGACGTGTAACAAATGCAACAAGTGGTACGATTCATTATGGTGGAGCATGGCCAAACAATAAATACACAGGAACAGATTATATTTTCCCGGAAGGTTCTACATTTGATGACGGATATCATGTATATAGTGTAATTTGGGAGGAAGACAATATTACATGGTATGTGGACGGAGAATTTTTCCAGTATATTCCAAAAGGCCAGTGGTACTCTGCAAACTCTAATTCTGATACAGCACCTTTTGATCAGGATTTCTACCTTATTATGAACCTTGCAGTTGGTGGATGGTTTGACGGTGGTGTGTTACCGACTTCCGATTTTTCATCGGCAGAAATGTTAGTTGATTATGTACGTGTTTATAAAGAAGAAGGAAGCGTTGATGCACAGACTGTTCCGATTGAAGGATTAGAACTTGATACTACAAGTGTTACATTAAAACCGGGACAGACAGCAAATTTAAACAAAGTTTACGCACCAAGCAACACAACACAGAGAAACGTAAACTGGACTTCTTCTAATGAAGCTGTTGCAACAGTAAGTGCAGGACAGATTACAGCAATTGCAGACGGTACAACAGTAATTACAGCAACATCTGCCGCAAATCCGGCAATTACAGCAACTTGTACGGTAACAGTAACAAATGGCGAAGTTGGTGGCGAAACAGGCAGTGGAAATGAGGGAACAACCGGTGGTGAAACAGGCAGCGGAAATGAAGGAACAACCGGTGGTGAAACAGGTAATGAAAACGAAGGCGGAGATGTAACAGATACAGAAATCGTAGTTACAGATGAATATGGTGTAATCAGAAATGCCAACGGAACATTGACATTCTATGTGGAAGCACAGGATACAGCTTTTGCACCAATGTTATTCTGGGGTGTAAATAAAACAAATCCGTCATTATCACAGCTTGGCGGTGTGTTCTTTGAAAAGAATACAGCATTAGGCGAAAATTATTTCAGTTTTACAACTACAGAAAGCTTTGCAGGAACAGATACAGTTTCCTATATGTTCAGTTACACACCACTTGAAGGTGCAGGAAGAATGGACACGGAAATCATGAACACACAGGTAGCAGATATGAGTGATGGTACTGCAAAAGACCAGAATGGTAACGAAGAAGACACAAATACAGAAATTGGTGACGGAAACGAAGAAGAAACAGAGGAAGAATCCGGCGAAGATGTTGGCGGTGAAACAGATAACGAAACTGACAAAGAAGTTGTAGGCAGCGAAGAGTATGGTGTTTTAAAGAATGCAGACGGTACAGTAACTTTCTATGTATATGCAAATGAAAATGAAGCTGCTCCATTGGTATTCTGGGGACTCAACATGACAAATCCAACACTTAGTCAGCTTGGCGGTTATGCTATGGAAAAGACAGGCGATATTGAAGGTTACTACACCTTTACAACTGCCGAAAAAATAAGCAGTGGAACAACAGTATCTTATATGTATGGTTATACACCTTTGGGAGAGACAGGAAGAAGAGATACTATAATTGTTACAGAAACAATGAAATAAAAGAATGAAAAGGCAGTATCAGCACTTGTAAATTTCAAGTTGCTGATACTGTTTTTGTGTAAATTTAAAATAAATGAAAAAGGAATAGATTGTCATTTTGCGTATAATTTAAAATCTTTTTAACATACTAACTTTAGAACCAGAACATTGGAGAAAACTGATGAGAAAAAAGCAAAGTATATGGAAAGAGAGGAAGAAAAATTGAAAGCAACAGGCATAGTTCGTAGAATAGATGATTTAGGACGTATTGTAATCCCGAAGGAAATCAGAAGAACATTACGCATCAGGGAAAGTGACCCTTTAGAAATATTTACAGACAGAGAGGGAGAAATTATCTTAAAAAAATACTCACCCATTGGAGAAATGAGTACTTTTGCAAAACAGTATGCAGAAAGTCTGGCTCAGGTATCAGGACATACAGCGTTGATTACTGACAGAGATCAATTTATAGCAGTTTCAGGAGGATATAGACAGGCACTGGGGAAATCTATTAGTAAGGATTTGGAAGATAAAATAAATAATAGAGAGACTATGATGGCAACAAAGGGAGACAGAAATTTTATTCCCGTATTTGCGGAAGGAAATGAGGAATATGTGCATGAGGCAATCAGCCCGATTATTTGTGAAGGTGATGTCATTGGTGCGGTTGTCCTAGTTGAAGATGACAATAAATCAAAAATGGGAGAAGTAGAACAGAAATTAATTTTGTCGGCGGCAGGATTTTTGGGAAGACAGATGGAACAGTAAAGTTGAAGGGGAAATCGGTATGAATGATTTCCCCTTCGTGTTTGTATCAAGTCTTTCATGGATTACATAACTTGTTTTTAACTTTCATCTATTTGATTTAGCAAGTCTATTTTAGTATCATAAAGTTTCAACGATAAATCCACATATACTTCGTGAGGATTTACGAGACGCCTTGTTTCTTCCCAAAGTGTATCAAGCTCTTTTTGGCAGTATTCTCTGATTTCCATAGTTTTCGGAGAAGTATAAACACATTCGCCTTTTAGAAATACAGGAACTAATAATTCACGCAATGTATAGCTGCCACCGGCGAGACGTGTTTTTTTCCACGGTTCTAACGGGTCAAATAAAAGTAACGGCTCATTTTCATCAAAATGTTCATCGGTAAGGCATATTAAATCGGCTTTGATTTTGCCGGATTCCTTTTCGTAAACACGATAAATAGTCTTGTTGCCCGGATTGGTAACTTTTTCGGAGTTTTCGGAAAGTTTAATTTTGGGAATAAAGTTGCCATTTTTATCGCGGATTGCCGCCAGTTTGTATACACCGCCAAAAGAAGGACAGTCCTTTGAGGTAATGAGGTTTGTACCAACACCCCATGAGGTAATTTTGGCACCCTGCGTTTTTAAGCTGTCTATTAAGTATTCATCCAAATCATTGGAAGCACAAATAACGGCATCAGTAAAGCCGGCCTCATCTAACATTTTTCTTGCTTTTTTTGAGAGATAAGCAAGGTCACCGCTGTCCAGACGAATGCCATAGTTGGTAAGTTTAATACCAGCTTCGCGTAATTCTTTAAAAACACGAATGGCATTTGGAACACCGGATTTTAAGGTATCGTAAGTATCTACCAATAACGTGCAGGCGGACGGATACATATCGGCATAAGTTTTGAATGCTGTATATTCATCGGGGAAGCTCATAATCCAGCTGTGTGCGTGTGTGCCTTTTACCGGAACATCAAAAAGCTGTCCACATAGTACGTTGGAAGTACCTACACAACCACCGATAACAGCTGCCCTTGCACCATAAATACCGGCATCCGGTCCCTGTGCACGACGTACTCCGAATTCCATAATGCCATCGCCTTTTGCAGCATAGCAGACACGGGATGCTTTTGTGGCAATCAGACTTTGGTGGTTCATAATATTTAAAATAGCAGTTTCTACAAGCTGTGCTTCCATAATAGGTGCAATGACTTTTATCATAGGCTCGCGCGGAAACATAACCGTTCCTTCTGGAATGGCATAAATATCTCCCGAAAATTTAAAATCAGCAAGGTATGCGAGGAAATCTTCTTCAAAAATCCCCAGATTTCTCAAATAAGTAATATCTTCTTCTTCAAAATGCAGGTTTTTAATATAATCTATTACCTGTTCCAGACCGGCAGAAATGGCATAACCGCCACCGCACGGATTGCTGCGGTAAAAGGCATCAAAGATAACAATTTCATTTTGGTCTTTATTTTTAAAATAACCCTGCATCATTGTTAATTCATACAAATCTGTAAGCAAAGTGAGGTTTTGTCTGTCCATAGAAGTCTCCTTTTTTATTAGTAATCAAATTTTTCGGTTTACAAATTGCGTTTGTAGTCAAAAGCTTGATCGTTTATGAAGTATTCCCTTTGATAAATAGTGTTTCCTACTTGTGGTTTATTATATAGAATTTCTATGGGAAGTACAATATAAGTTTAAAATGTAGAAATTATACGGGAAGTTTGTGCATTTCAAGCAATTTATAAAATTTATAAAATCAAATATTTGAATTGACGGGAGTTTAACAGTTGAATATTAGAAAAAGTAGTTGCAGGTATTGATTTACCTGCATTTTTTGTGTCAAATTTTCTGTTTTATTTAGTAGTAATTGGTGGTAATTCTTAAAGAAGTATGATATACTAAAAGAAAAACGGA
>JAFSBX010000053.1 GCA_017437065.1 Lachnospiraceae bacterium
ACGGGGTGCAGATCCACCAATGTTCGGTCAAATTTGATCCTGCCTAAGACTATTGTAGACCAAGAAGACTGTAAATTGAAAAACTTTGCCATATTTTCATTATAAGCTGTGATAAATTTTACTTTCATGATTCGTTGACAACTGAATATTGATTTCATACAGGACGTGAGGATATGCGGAGCCACTAGGCAGGTTCGCCATGAGATACCTGCTCTTTTTGAGTGAACGTGAGGGAATGTTGAAACACTACATTGAAGCAAAGGTATGGAGCGAGAAGAATTTGGCAAAATGTGTAGCCGTTGCACAGGGCGATGAAGCATATTCGTGATAATGATACTTCCGGAGAGATCCGGTCAATTTGAATGACGGTGCAAGACCGATGTGGGCAGAGTAATGACCTGCCACCTGTATGGATTTTTTGTTGTCTGCTGATGAGAGATAGGAGCATGGGTTCCTGTTTGTCATGGGCAGATAAAGTGTTGCCTATTATGAGAAAGATGGAGGTGTTGAAAATAGATAATACAGAGGCAAAAGTGAAAGGAAAGATGGTTCCAATATGGAAGAAATATATGCTAACAGTTGACGAGGCTGTTCTGTATTTTGGAATTGGAGAAAAGAAGATAAGGATGCTAATTTCTGAGAACGTTGATTCTGATTATTGCTTTACTGTTCAGGTGGGGAATAAATCGTTGATAAATCGACATAAATTTGAGGAATTCCTTAATCAGACAACTTCCTTGTAGTAATAAAAGAAATATAGAACTTTACCACTTTAAAGTGGTAAATGTCGCCCTGGTATGATATAATATGATTGTCGTGCTAGGGCTTCTTCGTAGAAAGGAGCGAAGACGTTTGAGTGAAAGAAATCGCAATCAGAAAAGACGTGATAAGAAAGGACGTATTTTACGAAACGGAGAAAGCCAGCGAGCGGATGGAAGATATGCATTTGTTTATACAGATTGCTTTGGAAAGCAGAAATTCCTTTACAGTTGGAAGCTAGAATCGACAGATCCACTTCCTGCAGGGAGAAGACCTTGTCAGTCGCTTAGAGAGAAAGAAAAAGCCATCTTAAAAGATATATATGATGGTATTACTTCCTATGGTGACAATTTGACAGTTCTTGAGTTAGTAAAGAAGTATATAGGTCAAAAGACAGGTGTTCGTCATAATACAGAAGCGAATTATAACTTTGTTATCAACATTATTAAGAAAGAGGAATTTGGTGCCAAAAGGATTGATAAGGTAAAACTATCAGATGCAAAGGCGTGGTTGATTAAGCTTCAGGCAGATGGTAGGGGATATAGCACCATTCATTCAGTCCGGGGAGTGGTAAGACCTGCTTTTCAAATGGCTGTAGACGATGATTTGATTCGTAAAAATCCGTTCGAGTTTCAACTATGTACAGTAGTTGTAAACGATAGTGTAACAAGAGAAGCCATAACCAGAAAACAAGAAAGAAAGTTCTTGGAATTTATTAAGAATGATGAGCATTATAAACGATACTATGATGGTATGTTTATCCTCTTTAAAACCGGACTTCGTATTTCAGAGTTCTGCGGATTGACACTTTCCGATATTGATTTTGAAGAAAAACAAATAAGTGTAAATCATCAGCTTCAAAGGACCAGAGGAATGAAGTATATTATTGAGGATACGAAAACATCAAGTGGAACCAGAATCATTCCTATGACCGAAGAAGTGTATGAATGTTTTAAGCGTATTGTTGAAAATCGGAAAAAACCCAAGAAGGAACCTGTGATTGATGGATATAAGGGATTTTTGTTTTTGGATAAGAAGGATATGCCGGAAGTTGCCTTGCATTGGGAAAAACATTTTGAGTGGGCATTGGCAAAACATAATCGAATCTATAAGGAACAATTACCTAAGATCACACCTCATGTTTGCAGACATACTTATTGCAGTAACATGGCAAAAAGCGGAATGAATCCCAAGACACTTCAATATCTAATGGGGCATTCTGATATAGGAGTTACCCTGAATACATATACGCATCTGGGAGCAGAGGATGCCAAGGAAGAACTTGGCAAATATGCTAAAATGGCTTAAAATTTAAAAATATTGATACAACTAAAAGATAACCTAAGTGGAAAAAGTCTTTAGTAAAATGAGAAAATCGAGCTGTTTTACTAAGATTTTTACTAAATTTGGATGACAAAATATACGAATTTATGCCACGATATGCGACGAAAACGAAGAAAACAATCTATCACAGCAAATCGTATAAAGTGGCGTAAAATCAAGGAAAATCAGCATTTTCAAGGAGTTTTTAAGGCATGATTAAAATATTATTTATTTGCCACGGCACTCCTTCAACATTCTTGAAATAATCCAGTATTTATGCGTGTTTGGAGGAATTGAGGAGTGTGATTTGCACCCCGTTTGCACCTCCAAAATAGATGACGGAAAAGATTCTTTATATGGCTAATATTACAATTACAGGAGCGAAAATATGTACAAGAATTGTCGTGAGGAATTATTAGCTGTATTAACAGAGTATGTGAAAGAGAAAGGCGAAAATGAGTTTACCAGAGCGGAGGCATTAGCTGCTATGCGTAGAGCTGGAAGTAAATATAAATCAGGAAGTGTAAGTGCTCATCTGTCTTATAGATGCTGTGCTAACGTTCCAAGGTATTATAAGCCAATGTATGACGATTACGAGAAGATTGGTGATGGCTTATATAGAATAAAGGATTATAAAGAAAACAATTTATAAGGTTATATTTGTTCTCCATCATGCAGTTAACGTGTATGGTGGAGATTTTAATAATAAGAAATTTGATTATCAGGGCGACTTATTACTTGCAGAAAGGAAGGAAAGCATGGATATTTTTAATGACATGATGGATTATGACGACATATTTGAAAATCAGGAGACACTTAATGAAATGAAAGATATAGCAGACGAGATTAAAAAATATGATGTATACGATGTCATAGCAAGGTTATCTGGTTTAAATCTAATGTCGCATAACCAAAATAAATCCATTTTATTGGATGCTTTGCTTGCTGCTATTATTAGTGAAGAGGAAAGTTCCTATAATTCTACCTGTAAAATGAGTGCAGGTAAATTTAAGAAATTAATCGGGAGAATTAATGAAACAAATTTGGCTATGTCTATTGACCCGAATGAAAATGTTTTTTATCAGAATGTAATGCTGACGGATAATTATACGGTTTTTAATGGAATTGATAATACACCTGCATATAATCTCCAGATGCTGATAGATATTTTGTTTAATTACAAGAATGACTTTCCAATAGAATATAATCAAAAAATAGGAAAACTGGCGATGTTTGCGCTGGGAGTATCGGAAGAAATAGCCCGAAAAATACATATAAAAGATTGTGAAATAGTATCTGATGAAGGGCGACAGGTGATAATACCAGATAGTGAAAAGGTAAAAGAATATGCAGAGTGTGTCGTGATTAATGAACAGAGAGCAAAATGTTTTTTGAATGACTATACTAATTTGCTGGATGAAATTATTATACCGTTCGGAAGCGGTGATGTTGGTTCCATGAATAATCGACCTTTTTACTGTAAACCGTTTGTAAGAAATAAAAGAGACAATACAATTATCTTGCTTAATATTTCGTTGTTACCGAATTTTGTTTTCTTTCAAGCAATAAAAATAGCTTCCGAGTTCGGAATCAAAGATAAGGTAGTTAATCGATATAATGACTACGTATGGAGAGATTGTAGAAAGTCCTTAGAATCATTGGGACATCATAAAATAAAGGAAAGTGTGTTAGGTATCGAGCTTGTAAATAATGATTACTATAAAGAACGTATGGTAAACGTATATAATAATCAACTAATGCTTGTTGTATTCGTATGTGATGATGCTAGTGATTATACAGAAGTTACAATGCATACCGAATATCCAGATGAAAGGCATACGCTTTTGTTTGAAAAAAGAATGGAGTATTTCGTTGAAAAAATAAAAGAAAATACTATCGAAAGAGATAATATGTACTGCATGCTTATAATAAGTGGATTTGGAAGAGGACTGGGATTAAGGGCCGCAAAACGTCCGTCTGCATATAAGGCATTGCAATTGAATCCATTTGAATTGCATTGTATATCTGTCAATGAACGACATAAAAAGAATTTTATACCCAGGTATATACGAGCGAGAGAAAAGATAAACACACAAATGCCACATCTATTTAGCGAGTTAAATGAGATTAGTATCTATACAAGTAATCAGTATTCGTTTTATATGAATGATGATTTGAATACGTATAATACTATGTTTATGATTGCTCCAGGAGATTCTATAGAATATATAAATCAGGCTATAAAAAATGAAGGGGCTGTACTAATTGATTCTTACGAAGATGGTTGGAAAACGCAGGTGGTTTTGTGTGATTCGAAGAGAAATATATACACAGAAGAGCGTATGATGGAAACAAAAAGGAGCTCTTTATGTATTCGTTATAATAATTGTACTATTTGGATTACATCTGGTGAAATATCGGAGGAAGTAGATGTTAATTTGAATTTTTCGATTATAGATACAATATCTTATTGGTTGGCGGAGTGCAAAGATATCATTGAAAATATGGAATTAATGGATACACTATATCACTTTACGGTAGTGCTCAGTGGTGATAAGGAAACCTATTATTATGCTCCAACTGAGGATATTGCGGTATCGGATTTAATTGAGATTGAAGAAAATGGTAGACATTATAATTTGGTCTGGACTCCTAAAGCATATGGTCAGATGAGTTGCAAGACGAATGCGAAGGAAAAAGAATTGTGCCAGATTATTTTGGATGTGTTAAATAGTAATGCATACGAGATTTATGATTATGCGGAAAGATTAGATGTATTATTTGAAAATCCGATGAAGAGAAAAATCTTTTCTATGGATTTTCAAGAAAAACCATATCTAAAACCTATATTGTTTACTGAGGACAGGATGGTTCGTGAAGAGGATGAGGATTGTCTGTTAGATATAATAGGGAAGTCTATACTTCAAAGTGGCAAATGGACATATGGTATTATTCCAGATGAAAAAAGAACAACGATTGCAAATGATGTTGTAGGAATGCTATATAATATGCTTCAAAAAGAGATTGAAGTTTTAAGTCCGAACAATTTGGTTGAAGTCATATATTCTGATTTGGAAGAAATATTGTATAAGCTGATGGTAGCAGAGCGGACTTATGCTTATGAGTTGACGTGTTATCCAGAAAAAGAAGAAAAATACATAACCGAATACAATAATCTAAATCGCACCTCGTTAGCTTTAAAATTTATGATGGAATATGTTGCTGCCAAACCGCCGAAAGGGAAGGTTGCATTAGGGATAGGAAAGTATGAGTATATATTGGCAATTTGTTCTCTGATTATAGAGTGGGCGTATAAAAATGATTTGTTTCACTATAATATTTTTAATACACCAGTGGAAATATTAAAATCAGACAGAATAGGAATGAAGCAGGACGAATTTTATACAATATATCAGTATGGTGATAAATATAGAAGAGAACAGTTATATTATTATTCTTCTAGTGATTTTCGGAAGAAATATACTATTAGCCAAGAAGATTATTCAGAATCTTTGGATGATGCTTTTCAAGCAGAGTATGGATATACATTTGCTCAATTCTGTAAAGTAATAATAGGAATGGTAGAATATGGTAAAGAGAGAGAAGGACAAGAGATTTATATTGAGTCTAAAGAAATACTTGTGGAATACCTGATTCAAATGGATGAGGAATTATCCGAAGAAGCAGTAAGTGGCATATTCGAGGATATATGTTTGACAGAGAGAGATGATTTCTTAAAGTTGCCACCAGAGTTTAGAAAGGAAGATGTATATCCATGGAGATTTAATCGTGCTTACTCCTTTAATAGACGTCCAGTAATAATGAGGGAAAGTACGATGATATGGGGGAATAGGCAACTATACCATATGCTCATGTATGTGACAGATTTAATATATGAAGGTAAAATATCAACAAAAAACGATAAAATGTCTACTTTGATTGGACGAATTAGCGATGATAGAGGTAGACGATTTAATAAATTGATTGCGGATATACTTTCAGATATGGAGGTGTTTGTAATTGATTCAAATGTTGATAAGATAAATAAACAGTCTGTGGCAGATGAGAAAGGAAACACATTAGGAGACATTGATGTACTGATAATAGATAGAGAGAAGAAACGCATATACGTGGCAGAGGTAAAGGATTTTAATTTTTCAAGAAATCCATATGAAATTCAGCAAGAGTATCAGAAAATGTTTGTTGATGGCAAAAAGAAGTGCTATGCCACAAAACATGCCAGAAGAGTCGATTGGGTTAAGGAACATATAGAGGATGTGAAATTACATTACAAATTAGCTGATGTTACATGGAATGTTTACGGACTGTTTATAGTAAGTGAGCCATTAATCAGTACACAGGTATATCATCAAAAACTCGAAGTGATTTCAAGGGCCGAGTTAAGTGTGGAGCGTATTAGAAGGATTAAATGAATCAGTGCAGGCAACGGTTGCAGAGTGAAAAAGGAAGGTTGAAATATACCTTCTTTTTTTATTCTTTCTAGTACAAAAATATTTATGAAGAAAAGTATACTTAGAGGTTAAATGGTAAGTAGTAGGCGGTACTAACGAAATAGTAAAAATAATTATTGACAAACAGAAAGAAAACAGATAATATTACTTTGTAAGTAGTAACTACTATAAGAAAAGGGAGGATGTATATGTTAGTAACCAAAACTGTAAAAATTGAATTTGCTAATTCTGAATGGCGTGCTGTTGACTGTATTCAGGATTTAAGGAAAGCAGCTAAAAGTGCATCGTTAAATTTATACTCTAGGTATGATGTTCGAATAGAGTTGCCAAGAGTTGTAAATGATACGCAAGTAGTTATGGATATGCGGATTCCAGAAGAAATTGTAGAGACCTTTAGTATTGGAAACCATCTTCGAGGTGTGTCTGCGTACCTAATGAAATACTGTGATGGCAGATATAATGAAGCGGTTGTCGGTAATCGAATACTAAATTATATAGTTATACCTGTACCTGAATCAGAGGATGTTCAGATTCCAATGGTGCAGAGATTATCATTGATAGCAGAAGTGGCAGAATTGCTTAAAAACTCAGATAGCGTGACTAATGATAAAATAGCAAGAATAATTACTATTTTACATGAATAAAGAAGGAGGTTTAAGGATGTATAATAATATGTATTATGTGGAAATGAAAATAACAAAAAGATTGTCGTCAGTTTTCAATATTAATGAAATACAAATTCTCGAGAATGCAAGAATTAGACATAATAATTATTTTGTTAATGCCACTTGTAGACAAACAAAGAATAGAAAGTATATTTCTAAAATTATAACAAAGGGAGATGTAATAGGCTTTTATTTAGAAACAGAACATCCTGTTGCAGACACACAAAGAATTGGTAACGCACTCCGTATGTATTCAATAATTGCTGCAACTAATGGGTTGGGCGGTTATGTTTCAAATCAGCGATTGATGAAAGCTGCGTAGTAGAAAGAAGGTTGAAATACACCTTCTTTTTTTATGTCTATTTTACGGAAAGGAGGTGGTCTCGAAAAGTGTACATTTTAAGACTATGTAAAACAGGCTGGTAAACAGTCTCAAAAAGCATACAAAATAAATTTTAAGACGTCTCAGAGGAAGTATAGACATTATGAGACGCAGGAAGGAGATTTTATTTATGAAACGTTACGGTTATCACAGAACAAGTACCAGAGAGCAACATTTGGACAGAGGTATTACAGAAATCAAGGCATATTGTACTGCCAATAGCTTAGAACTGGAGAAGATTTTTACCGACCAGCAGACAGGTAAGAACTTTAATAGGCCTCGTTACACTATTATGAAAGAGGACGTGCTTAGAGCAGGTGATGAATTAATTATCACTGAGGTTGACCGTTTGGGTAGAAATAAGCAAGAGACTCTTAAAGAGCTTCAATATTATCGAGATAATGGTATCAGAGTTAAAATATTGGAACTACCGACAACTCTTATGGATTTATCAGCTATGGATAATGCTATGGCACGTATGATAATGGAAACCATTAATAATATGCTTATTGAATTATATGCGACCATGGCTCAGGCGGAGATTGAGAAGAAAGAGAAACGCCAGAAGGAAGGTATTCAGGCAAAGAAAGACCGTGGTGAGTGGGACAATTATGGCCGTCCTGCGGTTATGAGTATGGAAGATTTTGCAGATGAGTACAAGAAGGTAGAAGCAGGCGAAATTCGTCCGTTTGAATTAATGCATAAGCTGAGGATGAGTAAAGCTACATATTACCGATATGTCAATAAAATAAGTAGAGTTGTTGATATATAAGTAATAATTTTTATATATTTTTAAATTACAGTATAGGGTAAAAAATTTAGAAATCTGCGGAAGTACCCTACCCCTTTTATATAGGGAAAGAAGTCTAGTTCGGAACCCCACCCTCCGTATAAATAAAAATAATGTCGAACATTAAAATAGCCAGAGCCATAGATTACCTATGACTTTGGCTATTGCTTTTTGCGGGCTTTTATCTTAGTAAATTCGATGATTTCTTTCTTATCAGCTTCTGATATTTTCTCAAAGTAGTAGAGTAGTTCTTTTTCAAGATTATTGAAATGTTGGTATTTTTTCTGATTGTTGGGGTTGTTGAAGTACTCTAAAAAACCAGCCAAGTCTTCACTGGATTGTGTAGGTGCAGGTGCATCATAGTAAACATTCTTGTCGAGTTCCAAAGAAAGTTGAATCAGGTCATCGACAGAAATATTGTATAGACCAGCTAATTTATAAAGGGTTTCGGAGTTGGGTGTACGTTGACCTGTCTCATAATGAGAATATGTCTGTCTCACAACGCCCAGAAAGGATGCTACATAGTCCTGATTGTATCCATGAATGGTTCGTAGCTCTCGTAATCGGTTTGCTAACTGTTCATTTTTCAAGGTTTCCACCACCTTTCCTAATAAAAGTATAGTGAAAAGTGCAAAAGAAAATGCAACAAAGTGTAGCGAAATAACAAAAATAATGTTAACTTTATGTAGCGAATGGACGATATAAAAGATACAGAGTGTAGCATTCTGTCTGGAACAGTATAGTAACAACTTGAGGTAGACGCATGATTATAGCACATAATTTAGGGGCAATGAATGCTCAGAGACAATATAATATCGTAACCAATAGAAAGGCAAAAACATCAGAAAAACTGTCATCGGGTTATAAAATTAATAGAGCCGCAGATGATGCCGCTGGTCTATCTATTTCAGAAAAAATGCGTAGACAGATAAGAGGCCTGACACAGGGTGTAGAGAATACGCAGGATGGTGTATCACTTTGTCAAGTTGCCGATGGAGCTTTGGCAGAAGTTAATGATATGCTTCATCGTATTACAGAACTTTCGGTAAAGTCCGCTAATGGTACAAACAGTGAACAGGACAGACAGTATATACAGGAAGAAATCAATCAAATTTTGCAGGAAATAGAGAGGATTGGAGATACAACCACTTTTAATGAACAGAAAATTTTTTCGGGTAGCACCAATACTGTTAGTGGTGGAAGTAGCGGTGTAGGTGGAACAGGTGGTGTGACGAATCCGCCAACGACAACAATTACCAAAGAACGTACACTTAAGGTAGGTGTGTCAGGAACACCAACAGATACAAGTGCTCAGACTTATACTATTTCCGCTGATGTGGCCTCAGGGGTTTCTATCGGTACAGATACATATGATTGGAGTGCAATTCAATCTGCTGACGGAAAGAGCTTAGCGGATACGGAAATAGCGGCAGGCAGTTATTCTTTGACACATAAAGGAATGACGTTAAATATTCAGGTATCAGAGGGACAGACTCTTGATTCGATTGCTTCTAAAGTGGATGCATTGAGTTGGTCAACATCACAAAGAATTGTATCTCGTGAGAAAGCTGTAGATAATCTGACAGTAAATACAGGAACTAAAATTGCAACGTTTTCAAGTAAGAGCTATCCGTCAGTATATACGGTTAATGCAACTGAAGAAGGTATAAGTGTAAATAGCAGAACGGTCAGAAAATGGAGTGAAATGGGTATTGACCTTGATAATCTGCAAGCTGGAACCTATACATTTAATGACCCATATGCAAATTCGGATTTGTCATTTACTTTTGAGATTAAGGATGGAGCAACACGAAGCGGTCTGATAGCAGGACTTAATAATGTGAAAATATCATGTAGTACGTTATATGAGTATTCAGACTGCCAGTCGATGTCATTTGGAACTAATCCTGATTGTCGATTAGACCTATTCATGGAACCTGCACACACGGCAGCGGTATTTTCAGGTTCTGTGGGAGAGGACCTTGGACTTTGGCAGAATGATGGTCAGCAAAAGTATTTTGAATTTGCTGTAAAAAATGGTAAGTTAGGTCTTTCTTATTTGGGTGCGGGTTCAGACCCATTTAGTTTATCTACAACCAAAGACTATTTTTTTGCAATAACAGATGAAAGCGAGAATCGCCTAAAGGCATTAGACTACAGTCAGGCAACAAATGATGATGATTGGAAAGATAATCCGATTGTATTCAAAAATGGAGATACAGAACTGTACTTATACTTACTAAACCATGGGAATAGCACAATTACGTCTTATCAGGATTTGATAGATGACTGTACAGTTCCCTATAGTAGTGGAGCTAATACCAATAATGTTTTACTTGGTTTTACTCATAATAATTTGACAATAAATCAGTATGCTGGAACTGGTAAAGTACAATCATTGGCAAATGGAAATGTAGGTAAAGTAACATATGAAACATCATTAACAGCCGCCACGTTACTTGACAATAAAGAAGATTATACCGTTACGGTTCCTACTACACCGACAACACCCGACCAGCCATCTGTTGACCCCGATGCACCCGCATTAGATGAGACCATAGGTGCAAAAAGGTTATGGATTCAGTCTGGGTGTGAAGCTGGCGATGGAATGTGGCTTGAAATTGATAACATGAACACATCCATTTTAGGTATTAAGGACGTAGATGTTTCTACAATTGATGGTGCAAATCAGGCTATGGATGCTGTAAAAGGAGCATTGCAAAAGGTAACTGCAAACCGCAGTAAAATAGGAGCTCAGCAAAATCGATTGGAACACACCATAGCCAATGAGGAAAATATTGTTGAGAATACTACCGCAGCTGAGTCAAGAATCAGAGATACGGATATGGCAAAGACAATGGTTGAATATTCAAATACCAACATTTTGTTACAGGCAGGGCAAGCAATGATGGCACAGGCAAATCAGAGCAATCAGGGGGTATTAAGTTTGTTGCAATAAATACAAACACTTAAATGCATAACAAAGGAAGGAGCAGTTTTATGGATTATTTTAATCGGCGAGCTTTAAATGAATATGGAGGAAAAACGAAGGAAGTAAGAGAGTATGAGTGGACTCATGAGCATGGTAGTTTTGAACAGGATGTACCAGAAAAGATTGTGCGTTCTGGTGCTAAATTTTATACAAGTTCATATAAGTGTCCTAAATGCAAAAAATTTATGTATAAAGCAAATGTAGGTGAATTTGTTTGGATAAAGACCCCAGATGGAATGAAACCATTAAAAAGTACATTTGGTTGCTTTGAATGCTGTATGTTATTTTCGGCAATCCCAGGAAAGATGTTGTCGGAGGGGGATTATTATACCCTAAAGGACAAAAGAGATGTCATGTTTATGACAACTATTATAAGTGATTATGCATTATATCCACCACAGTAAGGAGGAATGTATTATGATTGTTGAAGCAATATTATTACCAGATTCGGATGACTTTGGATATTTCTCTATATTTGCTCAATTAGTAGAAAAGTCAGGTAAATATAGAAGAGATAACAGTAAACAAAAATCAGTAGTGGTTTCAGTTAATGAAATGTGGATATGCCAGCATTTTATTAGTAATTACTCAGGAGAAGACCTTGAGTGCATACATTATGGGGATATGAGTACGGGAACCTATAAAATGGCAATGGGAAATATACCCGACACAACAGTGTACAGAGTGGCATTACCAGAATTATGGATTCTGTTTTCTTCCTTTATTAGAAAAGCCTCTGTATCCAATAGGGATATTGACCGTATGGCTAAGACGTTATCGAGTAGAAGTAGAAATGAACTTATGTATCAAAATGGAGATGTTGTAAAAAGAGATGGTAGTTTTGCTCCGCTCCAGGATGTCGTAATGGCATTAAGCCTAGCAATTCAGAGGTAGTAGTATACTCTTATATCTAATAATGTTTCTTAAACTTAATAAATGTGAACAGGCAACGTTAGACATCGTAATCGGTGATTCTGGCGTTGCTTTTTATTTGACCTGAGCAAGTCATTAAACTGCTCTATTTTTATGCCTTGGGGCAGGAAAGGAGGTGCAGAAGCATGGAAGATTTATTATCCAAAATCTATGACAAGGTGGCTTATTACGAAAAGGATGGCATCCAGTTTGGCAATGAATATGATTGTCGGGTGGAAGAGATTCTTAAGCCGCTAAGAGAGACCATGGCTGAATCCGAAGTGGAAGAGATTAAGGAGCTGGTGTATGCCGCTTCTTATTATGCCCAGAAATATGGATTTATGCTGGGTGTACGCTTTATGGCAAAGCTTATGTTAGAAGCTATGGAGTCAGCAGAGTAGCAGAGCTGCCGCAATTACAACTGAATATGGAACCAAAAACAAAATTATGAAAAGAACAGGAGATTAAAACTATGATGAACAACAATTTTAACAACGGAGCAGCTAACAACAAAAACAATTCAAATAATGGAGGTTTTATTATGGCACAGGGAACACTTACAACAATGGAAGAATTTGCAGGAACAGTAAAGACAGCTATGGAAGCACATTATGGTGTTGATTACAAAGTAACGGTACAGGATGTACAGAAAAATAATGGCCTGGTGCTTACTGGTATTACGATTTTGAAGAAGGATTGCAACATTGCCCCTACGATTTATCTGAATCAGGCATTTGAACAGTATCAGGAAGGACATACCTTGGAGAGTATATGTAGAGAATTTATTCGTGTATATGAAGAGCATAAGGTTCAAACTGATTTTGATATAAGTTGTGTAATAGATTTTTCAAAGGTGCAGAGTCGTATCTGCTATAAGCTCATAAATGTCGAGAAAAATGAAGTATTGCTTTCTGATGCACCGCATGTTTTGCTGGAAGACCTTGCCGTTATCTTTTATATTCTAGTATCCAGTGATGCGGAAGGTACTGGCACGATTACCATTAAGAATAACATGCTGGAGATTTGGGATGTAAATACAGATACCTTGTATGAACTGGCACTTACAAATACCCAGAGGTTATTCCGAGGAACGGTGCAATCCATGGCAAGTGTAATGACTGAAATCTTATCTCATAAACTGGATGAGGAAAGTGCTCAAGAGTTTTACGACATGATGGTAGGTGAGAATGATATGATACCGATGTATGTGTGTACCAATACCATGAAATTAAACGGTGCGGGTGTAATTCTTTACAGAGGATTGCTTCAGGCGTTTGCCGATAGAGTTGATAGTGATGTGTTTATTTTGCCAAGCAGTATCCATGAAACTCTTCTTATTCCTGTAAATGCAGATATGGATGTGGAATATCTTAGAGATATGGTTAGAACTGTCAACAGGACCGAAGTGGCACCAGATGAAATCCTATCTGATAATGTATATCGTTACAGTCGTTTAACAGACCATGTGGAATTAGCGTAATCCATATAGGTCTTATTTTTTTACCCTAAATTACAGAAAGCAGGAGGAAATATTTATGTTTAACAAGAAAGAAATGAAGCTCATCACAGATTACAGAAAGGCACAGAAGTACCTGATGAATGGTATTCCAGTATTTATGGTACAGCTGGATGGCAGCTTAGTTGAAATTACAGAGGATACTGATTGGAAAACTCTGCTTTTTCATAACATGAAACAAGGTAACTATGCAATTTATCGTAAGAAGTTTGCTGGTATCGGGGAGTTCCATAAGGACATCCATATCGGTAAGAGAACACTTACGGTAGAACATACAAAAGAAGGAGGTGGTGCATCATGGACGTTTGCATCTTGCAGGGACAAAGAATAACCCCTGAAATGCCTGGAGCTTGCAGTAGATGTAGCTTGTATCTTAGTACCTGCCTGCCAATGATTCTGAATGGATTCTTGGTGGGAGCAGAGTGCGATTATGATTATTGCTGTGATTGTCCGCATTATGAAGAGTGTGGGAAGTAGGAAAGGAGAAGCATTATGTTAAATAATGAATTTGTAACCAGATTAGTAGCAGAGCTGGAGGTAGTAAAGTTGGATATTACAGCCAGACCGCTTACGGCATCCCAACTGTGGGATAAGTCTTATGAATATGTAATTAAGCAGGCGATTGTGGATATGTTTACAGGTGAGAATAACCAGCTGTATAGATATACCAATGCCATCATTACAGATATTATGCAGGAAGAGAATGCGTTGCATTATTTGTATGGTATCTGGAAAGATGCTGATTATATGTTGCAGGGAGCATTTGCTGATACATTTTATGAGGAATTGTTATACAGAAGAGGTGGTAGTGATGAATAAGAATCAGGAGAAAATAAAAGCAGCCCTTGAACGTATCGACACTTGTTTGGCGACAATAGATACGGACGAGGACTGGCTTAGGTACTTGTCTTTTCAAAGTTTATTTTACAACTATAGCTTTGGAAATACAATACTTATTTATTCACAGAATCCAGAAGCAAGCTATGTGAAGGGCTACAAGGCTTGGAATCAGCTTGGTAGATATGTGAAGAAAGGGGCAAAGGGGCTGGCTATACTGGCCCCTTGTTTCAAGAAAACAGAGGTCTTTAAAGAACCAG
Organism: Lachnospiraceae bacterium; assembly: GCA_017437065.1. Lineage (GTDB taxonomy): Bacteria > Bacillota > Clostridia > Lachnospirales > Lachnospiraceae > RGIG3002. Next base: position 14,909 of record JAFSBX010000053.1, read on the forward strand.
AAAACAAGTCAGAATATCACGATGCGGAAGGTGAGAAAGAGGTAAAAAAGGTTATCTCAGGATTTTGCGTTACTTATGTTTATGATATTGCGGATACTGATGGAAGTGACGAATACTTACCTGTACTGGTAAAAGGGCTTGCTGGAAACAGTGAAGCAGAGAAAGAAATTTATGAGAGATTGCGAGCATTCATATCTAAAGAACATACCGTAACAGAGGTAACGGGAACAGCCTCTAAGGGCTCGTATAACCTCGATACAGGCGTTATTTGTGTAAGGGGTGACTTAGATTATCTGCAACGAATTAAGACGCTCCTGCATGAATATGCACATGCTCTTGATTTTAAGATGCATCCAGAACCTGATGTATCCCGCAACAGAAGGGAACTTATTGCAGAGTCAGTGGCGTTCGTGGTAGCTATGAGACTTGGGCTTGATACCAGTAGTTATAGTATGAGTTATATCAAAAGCTGGTTGAAAGATGCAGATGAATTAAAAATAATTGCTGATACGGTACAGAAAGTGTCGGCACGAATCATTAACAATTTGGCAGAATCTTCGGATTCTGCCTTTTCTAATTTGAAAGAAGAACAGGAGGAAGAATAATGTTTGCAAATGTATTAGTAGAAACAGATAAATTATCAAAAGAGGAATGGTTAAAATGGCGTAAACGTGGTATCGGGGGAAGTGATGTTGCTTCCCTCTTGGGTATCTCTAAATGGAAGTCTGAAATAGAGCTTTGGCTTGATAAGACGAACCAGACCAATGAACCACCAGTAGAAAACGAAGCTATGACCTGGGGAACCATTATGGAACCCATTATCCGTAACCATTTTGCAGAAGTGACTGGCAAAACAGTTGTTGAACTAAAGGCTATGCTTCAGCATCCAAAGTATCCGTTTATGCTTGCTGATGTAGATGGCGTTACTGTTGATGATGAGGGTAATCCTGCCATTCTTGAAATCAAGACAGCTAGTGAATACAAGCGTAATGAATGGGAAGAGGATGTGCCAGCGTATTATCAGACACAAATTCAGCATTATTTATGCGTAACTGGCATTCGGAAAGCATATTGTGCGGTGCTGATTGGTGGCAATTCATTTAAGATTTACGAAATTGAAGCGGATGATGAAATTCAGTCTATGTTAATAGCGGTGGAGAAGAATTTCTGGAATAAGGTACAGAACATGATTCGTCCTGAAATGGATGGTTCAGATGCTGCTAAAAATTTGTTGGATTCATTATATCGCGGTGGTGTTGCAGAGCAGATTGTTATGCCAGAAGAAGCTATTGAATATGTGGATGCTTATATTGAAGCCTGTGCAGAGGAGGACAGTGCCAAAGCAAAGAAACAGGAAGCTAGTAACTGTATTAAAGAAATCATGGGTGACTATGATAAAGCTATCTGCTTAGGTCATAGTATCAGCTGGAAACCAGTAAGTACGGAGAGACTTGATACAAAGGCTTTAAAAGAACAGGAGCCTGAGATTTATGCCAAGTATGCAAAGACTACAGTAGCACGTAGATTCACATTGAAATAGGGAGGATAACGATTATGGGAAAACAGATAGATTTAAAAGCATTATTAGAGAGTAAAATGGGTAACATTGAGCCAATGGAAGGCTCTAAAATAGCCATAGAGCGTGCTGAAATGAGTGTACCCCACAATCTTATGTTTGATGCAGAAAGTACCGAATTTAAGCCAGAAACAAAGCCTGTGACAGCATCAGGAGCAAGAGGTTTAACGGTTGAGGAAGCGAAGTCATTTGATGATGAAATGAATCGTTTTATTGATACTGTACTCATTGCTGGTGTTGATTATGGCATCATCCCGAGCTGCAAAAAACCGACACTTTTAAAAAGTGGAGCTGAGAAGATTCTTAATTATTTGGGTCTGATTGCTAGAACTGAAATCAGCAATCGTGTAGAAGATTACAATATCGGATTCTTTAGTTACGAAGCCAAGGTGTATTTGATTGATTACAATGGCGTTGTAAAAGGTGAGGGTATTGGCATAACGAATACCAGAGAAGGTAAATATGCTAAGACCAATGGCTATGCAGTACAGAATACCGTTCTCAAAATGGCTAAGAAGCGTGCTTTGGTGGATGCGGCTTTAAATGTGGGTAATTTGTCAGCAAGGTTCACTCAGGATGTTGAGGATATGAATATAGAGCCTGATAATGTGGGCGGTAAAAGTCCTGAAGAACTAAAGCAGGGAGAGAAGCCTAAAGCAGACAGACCAGTTACCCAGAAGCAGCTTAAGTATCTGGAAACACTCATGGGCCAGCATAATACATCAGCAGAAGCTATGAACAAATATTGTAAGACGAACTTCGGTGTAGATGACTATAAGAAGATTACAGGAGTTCAGGCATCTACTTTGATAGAGAAGTTTAAAGCAGTGGAATAATTTGGCGGCGTAAAATTGCGTCGTCAAAATGAATTGACGGGGGATGCAGTTATCTGTGTCCCCTTTTCTGAAAATGTCTATATGGTCCTTAGGGATTTGTAATATGCTCTTTTGGGGTGTCCTGTAGGTTGAATAAACAAATAAACATTGTATACAGAGGAAAATGTTAATTTATGTTGCATTTTAACATTTCCCTTCTGGAGCCAGGTATATTATATATTAGGACACGCAGTAAAAATCAAATTTGTCGTGGGGTAATGAAAATGACTTCATTTTCTACACCATTGTCTACGGAAGGAGGCTATTATGGAGAACGTTAATTTAGTTGTTGCAGAGAATTTAAAGAGTATTAGAGTTGGTAGAGGGTGGTCGCAATCATTGGTTGCAAATCAGCTAGGAATTGCACAAAGAACTGTATCGAGAGCAGAGTGTGGATGTGGGGTATCTAAGCGTACGTTAAAGATGCTGTGTGGATTGTATCAGGTTCCAATGGCTTCTTTGTATAATGAGTGTGTACAAGAGCAACCAAGAGGAACACAGGTAGTACCAGATGATGTCGCAGTCAAACTTCTTATTAGAAATTCATTTATTCAAGATTTAGAGCAGGAAGTTATAATACGGTATACAGATGCTATTCAAAGGGAAGCGTTAATGATGAGAGCGGATATAGAGCAGATTATTCCCGAGGTTCTTACACTAAAGAAAACATATACACTTGCTGATGTGGTTACGGCATGTATGCTGACGAACCAAAAAACCTTATCTAATATAAGACAATTGGCAATAGCATAAATAGAAAGAGGACAGTCGAAATAGACTGTCCTTTGTCATTCAAATGGAGCAATATCAGGGGGACTATCTGTGAAAAGAAGAAATTCTTGTGCTTTCTTATTAAATTCGTGATATCTTTCTTCAAATATAACACCGAGTTTCGGTATCACATTGGCTTTAAAGAATTCAATAAAAGTATTAGATATAATATATTCTCTTGCCTTTAATTGTATTTCATCATCTGTAGACATGTATTCATAAGCGTAAAATTCATGTTTTGTATAACGGTATAATTCTTCGAAAGCATGGAAGGTAGAGACGAGTAAGGAAACTAGAGCATCAGGATTAGCAAAAAGTGCTTCTAGCATATACTCGATAATCTGCTTATTTGATTCATCTTCGCACATTCGTTGGAGACTGTTATAAAATGCGTTACCGAAAGGAAGTTCTTCCTCAATACGATTGTATTGTTTCTGCTCTGTAGCTGTTGCACCAAGTAAGTAGTCATAAGAAACTTCTGGAAAATGTTCTTTATATTTTTTGATTATGGATATCTTGGCGTCGTAGTCATCTGAACCCTCAAGATTTGAAATGGTTGCTTTGCTAATTCCCATCTCTTCTGCCAATTTAGTCATTGATATTTTTTGATGAAGTAAAAATTTATCTTCGTAACGAAGTTGCTTAAATCGATTTTCCATATACCCTCCAAGCGTTCATGGAACTGAACAATAATGATAAAAATTTTATTTGTTCAACATCTGTTTAGTTTGCTGACACCTTGATTATATCTTGATATATTCAAGGTGTAAAGAAGAATTCTTCCAAATAAATCAACACGGAGGTAAAAGCAATGGCTAACCAAGAGATAAAAAATTTAATAAAGAAACATCGCTTATTTCGTTATGAGGTGGCAGAAGCAATGGGAATATCAGAAGGGTATCTATCAACCCTGCTTAGAAAACCGTTAACGGATGAGATGGAACACAAGGTATTAGAGGCTATTAACAAATTAACTAACCAGTAGGAGAAAATCAAAATGAGAAGATTAAAAACCATAGAAGAATTGAATATGGAAGTAACAGTAGAATTGACAGCAGAAGAAAAGACAGAGGCATTTAAAGCATGGGTTATTGAAAAAATTGATGTATGTGAGACCTTTCTTTCTATTGCTATGCACAATTTGGATTACAGTTTAAACGAGCGTGAGCCGATTGCTGACCATTTGTTTGACGGTAAATTTAGGTTTGTATACTTCACTATCAATAACTACATCAAAGAGGCAGGATGGAAATGCGAAGAAGGGGTTATTTCTGGCGATGTGTTAGCGGATGCAGTTAAAGAATTTAAGCAGATGAAATGTAAAGTTCGAAAGGCAAAAGCTGAATATAAACAGAAATTTGCTGAATTGAAAGCATCAATTAGAGTTGCCAAAGAAAATTGTGAATACGTTGAAGCTGTCACAAGGCAGGTAGAAAAGCTTATTACAGATTGGTGTAGTACATATGTAATTATTAATTATTTTAAAGCAAAGTTTGAGGGTGACAGATTATCAAAGACTATTGAGTCTGTAACTGATTGGATTTTATCAACAAAGCTTAATCCAAGTAATGAGGATGTGGCTGTGTTTGTTGAAAGATTTATGAGAAACCATACAGAAATATTTGCATTCTAAAATAAGAGAAAAGGATATGCAGTTACTGTAGAAATGACTAGATAACAGGAAAATTTGTTATTTCTCAGAGTAGTTCCCAGGTATCATGGGGAATGCTGAAGGTAAGAAAATACAGTAACAAAGGGCTTCTGGGACTGATTTTCCCCAGCCCCAGAGGTCAATAGTAATACTAAGGAGGGTAATAGGTATGGATAAGAGTCGATACTGGTTTGTGACGATTCAGGTTGCAAATATGATGAAAGCGGGACTCACTAATGAACAAATGAATGACTATGATTATGTTGCAAAATTCTTCCTGAATTTGTGGCAATCAAGCTCTCCAACAAGAACTGGGTGCGTCAGTGTTTGTGTAAGTGCAGATGGATTGTATCATTTGCATGCTGCATTATATGGCGAGAAAACAACATTAACATCAGTGGCAAGACTTATGTTTGGTGCTCATGTTGAACCATGCAGAGGTGGAAAAGACAATCTCATGAAGTACATTTTGAAAGAAGAACAATACGCAGAGGCTGGAGAATCTGTTTTGCATGTGGTTGGTAGAGATAACATTATGGTTCACAAGGGAAAAAGAACTGATTTGCAAGAGATTGAAGAGTTAATTCTACAAGGACTTACTCCAAGAGAAATTATGGGGATGAAGTTGTCGTATTGTAGGTATGAAAAAGAAATTAAGAGTTCGTATCTGATTAAGAGAATCCGTGAGGCACCACTACGCAAAAAAATGTATGTAGAATGGCATGTCGGTGAAAGTGGAACAGGAAAAAGCTATTGCTATGATGTTTTATGTGCTACCTACGATTCAGATGATATTTATTTTGCAGGATATTCAACAAATGGTTGGTTGGACCGTTATATGGAAGCTGGTGCACCTCGTATATTATTCATGGATGAGTTAAAGGGAACTGGTAGTTGGCAGGAGTTATTAAATGTTCTGGATGTTTACACGCAAAGAACAATTCATTGTAGATATGGTGATGCATATCCACTATGGGACATTATACATATTACTTCAGTTTATCCGCCAGAAGAAATATATCAGCAAATGGTTAAAGTGGAGCATCGAACGAATGATAGTCTTAAACAGTTGTTAAGACGTTTGACGAAGATTACCTATCATTTTATTCACAATGGACTGTACATGCAATATAGTATTCCCGCATCTTCTTATACCAATTATGATGATTTGAAGCGTGATGCTTACAATAGTTTAAGTTCTGCGGTCGGAGGTAAGAGTAATGAGGGGATATAATCGTGAAAAAGTTTTGCTGGGAACAAGTATTACATTAATAAAAGTAAGCGAAAGGTAGGTGTTAAGTATGAACTTTGAAAAATATTACTTCCTGTTTGCGATACATAATTGGGAGAAAAAGGTAGCCGCAAAAAAGGACACACGCTTGATATCATCTAAATCGTCAAAGAAGGTTCTTTCAGGAAAAAATCCTGACGAGGTGCCTATTTGTGAGAGATATACATTATCTATTCCAGAGGCAGCTCAGTACTTCGGTATTGGTCAGGTTAGATTAAGGAGTATCATTCATGCAAATCCCAATGCGGACTTCTTGCTAATGGTAGGAAATCGCTTACAGATAAAACGTAAGAAATTTGAGGCATTTATAGATGATATGTCGGTTGTATAAATGCTGGAACTGTAGTTTTTTAGTGGCAGATTTGGCTCTTTTATGATAGACTTGAAGAAGCCATATATAAGAGCCTTTTCTGTCAGTACTGATAGAAAGGAGCTAAATTATGAGTAAAAGAAGAGATTGTAAAGGTCGAATTCTACGCAATGGCGAGATTCAGATGAAGAACGGTCGTTACAGATATAAATATGTAAACAATTTTGGTGAAAAGAAATATGTTTACAGCTGGAGATTAGATGTACATGACCCACAACAGGCGGATAAGCCAATCGAGGCTTCTCTTAGAGAAAAGGAGAAGCAGATACAGGCGGATATGTTCGACCAAATAACACCAGAGGGCGGTAAGCTGACTGTTCTTGCTTTAGTAGAGAGATATGTGTCTTTAAAGAACAATGTAAGACCATCTACGGAAGCATCGTACAGAACAGTTATGAATATCCTGAAGAAAGACCCCTTCGGTAGCAAGCGTATAGACAAGGTGAAACTGTCGGATGCAAAATTTTGGCTTGTCCAAATGCAGAAGAATGGAAGAGGTTTTAGTTCTATACGCACCATAAGAGGCATTATGCGACCTGCATTTCAGCTTGCGGTGGATGACGATTTAATTCGTAAAAATCCATTCGCATTTGAGCTGATGTCAGTAGTTTATAATGACAGTGTTACCAGAGAAGCCATTTCTCATGAGGTAGAGCGTAAGTTCTTAAAATTTGTTCAGGAAGACAAGCACTTCTGCAAATATTATGATGGCATCTATATTCTGCTTAATACAGGACTTCGTATTTCAGAGTTTGTGGGGTTAACGAAATCAGATATTGACTTTGAGAATATGAAGATTAACGTAGACCATCAGTTGCAGCGTTATATCGGTGTCGGTTACAAGATGGTGGAACCAAAGACTGAAAGTGGTATACGCCAGATTCCGATGACGGAAGACGTTGCGGAATGTTTCAGAAGAGTTATAAAAAACAGAGTAACGCCTAAGGTGGAGCCAATCATTGATGGATACGCAGGATTATTGTGGTTAGACAAAGATGGCAAGCCAATGGTAGCAATGCATTGGGAGAAGTATTTCCAGCATATTTGTGATAAGTACAATGCTACATATAAGGTTCAGATTCCGAGAATTACACCCCATGTATGCAGACATACATTTTGTAGTCGCATGGCGGCAGCGAGAATGAATCCTAAGACGTTACAGTATATTATGGGACATGCTGATATCAGTGTAACCATGAATACGTACACCCATTTAGGCTTTGAAGAGGCATCAGAAGAGGTTAGTAGAATCGCTAAAGAGAAGTCGAAAAAGTCTATAAGAAAAGTGGTGTAGAGCCAGTAAATATGCTGGGTTCAGACGTTTTGGGGTGCAAACGAAGGTGCGGGGTGCAAGCAAGCGTAATTTGCACCCCATTTTGCACCCTTTGCCCATCAAAACTTATCAATTTGCATCAAGTTTTATTAAAAAGTTAGCACATTAAGCGTAACCTAAAAATGGCGTAAAATCAAGGTTTTATAAGGATTTATCAAGATTTGAAAGGATATATAAAAGCATGATAAAAGTGTTATTTGTTTGCCACGGCAACATCTGCCGCAGCACCATGGCTGAGTCCATCCTAACCCACCTAATAAACCAAGCCGGCCTTTCACCCCAATTCCACATCAACTCCGCTGCTACCAGTCGCGAAGAAATCGGTAACCCGCCTCACCACGGCACAGTGGCCAAACTCCGCCAGGTCGGCATCCCCCTCATCCCACACCGTGCCACACAAATGACCAAACAAGACTACGAACAATACGACTACCTCATCGGCATGGACAGCGCCAACATCCGCAACATGACCCGCATCGCCGGCGGCGACCCCGAAAACAAAATTTATAAGCTGCTATCCTTCGCAGATTCTGACAGAGACATAGCCGACCCATGGTACACCGGCAACTTTGACGAAACCTACAACGATATTATGGAAGGGTGTACCGCTTTTTTGAAAAAAGTATATTAGTGTACTGATAACAAATACCGATAACAAATAACAACTACCCTATGGAAAAGTCTGCCCGAAAGAATTATAATGTGCTAAAACTCATAAAATTTCGAGAAAGGCATGGTATACATTAATGACAAAAGACTTAACAGAAGGAAAACCACTAAAACTTATCCTAAAATTTGCAATTCCGCTTTTATTTGGACTGTTATTCCAGCAGTTTTACAGCGTAATTGATACCATGATTGTAGGCAAATTTCTAGGCTCAGATGCACTTGCAGCGGTAGGAAGCACCGGTTCCGTCAACTTCATGGTAATCGGATTCTGTATGGGTGTCTGCAACGGTTTTGCAATACCGGTAGCACAGCAGTTTGGAGCAAAGAGAGAAATAGAATTACGAAAATACGTAGCAAACGCTGCATGGTTATGTGTTCTTTTTGCAATCATAATGACGGCGCTGACGACCATATTATGCCGCCCGATTCTGGAAATAATGCGTACACCCGATGACATTATAAATCAGGCGTACAGTTATATATTTATTATTTTTGCAGGAATTCCTGCAATGATGTTATACAATATGCTGGCAGGAATTATCCGTTCTTTAGGAGACAGCAAGACACCGGTGGCTTTTCTTGCACTTTCTTCTATTATTAATATTATTCTGGATGTAGTGCTGATTTACTACTTTAAAATGGGAGTAGCGGGCGCCGCATATGCAACGGTTATTTCCCAGATAATATCAGGAATATGCTGTTTCTTCTTTATGAGAAAGAAATATGAAATTTTAAAGATAACCAAAGAAGAATGGAAATTCGATTCCCATTATGCACTTATATTATGTGGAATGGGAATTCCGATGGGATTACAATATTCCATAACGGCAATCGGTAGTGTTATTTTGCAGACGGCGGTAAATTCCCTTGGAACGGTTTATGTTTCATCCATGACAGCTGCATCAAAATTATCCATCTTTTTCTGTTGTCCGTTTGATGCACTTGGTTCTACGATGGCAACCTATGGAGGACAGAATGTAGGTGCCGGAAAAATTGATCGTCTCGGAAAAGGCTTGAAGGCTTGTATTTTATTGGGGGCAGCTTATTCAGTAATAGCACTTGTTGTATATATTTTCTTTGCACCAAAATTATCCTTGCTGTTTTTGGATGCATCAGAAGTTGAGATAATCGCTAATGCAAAAATGTGTCTTATTGCAAATGGTATGTTCTACTTTGCATTAGCGTTGGTAAATATTGTACGTTTTATGATTCAGGGAATGGGATTCAGCAGTCTGGCAGTATTTGCAGGAGTATTTGAAATGATTGCAAGAGGTATCGTCGGTTTCGTATTTGTGCCAATATTCGGTTATCGGGCAGCATGCTTTGCAAGCCCGGCAGCATGGGTGATGGCAGATATATTCCTGATTCCGGCATATATTTATTGTGTAAATAAACTAAAAAAACAAATAGGAACAGAAAAAGTATGAAAAAAAAGAAAGCACTGATAACAGGAGCTTCCAGAGGAATCGGCAACGCGATTGCAACAGAATTTGCAGGCAGTGGGTACGATATATATGTAACCTGCAAAAATTCTTTTACGGAGTTGCAGAAGCTATGCGACGAACTGGAAAGTAAATATAGTATAGAAGCAACAGCATTTCAGGCAGATGTTGGAAATGTGGAACATATGGACAGGTTGTTTACAGAAATAAATGACATTGATGTTGTTGTGAATAATGCGGGAATTTCTTATATCGGACTTTTAACGGATATGTTAGTGGAAGAATGGAATACTATGATTAACACCAATTTCAATTCTTTATTTTATGTGTGCCGTCATGCTGTGCCGCTTATGGTACGAAAAAAAAGTGGAAAAATCATCAACATTTCCTCCGTATGGGGGAACGTGGGTGCTTCCATGGAAGTTGCATATTCCGCAGCAAAAGGTGGTATGAACACATTTACAAAAGCTCTGGCGAAAGAGCTGGCACCAAGTAATATTCAGGTAAATGCCATTGCCTGCGGAGTCATTGACACGCAGATGAATGGTTGTTTTTCAGAAGAAGAAAGAGAAGCATTGCGCGAGGAAATACCGGCAGACAGATTTGGAAAGCCGGAGGAGGTTGCAAAACTTGCATTACAGCTTGCAACGGGAAATGAATATTTAACCGGACAGATTATTACACTGGACGGCGGTTGGATGTAAAAATAGAACATTATTTAATAGAGCACTATTTAATATAGAAGAAATAGCGAAGACAATATTAAAAATGAAATGAGGCAGAATATGTACGATTTAATTATTATTGGTTCCGGTCCGGCAGGACTGTCGGCAGCAGTATACGGAAAAAGAGCAGGATTAAATCTGCTTGTCATAGAAAAAAACGGTATGAGTGGAGGACAGGTACTTAACACTTATGAAGTGGATAATTATTTGGGACTTCCGGGAATCAACGGATTTGATATGGGAATGCAGTTCCGTGCCCATGCAGATAAATTGCAGGCAGAATTTAGGGATGAAGCAGTAATGCGTATAGAAAATGAAGAGGGAAAAAAGAAAGTAGTTACAGAGCAAAATACTTATGAAACAAAGACAGTTCTGATTGCAACAGGTGCTTCTCACGCAAAACTGAATGTACCGGGCGAAGAAGAATTGGCAGGAATGGGAGTTTCCTATTGTGCAACCTGTGACGGAGCATTTTTCAGAAATCGTACCGTAGCAGTTGTCGGTGGAGGTGACGTGGCAGCCGAGGATGCAATTTTTCTTGCAAGAGGCTGTGAAAAAGTGTATCTGGTACACAGAAGGGATGAACTTCGTGCCGCCAACATCTTACAGAAAAATTTAATGGAGCTGTCTAATGTGGAAATTCTATGGAATCATGTTGTGACTTCCATAGAAGGTGACGGTCAGACGGAAAAAATGATAATCCGTAGTACAAAAGATGAAAGTGTGCAGGAAAAAGAAATTGACGGCATTTTTATTGCAGTCGGCATTCATCCGAATACCGCTTTTGTGGAAGGATTGCTGGAAATGGATGAAAAAGGCTACATTAAGGCAGGAGAAGACGGAAAAACCAGTGTGGATGGTATTTTTGCCGCAGGTGATGTGCGTACGAAGAAATTACGCCAGATTATTACGGCAGTTTCCGATGGAGCGAATGCAGTAACAAGCGTCCAGGAATATTTGCTCTCTAAATAATGTATATCAGCGTCGGTTTTGGCGTTATGCCAATTTATGCCACCGGTTGACAAATTGTTACACCAGTGTTATCATTTAATACAGTTGTAACAAATTTGTAACAAATGTTCATCTAAGCAGAAGATAAACATTATGGAGGGTAATAATGAAACAACAGAAACTGAAAGTTGCAGCATGTGGACTTGCAGCTGTAGTTACATTTGCAGGCATGAATATTACAGCAAATGCGGCAGGAGGTATATCAGAAGTTCTTCCATCAGCCGGTGTAACATTAACATTGGCAGATAACACAACTACATTACAGGCAATAAAAGACAGCGCACCAACAGGTGACGGAGCTGTAGAAAATACAACAGACACAAAGAAAATTGAACAGACACAGACAATTGAAGAATTGAAAGCTGAGACAGAAGCAGCAGTAGAAGAAATGACACCGGAACAGGCAGAAGAGGAAAGCTTTAAAAGCCTCGTGATTGCACAGGTAACGAATTATGTAAATGTTAGAAGCACGCCAAGCGAAGAAGGAGAAATCGTAGGAAAATTATACGACAAATCTGTAGGTACGTTCCTTTCTGAAAAAGATGGCTGGTATGAAATTAATTCCGGTTCCGTAACAGGATATGTAAAAGCGGAGTTTTGTGTTACCGGAGAGGCAGCCGTAGACTTGGCAAAAGAAGTTGGAACGAGAATTGCAACCGTTACAACAACAACTTTGTATGTAAGACAGGAGCCGACAACAGAATCATCTGTAATCGGAATGGTGCCGATTGAAGATGATTTGATTGTAACAGAAGAATTGGACGGATGGGTAAAGGTAAACATCGAGGAAGGTGACGGATATGTTTCTACCGATTATGTTACTTTAACCACTGAGTTTGTAAAAGCAGAATCCAAAGCGGAAGAGGAAGCTCGTCTTGCGAAGGAAGAGGCAGAGCGTAAAGCTGCCAGAAAAGCTGCAGCCGCAGCAGAAGCTGCCAGAAAAGCAGAAAGTACTGCTCAGAAAACTGAAACACAGACACCGACAGAAACTGTTACAGTTTCCGGAGGAAGTGAAACAGGAACAGCAGTAGCAAACTACGCATTGCAGTTTGTGGGTAATCCATATGTATACGGTGGTTCCAGTCTTACCAACGGTACAGACTGCTCCGGATTTGTTATGAGCGTTTATGCAAACTATGGCGTAAGCCTCCCACATTCCTCATCTGCATTAAGAAGTTCTGGTTCAGGCGTGGAAGGCGGATTGTCAGCAGCACAGCCGGGGGATATTATCTGTTATTCGGGACACGTTGGACTTTACATCGGCAACGGTCAGATTGTACATGCATCTACATCCAAAACAGGTATCATTGTATCCAATGCTGATTATCGTCAGGTTCTTGCCGTACGAAGAATCTTTTAATAATAATTTGATAAAAATGAAAGGGTTGCACCTCAATATGTGCAACCTTTTTTTGTACAACATGACAATCACAACATAAACAAATACCTTTTGACACCTGAATCGTAATGGAAAAGTGTTTGAAAGTGTTTAAATGTAGTTAGCGTAAATTAAATGTTTATATTTTTTGAAATCATTTACTGTTTCTGGCAGATAATCACTTGTACAAGATACACAAATTATTGTGCAAAAAATATATACAATTAAAAAAATAAAAAAAGTTCTCAACAAAGTTATCCACTCATAAAACCCCAATAAATACATAAAATTTAACTTATACACCAAGTTATCCACATTATCCACAGAATAAGTATACACACTATGTGGAAAAAATGAGGGTAAAAAAAGAACACGCGTTTTGTGAATATTAACGATTTCCACCTTTTTACTGGAAAATACTTGAAAATCAAGATTTCTGCGGTTTCTCTGTCACGTTAAAGTGGCGACTAAAATCTTAAGTAAATTTTGTCAAATTGTTGTAAAAAGAATGTGGTCTGTGTTATAATGTCTGTACAACAATAAAGCGGAAGGGATGATTAGCATGAAATTTATTATTAGCGGAAGAAACATCGACGTAACAGAAGGATTAAGATCAGCGGTTGAAGACAAAATCGGCAAACTTGAAAAATATTTCAATCCCGATACAGAAGTTCATGTGACCATGAGTGTTGAAAAAGACCGTCAGAAAATCGAAGTTACAATCCCGGTGAAAGGAAATATCATTCGTTCAGAGCAGGTAAGCAATGATATGTATGTATCTATTGATTTAGTAGAGGAAATCATTGAGAGACAGCTGAAGAAGTATAAAACAAAATTAGTGGACAAGAAACAGTCCGCCGGATTCTTTAGTCAGGACTTTATTGAAAAAGATTATATGGACGAAGAAGATGTGAAAATCGTTCGTACTAAGAAATTTGATATTAAGCCAATGTATCCGGAAGATGCCTGCATTCAGATGGAACTTTTAGGACACAATTTCTTTGTATTCTGCAATGCGGAAACTGATGAAGTAAATGTTGTGTATAAGAGAAAAGGAAATACCTACGGTTTAATCGAGCCGGAAGTATAGATGACAGCCGAAGTTTGAACGAGAAAAGTTAATAATTGAAAATCCGGAGGGAACTGTACAGAATGTGCAGTTCTCTTTTTGGGAATAGAACAATTTTGCTTTATGATGCTCTTTTCAGAGCAGCATAATTACAAAACGTAATATGTTGCAGCAGAAAAGAATATATTGAAAATAAAAAGGCGTTGTCATAGTAATGGAACGAATCATTGATTATATGAAAAGAAAAAGATATATTCCTGCTATACTGATATTTGTTTTGTGTGGTATGTGTTTTTCTTTTTTTATGCATAAGGAAAATATACAGACAGTGGAAACACTTGCCGATGGAGAAACGATTAATTGGGTGGACTTTAACGTGTCTTATGAAGCACTTTGCAATGCTTATGAGGCTGATATTTCAACATATAAGGAAGATATTCACATTGACTGGATAGAACTGTTAGCTTACCTTGCTGCTAAAAACGGAGGAAAGTTAGAAGATGGTATGGAATCGGAAATTACGAAAATCACGGAACGGGTAAAAAACGGGGAAACAACCATAGCTGGTGAAGGAAAAGAACTAAAATATTATGACTATTATTATAAGGCATATTCGTCCATTCTAGGAAACTATGTAGGAGAATATAAAATTCAGACCGAAAATGAAGACGGAAAGAAAGTTTGGGAAAGCAGGTATGGACTGAAAGCATTTTCACCCATAGCCAAAGGCTTTGAATATAATGATTATGACGATTTCGGCACATCCAGAAGCTACGGCTATTCAAGACCGCATTTGGGACACGATATGATGGGACAGACAGGCACACCGATTATTGCAATCGAATCCGGGGTTGTGGAAGCAATCGGTTGGAACCAATATGGAGGATGGCGTGTCGGAATTCGCAGCTTTGACACAAATCGTTATTACTATTATGCTCACTTACGGCAAAATTATCCCTATGCGGAAGGTCTGGAAGAGGGAAGTGTAGTGACGGCAGGGGACGTAATCGGATACATGGGTCACACTGGTTACAGCAAAGAGGAAAACGTAAATAACATAGAAGTAACCCATCTTCATTTTGGAATTGAGTTGGTTTTTGATGAGAAAAGAAGAGAAGAAGGAAAAGAAATTTGGATAGACTGTTACCAGATTGCAAAATTTTTATATAAGAACCGCTGTGAAGTAGAAAAAATTGGCGATACAAAAGAGTGGAAACGAAAATATGAGATGAAAGAAGACAGCGTGGAAAAATATAAAAAGAAAATAAGTAAAAAAAATACAAAAACGTAGAAAGAAAGTTATGTCTACCATATGTTTTCGCAAATAAAAAAGAATTATAACAAATTTCTAAATAATTTTATTTACACATTGCAAAACAATAAGCCCTATGTTAAAATATAGACAATTGCAATGATAAAAAAATAACAATCAATGCAAAGCCTAGTGATTAGGGCGTTTTGAGATTATGGAGGAAAAGAAAAATGGCAAAGAAAGTTGTATTAGCAGGTGCATGCCGTACCGCAATCGGAACAATGGGAGGAAGTCTTTCTACTACTCCTGCAGCAGAACTTGGTTCTATCGTAATTAAAGAAGCATTGAACAGAGCAGGTGTTGCTCCGGAAGCAGTAGATCAGGTATATATGGGATGCGTTATCCAGGCAGGTCTTGGACAGAACGTTGCTCGTCAGGCTTCCATCAAAGCAGGTCTTCCAATCGAAGTACCGGCTGTTACTATTAACGTAGTTTGTGGTTCTGGTCTTAACTGTGTTAACATGGCTGCACAGATGATTATGGCTGGTGAAGCTGACATCGTTGTTGCAGGTGGTATGGAAAACATGTCTATGGCACCATTCGCACTTCCTAATGCACGTTTTGGATATAGAATGAACAATGGTACATTAGTTGATACTATGGTAAATGATGCATTATGGGATGCATTCAACAACTACCACATGATTCAGACAGCTGATAATATCTGTGACGAATGGAACATCAGCAGAGAAGAATTAGACGAGTTTGCTCTTAAGAGCCAGCAGAAAGCAGAAGCTGCTCAGAAGGCAGGAGCATTCGATAAAGAAATCGTACCTGTAATGGTTAAGAAGAAAAAAGAAATGGTAGAATTCAAAGTAGACGAAGGTCCTCGTGCAGGTTCTACAATGGAAGGTTTAGCTAAGCTTCGTCCAATCAACAAAGATAAATACGTTACAGCCGGTAATGCATCAGGTATCAATGACGGTGCTGCTGCAATCGTTGTTATGAGCGAAGAAAAAGCAAAAGAATTAGGCGTAACACCTATGGCTGAATGGGTTGCAGGTGCTCTTGCAGGTGTGAGACCGGAAGTTATGGGTATTGGTCCTGTTGCTTCTACACAGAAAGTTATGGCTAAAACAGGAATGAAAATTGAAGACTTCGATATCATCGAAGCAAACGAAGCTTTCGCTGCACAGTCTATCGCAGTAGGAAGAGATTTAGGAATCGATGTTGATAAACAGCTGAACCCGAACGGTGGTGCTATCGCATTAGGACATCCGGTAGGTGCTTCAGGATGCCGTATCTTAGTTACATTACTTCATGAAATGGAAGCTAAAGATGCTAAGACAGGTCTTGCAACACTTTGTATCGGTGGCGGTATGGGCTGCTCAACAATTGTTAAAAAATACGAAGCCTAAAATATCGTCGCCCGGCGGCGACGACTTAAGAGAATTACTTCGTAATTCTCCCTAAATGGTATATTTGGCTCGCGCATAAGTGAGAAGAGTGCCGCCTGAAATGACGGCACTTCTTTTGAAAAATAAAAAGAAAGAGGAAACAGACCATGGAATTTGTTTTATATGAACAGAAAGGTGCAGTTGGTGTTATTACCATCAGCCGTGAAAAAGCATTAAACGCATTAAATTCTACAGTTCTTGAAGAATTAGACAAAACTTTGGATGCAGTAAACTTAGATGAAGTAAGATGTCTTATTTTAACAGGTGCAGGCGAGAAATCTTTCGTAGCAGGCGCTGATATCGGAGAAATGAGCACACTTACAAAAGCAGAAGGTGAAGCATTCGGTAAAAAAGGAAATGATGTATTCCGTAAATTAGAAACATTCCCGATTCCTGTAATCGCAGCAGTAAACGGCTTTGCATTAGGCGGTGGATGTGAAATTTCCATGAGCTGTGACATCAGAATCTGTTCTGAAAACGCAGTATTTGGACAGCCGGAAGTAGGTCTTGGCATTACACCTGGTTTTGGTGGAACACAGAGACTTGCTCGTTTAGTAAGCCCTGGTATGGCAAAACAGTTAATTTATACAGCAAGAAATATCAAAGCTGATGAAGCATTAAGAATCGGTCTTGTTAACGCAGTGTATCCGTTAGAAGAGTTAATGCCGGCAGCAGAAAAAATGGCAGCAGGTATTGCGAAAAACGCTCCAATCGCAGTTCGTAACTGCAAAAAAGCTATTAACGACGGTTTAGACGTTGATATGGATGCAGCACTTGTAATTGAAGAAAAATTATTCGGTGACTGCTTTGAATCTTATGATCAGAAAGAAGGAATGGCTGCTTTCCTTGAAAAAAGAAAAGTAGAAGCATTCTTAAATAAATAATAAGTGGAAAAATAGGAGGATTTAAAATGAAAGTAGGTATTATCGGTGCAGGTACAATGGGTGCTGGTATTGCACAGGCATTCGCACAGACAGAAGGTTATGAAGTATTCCTTTGCGACATCAACGAAGAATTCGCAGCAAACGGAAAAAACAGAATTGCTAAAGGTTTAGAAAAAAGAGTAGCAAAAGGAAAAATGGAACAGGCAGCAGCTGACGCTATTTTAAATAAAATTACAACAGGTGTGAAAACAATCTGTACAGACTGTGATCTCGTTGTAGAAGCAGCTCTTGAAGTTATGGATATCAAAAAACAGACATTCAAAGAATTACAGGATATCTGCAAGAAAGATTGTATCTTCGCTACAAATACATCTTCTCTTTCTATTACAGAAATCGGCGCAGGACTTGACAGACCGGTTATCGGTATGCACTTCTTCAATCCGGCTCCTGTTATGAAGCTTGTTGAAGTTATCGCAGGATTAAATACACCGGACGAAATGGTAGAAAAAATCAAAACAATTTCTACAGAAATCGGAAAAACACCTGTACAGGTTAATGAAGCAGCCGGATTCGTTGTAAACAGAATCTTAATCCCAATGATTAACGAAGCAATCGGCATCTATGCAGAAGGTGTTGCAACAGTTGAAGATATCGATACAGCTATGAAACTTGGTGCAAATCATCCAATGGGACCTTTAGCACTTGGTGATTTAGTAGGTCTTGATATTGTACTTGCTATCATGGAAGTTCTTCAGGCTGAAACAGGCGATTCCAAATATCGTCCTCATCCACTTCTTAGAAAAATGGTACGTGGCGGTCAGTTAGGACAGAAGACAGGTAAAGGTTTCTACGATTACAGCAAATAAGCAAAATCGAAAATATTCTATATATAACATTTAACATGGAGGAAATAAAATCATGGATTTTACTTTAAGCAAAGAACATGAAATGGCGAGAGCTCTTTTCAAAGAGTTCGCTGAAAAAGAGGTAAAACCTCTTGCAATCGAAGTAGATGAGACAGAAGAATTCCCAAGAGCTACAGTTGAAAAAATGGCAAAAGCAGGTTTCTTAGGAATTCCGGTTCCGAAGGAGTACGGCGGACAGGGTTGTGACATTTTAACATATGCTATCTGCGTAGAAGAATTAGCTAAGGTTTGTGGTACAACAGCAGTTATCGTATCTGCTCACACATCTCTTTGCTGTGACCCTATTCTTACATATGGTACAGAAGAACAGAAACAGAAATATTTACCGGATTTAGCAAGTGGTAAAAAACTTGGTGCTTTCGGTTTAACAGAGCCGGGTGCTGGTACAGACGCACAGGGACAGCAGACAAAAGCTGTATTAGAAGGAGATGAATGGGTACTTAACGGTTCCAAAATCTTCATCACAAATGGTAAAGAAGCTGACGTATATGTTATCTTCGCTATCACAGGCGTAGTTGAAAAACGCGGCAGAATGACAAAAGAAATCTCCGCATTCATCGTAGAAAAAGGAACACCTGGATTCACATTCGGTACAAAAGAAAAGAAAATGGGTATCCGTGGTTCATCCACATACGAATTAATCTTCACAGACTGCCGTATCCCGAAAGAGAACATGTTAGGTGCTCAGGGTAAAGGCTTCGGTATTGCTATGCATACACTTGATGGTGGACGTATCGGTATCGCTGCTCAGGCACTTGGTATTGGTGAAGGTGCTCTTGAAAGAACTATCGAATATGTAAAAGAAAGAAAACAGTTTGGACGTGCTATCGGTGCATTCCAGAATACACAGTTCCAGCTTGCAAATATGGCTACAAACGCTCAGGCAGCTCAGATGTTAGTATACAAAGCAGCTTGCACAAAAGATCAGTATACAAAAGATCACAAAACATCTTACAGCATCGAAGCAGCACAGGCTAAATTATTCGCAGCTGAAATGGCTATGGACGTTACAACAAAAGCAGTTCAGTTACACGGTGGTTACGGCTACACAAGAGAATACGAAGTAGAACGTATGATGAGAGATGCTAAGATTACAGAAATCTACGAGGGAACAAGCGAAGTTCAGAGAATGGTTATCTCTGCAAACCTTCTCAAATAAGGAAGATGTTCTCGAAAAAAACGAAGGTTTTTGAGGGCACGTCTTACACACATTACAATGATTATCAATAAATTTAGAATAAGGAGAAAATACAATGAAAATTGTTGTTTGTATTAAACAGGTACCTGATACAAAGGGTGGCGTTAAATTTAATCCGGACGGTACACTTGACAGAGGTGCAATGCTCACTATCATGAACCCTGATGATAAAGCAGGTTTGGAAGCTGCACTTAGATTAAAAGACGAAATGGGTGCAGAAGTAACAGTTATCACAATGGGTCTTCCGAAAGCAGAAGATGTTCTTCGTGAAGCTCTTGCAATGGGCGCTGACAATGCAATCCTTGTAACAGACCGTGTACTCGGTGGTGCTGATACATGGGCTACATCTACAACACTTGCAGGTGCTATCAGAAACCTTGAATATGATTTAATCATCACAGGACGTCAGGCTATCGACGGTGATACAGCTCAGGTTGGTCCTCAGATTTCTGAACACCTTAACATTCCTGTAATCAGCTATGCTCAGAACATTAAAGTGGAAGGTAACAGCGTAGTTGTTGAACGTCAGTATGATGACAGATATCATGTATTAAAAGCTCAGATGCCTTGCTTAGTTACAGCACTTGCTGAATTAAATGAGCCTCGTTATATGACTCCGGGCGGAATCTTCGATGCATTCAAGAAAGAGATTACTGTTTGGGGAAGAGCAGACTTAAAGGATGTTGATGATTCTAACCTTGGTTTGAAAGGTTCACCTACACAGATTGCTAAAGCTTCCGATAAAGTACGTAAAGGTGCCGGAGAAAAAGTAACATTAGGTGCAGCTGAAGCAGTTGATTACATCATCGACAAATTAAAAGTTAAACACGTAATCTAGTTACTACTTAGAACTGCAAAAAATGAAAAAAGAAATTTTGCAAGTTCACTTGCAATAATTTATTTTTCTCATTTTTTATAGGGCGCTTAGCCCTGGCGAAATGGAGCGTAGCGGAATTGAGTCGGTAGTTCTCAGAACGCTTCAGCTCTGAAATATAATGGAGGTTAAAAATGAACACAGCAGAATATAAAGGAGTATTTGTCTTTGCTCAGCAGGTTGACAATGAGATAAGCGGAATCGCTTTAGAATTAATCGGTAAAGGTAAAGACCTTGCAAAAGATTTAGAAACAGAAGTAACAGCCGTTTTAGTTGGTTCGGATGTTAAAGGTTTAGCAGATGAATTAGCAGCTTACGGTGCTGACAGAGTTATCGTTGTAGACGATCCTGAATTAAAAGAATACAGAACAGAGCCATATGCACATGCACTTGCATCTGTAATCGAAAAATATAAACCGGAAATTATGTTAGTTGGTGCTACAGCAATCGGTAGAGATTTAGGTCCTCGTGTATCCGCCAGAGTACATACAGGTCTTACAGCTGACTGTACACAGCTTGAAATTGGTGATTTCCCAATTAACCCAATTCCGGGAAGAGAGCAGTTACACAACCAGTTATTAATGACTCGTCCTGCTTTCGGTGGAAATACAATTGCAACAATTGCATGTCCTGATTTCCGTCCTCAGATGGCAACAGTTCGTCCTGGTGTTATGCAGAAATTACCTAAAGTTGAAGGTGCTAAAGCAGTTATCGAAGAATTCAATCCTGGATTCACACCGGACAACAAATATGTTGAAATCTTAGAAGTAGTTAAATCTGTTGTTGATACAGTAGATATTATGGATGCTAAAATCTTAGTATCCGGTGGTCGTGGTGTTGGAAGTGCTGAAAACTTCAAATTATTAGACGACCTTGCAGAAGTATTAGGCGCTACAGTAAGCTGCTCCCGTGCAGCAGTAGATGCAGGCTGGAAATCTAAAGATTTACAGGTTGGACAGACAGGTAAAACAGTTCGTCCTAACGTATACTTCGCAGTTGGTATCTCAGGTGCTATCCAGCACTTAGCAGGTATGGAAGAATCTGATTTAATCATCGCTATCAACAAAGACGAAACAGCTCCTATCTTCGATGTAGCTGATTACGGTATTGTTGGTGACTTAAACAAAATCCTTCCTGCATTAACAGAAAAATTGAAAGCAGAATTAGCTGCTAAATAATAAGCTTAAGAGTGCGAAAATAGAACATTCTATGCTATAATAAAACAGTCGTTTTTATATTTCATTAAAGAAATATGGAAATGGCTGTTTTTTCTTGTAAAAATGTGTATAAGTGAAGCTTTTAAAGCAGGATAAGTGGAAAATTTGTGGAAAGAAAACGGAAAACAAGATAAAGGAAGGAAATGTGATATGCTGGAAGCAATTGGAATAAAGGCATCATATAAAGGAAACGGGTGGAAGCAGAAAAGAAAGGAAGTTTTAAAAAATATTAATTTTAAAGCAGAATCCGGACAGTGTATTGGGCTAATAGGTGCCAACGGAGCCGGTAAATCCACGCTTTTATCCATACTTTCGGGCATTAGAAAACCGGATAACGGACAATTAATATTTGAAGGAAAAGATTTGTTTTTAAAAGAAAACAGAAAACTGATAAAGGAAATCAGCGGGTATGTTCCGCAGGAAAATCCGTTAATAGAAGAGCTGACAGTTTTTGATAACTTAATGTTATGGTATTTTGATAAAAAAAGATTGCAGAAGGAAATCAGGGAAGGAAAACTGGTTGATTTTGGATTGGAAGAATATTTGAAAGTTCCTGTAAATAAATTGTCGGGAGGATTAAAAAAACGTGTCAGCATTGCATGCGCAGTAGCCGATAATCCAAAGATAATGATTATGGATGAACCTACAGCAGCCTTAGATATGTTATGTAAACATGACATAATGAATTACATACACAAATGCAAGAATAGCGGCAAAATCATCATTTTTTCGACACATGACGAGACAGAATTACAAATTTGTGATAGACTGTATGTATTGCGTTCCGGGGAACTTGGGGAAGTTCCAACAGGTTTAAGCAGTAAAGAACTTGTAAATTTGCAAAAGTGAAGTATTGAAAAGTGTAACAGATTTCAATTGAAGAAACAGGATTCAGTGTGAAGATTTACAAGAAAAGAAAGGTGAGGATTTTATGAAAAAAGGAGCAATTATAGGAATTGTATGTGGAGTTTTGGCACTTGGATTTGGCGCAATAGGTGTCAGTGCAGCAGTTATATTTAGTAATCCCACAGTTAAAGTTATGCAGGGAACAACGAAGATGTTGAAAGAAATGACAGATCAGGAAAGCTCGCTTAATGCCAGAATGGGAGTGAGTGGGAAGACCAAAATACTTACAAGTGATAAGTATAAGACAGTATTTGATCTTGATATTTATGATGTAGAAGGGCTGGAAGATTTGGCACTTGGCATTGACGGTACTGTTTTGTGTGATTATAAAAATGAAAAGATGAAAGAAGAGATAAGTTTTTCACTTTCTTATTTTGAGTTTTTATCATTTCAGATGGCAGTAGATAAAACGGATGTATATCTGGATATTCCTAAGCTTTATGATGGAAGTATTTATTTTAACTCACAAAATATCGATGAGCAGTTTAATAATTCTATATTCAAAGATTATATTGAGACAGAATTGGAAGAAGATATATCGATGGATTTTTTCAGCGAGGCAGCCGGTAATACAGCAAACTTTTCTGATGAGTACAAAAAAGAAATTATACAGCTGGTAAAGAATGCTGAAATTGAAAAAACAAAGATGGTACTTCCGATTGAAGTTGGAAATAAAAGTGTAAATTGTGAGGGTTATACTCTTTCCTTAAAACAAGAGGATGTGAATTCTTTGCTTCAGAGTCTTTATGAAGAAAGCGGTGTGTCCGGAGAAAGTACTTATTTAGTAAGTAATGATGTGAAAATACTTATTTATATGGATAAGAGCAATAATATTAAGCAGATACAGACAGAAGAAGACATTTACTTAAAGGATTTAGAGTGTGGCATTTCAGCAGCACTCAAATTTACCGGTGAAGATAATGCGTTTGATGAAATGAAAGGTAAGTTTGGTGTTGTGGCAGATGGTGAAACTGTAAATTGCGATTTAGAGTATGCGTCTGTATTAGAGGGTAAAGAAACGAAGCAGAAGATGCAGATGATTATCAGTACGGATGAAACAGATATTATGGGTATAGAGTACAAAGGTATACTGAATGCAGAAGACAGCAGCTATGACATGGATATTAGTATGGATGTAGAAGATGAAAATATTACCGTAGAGTTAGCAGGAAACATTGAAGCAGATGATAAAAGTTATGCCTTGAATTTCAAAGATTGTGTTGTTTATTATGAAGATTCCCAAATTGGCAGTTTTGATGGAGGATATAGAATCGAGCCGTTGGAGGAAGAAATTGAAATTCCATCTGCAAAGACTTATCCGATATTTGAGTTTACAGAAGCAGAGTTCGCTTCATTTGCCATGGAATGTTATGAGAACTTGGAAGAATATGCCAATATGTTAGGTGGAATGGGGAATTTGTATTAAGGATTGCTTATGAAACGGATGTTACTTTTATTATGTGCGGAAAATAAACGTGCATGGAAGATTTTCCCGAAAATGTTATTACAGGCAATTGTTTTGGCTCTTGTGGCCGGAACAATTGCTTTTTGCGCTACCAATCTTTTATATAGGGATACTCCGACACAGGTCAGGGTAGCAGTTGTTGTGGAGGAAGATAACCAACTGACGGAGTTTGCATTGGAGTATGTAAAGCAAGAGGAAGAAGGCGTGGAATTTGTTGAGTGTAACAGAGAAACTGCACTTGACGGATTGAAAGAAAATGAGTTTGCGGCGGTTATCATTTTGCCAAAGCAGTTGATAGAAGGAATTTTAAGTGGCGAGAATTTTGCTGTTACAGTAATATGTAATGAAAATCTAACAGTTGCAGGGGGATTTTTAAAGGAGCTGACACAGGCAGGAGCAACACTGCTTTCCACGGCACAGGCTGAAATATATGCGATTTATGAGCTTGCAGGAGAAGTGGGGGCAGAGAATCAATTAGAAGAACTACAAAATGCCATAAATATGGAAAATCTGAATTTAGCAATGGGAAGAAAAACTATTTTTTATGAAAAGACAATTTCGGCAACGGGAAGCTTTTCTGTACAAGTATATTATACTGCAAGTGCTATAGTTGCCATTTTGCTTTTTTTGGGAATTCCCATGGGTATGTTTTTAAAACAGGATGGAAAAACCGTTCTTAGACAGTACAGTCGTGTTGGAATCGGAGCAGGAAAGCAGCAGTTTGTTCGATGGATAACTGCGTTTGGTATTTATGGAGTGGTGTGCGTTATTGGTTGTTTTTTTGCTGTAATGAAAGGATACTCCGGGGATAATTTTATGATGTTGTTTGGAATTATGTGGATTGTTTCAGGGAGTATTGCAGCATTTTTGCTTTTGATTTACGAAATAACAGAAAAGAAAAGTAGTGCAGTACTGTTGACAACATTTCTGGCAGTCATGCTCCTCTTTTTAAGCGGTGGTATTATACCGAAAGTATTTTTTAACGGGGAACTCAGAAGGATAGCCGATTATTTGCCATCTACCTTTTGGTTGGAGGGGATAGGAACTGCTTTTGACGGAAGGTTTTCTGGCAGGGAGATAATGGCAGGTACGTTATATGGTCTGTTATTTTTTTCAGGTGCAGTCCTGTTACGGCGCAAAAAGGTGGTAGAAGGATGAGACAATGTGTGGAGCAACTTAGGAAAAATTGGGTATATGTTTCGATTATATGGAAAAGAATGTGGAAAACTCCGGGATATTTACTGGCCTTTTTGCTTGTACCGATAGTGATTTTAACTGTGTATCACATTTCAAAGGGGGAGACGGAGGTAAGAGTAGCTGTTTATATAGAAGGAATTCAGGAAAATATAGAGACGGAAGAGTTAGATTGTGATAGTAACCAAACTTTTCACAAAGAGCTTAGGAGGCGGTTAGAAGAGAGAGAGGGAACCATTCATTATTCGTTTTGTAATACAAAAGAGGAAGTAAAACAAGAGGTAGCAGTGGCAAAGGCTGAATGTGGATTTATAATTCCGCGGGATTTATTATGTCAGTGGGAGAAAAATCAGATAAAAAATAGTATAGAATGTTTTATATCTCCACAAACCTCCATGCAGACAATATGTCAGGAAGCTTTTTTTGCAGAGTTATTTCTATTATATGAGGAATATACCTTTCCAACACAAGCGATGAAGATGTTCTCCACAGGAGAACATGAGGAGGAAGGAACAGTTGAAATTGCAAAGTTGGCAGAGGAATTATTTTTTAAGTATCGTTATAATGGGAGTACTTTTCAGTTTGAGTATGAAACTTATGTGGGCGATAACACAGAAGATGTAGAAGGTTTGACAACAAAAAAGGAACAGGAGGAGAGAAATTTATTTTCCATAAGGGGAATGTTTGCATTCGTAATCTACATATGTGCTTTATGCGGGACATTGGATGCTTTGGAGGATGAAAATGCAAAACGAACCCATCGAATGAAACAGAGAATATCTTTTTCGGTATTGACCATTTGTGTGCCGGTTTTTGTAATGAGTGCGATTGCAATAGGGTGTTTTTGGCTGACAGGAACGATAGAATCCATCTGGAAAGAAGTCGGAGCAATGCTTTTGTATCAGCTGATTCTCATTGGATATTGTATGATATTAAAAAAGCTGTTCAGAAAGGAAGAAAGTTTTGCGACAGCAATGTCAATGCTCATCCTTCTGACAGCAGTAGTTTGTCCGGTATTTGTGGATTTATCACAGTTTGTTCCGGTATTTAATTTATTGAAAAAAATATTTCCGGTAAATTATTATCTGAATATTTTTAAAAAATGTACTAAAATTTGAGATTTATGTTATAATACAATTAAATTGTTTTAAATTTAGAAAAGAGAAATAATAATATGGCAAAAATGAAAGAAATAAAAACAAATGCAATGCGTATTTTGGACAGGTTGAAGATTAATTATTCTCATTATACATATGAATGTGAAGAATTTATTGATGGCATTCAGATAGCAGATAAATTGAATCTTCCGCATGAAAAAGTATACAAAACCTTAGTTACGATAGGAAACAGCAAAAATTATTTTGTGTTTGTAATCCCCATAGAAGCGGAATTAGACTTAAAAAAAGCGGCAAAATCTGTAGGAGAAAAAGCAGTTGCCATGATACCTGTGAAAGATATTAACAGCATTACGGGGTATATACGTGGCGGTTGCACGGCAATCGGCATGAAGAAGCAGTATACAACAAGAATCGCTGAACAGGCACGGGAGCTGCAATCTATGATCGTCAGTGGAGGGAGGATTGGTTCACAGATAGAGCTTGTGCCAAATGACTTATGTAATGCCTCGAAGGCAGAATTTGCAGACATTACGATGTAATAAAGTAAACAGAGGAGGAAGACGGAAAATTAGTAAAATATACTAAAAAAAACACACCATTTTAAATTTTATGTACTGTTTTTAACAAGAGTGTAGTATAATATGAATACTAGGAGGAAAGGCTTATGAAGATACGTGAGAGAAAAGAAAAAACTACCTTGGAACAAGGTAACGCACCAAAAGAAAGTATTTTTAAAAAGGCTATAGCGAAAGGCACTAGTATTAAAGAGGGCGTTGTTAAAAACGTCAATAGTAAGCGTGGCACTAAAACGAATAGTGCGGGAAATAATGGTGAAAATAAGGAGAAAGGTAAAATTGGCACCGTTATAAAGAACATCTTTAAAGAAGGAATCAGTAAAAGCGGTATTACGATACGAACACAGCTGATTATTGGATTTGTTATTCCTATCATATTCCTTTTGGTAGTAGGTATTGTATCGTATCAGCGGGCTGCCGGTGCATTGGAATCAAACTATGAGCAGTCTACAACGAATGCATTGGAAATGACAAGAAATTCCTTAGACAGTTCCTTACGGGTTATTAATCAGCAGGTAATGGAGATGGTACAGGATACGAATGTCAGATCTTATTCGCTGGGAGCCTACATAGGCAAAAGTGGTCAGCAAATGACTAGCAGAAACGCAATCAAGACCACTGTAAGTGTTAAAGAAACGGCCAGTGATATTGTACAGGATATCTATGTTATCCCGGTAGATGGTGAAGAGGTTGTTACATCAAAGACCTTGGATAATAGTAAGGGAGGTAAGGGAGCAGATAGTTTTATGGAAGCATTAAAGAAGTCGGAAGATAGTTTCCTATTTGACAATGCCTTTGTAAACTGGGGGGAAACCCATCCTTTTTTTGATTCATGTCTGGGAATTTCAATGGATGAATATACTTTATTCTGTTATCAGGCGTTTAAACAGGGCGGAAATCAGGGTATTGTTATTTTTGATATCAGTACACAAGGAATCAAAAACCTGCTCCAGCAGTTAGATTTTGGAGAGAACAGTCATGTTGCGTTTGTTATGGCAAACGGAAGAGAAGTCAACACTAGTACATCGACCAGAAAGTAAGTACCATATCAAATGGTACTTGCTTCCTCCTCGGAAATTTGATCCATTTTATATTTCCAATGATATACTACAGGCTCTTTGTTTATTTCATCAAAATATAAATAGATTCTATTAATTA
>JAFSBX010000054.1 GCA_017437065.1 Lachnospiraceae bacterium
GAAAACAGTTCCGGACAAAATCTATTTTGAATCTTATTACATTCAATGATAGGATTCTTTTCAAGTTTTTTTCTAATTCTTTCCTTCTCACGGCTCATTTTGGCACCTCTGCGATAAAGTTTTTCTCTTATTTTACCTTATTGCAGTGAAAATCACAGTAATTCTTAATGATTTAGTGCGAATTATTTTTACCTTTCAAAACTGCATTCTTCCATCCTATTTTGCGTATAAAGTAACATCTTCATAGATTGGTAATTTACTTGTATATGGTTCGTCGCTATATGAAAAATACCATCCAAGCTCCTTTCCTGGCTCAAATTGAGGAAATTTTATTATCTCCTGTCCATCTAAAACTTGGATGCTTTCTATTACTTTTCCATCTGCCTCAAATTTCACTTCATGCATTTGTCCATTACAGGGAATCTCAAATTCCTTATATTCGACTCCCCAACGTTCATTCAAATAATTTAATCTCTTTGCAAGAAAAAATTTCAGATAACGTATATTATTGTCAAATTCAACGTATATCCCGGGTTTATTTCCCGACATGTTTTCATTTTTCCACCGAACTGAATCTAACTTAACAGCCTGCTTAATCTGTTGTGCATATTCATCAATTCTTACATTTATCAATTCTTCCATATACGGCAAAAAATCCCTATACTTATCCACCACAGCCGCATAAAACCTTTCGTCCTCATACAAATAGGAATACCAGTTCAGCTTTTCATACTCATCACGCAGATTAGTAACTATGGTTTCCTCATAGTCTGACATCTTTCCTTCTACCCAAGTCGTACTTGTTTCCCCAAAAGCCAAATCATAATCCCAAACCGGACCCGAATATAACTTATCGTTATCTCTTTCCTTATAAAAGTACATACTGGTTACACCGGCATCATAATTCCACGCAATTTCATCAATTATAAATCTTTTTGCAAAAGAGTCCAAATCTATACAATTATCATAATCCGGAACTCCTTCCATAATCATATCCTCAATCTTCTGTACATAACTGTGAATATATGAAACCTGCTCCTTTGAAGCATTTTTCGGTGATTTTATAGTAAAACAGGCATTGGAATCTGTCACAAACCCTGTCGGCTCACTTTCATAATACCACACATAATCTTTTTCTATTAAATAACCACCGGTTACATTCGCTCCACCATTGATAAGATAACCCTTTTCTTTCTCCTCATGAAATGTTGATGCACTCCACCATTGATTATTCAGTGCTGTATTTTCTTTCTCCAAATCAAACACTTCTACTCTGCCTTTACCAACAGAAACTGATTCTGTCAACAGGTAAATGCCTGCATATTCCCCATTTAAATAAAGATCCACCCAGACAGATTGCGGAGTATATGTAAGTTCCATAGCCTCTGCCATCTCTAAAACGACCTTATTATTCAACTTGCTGCCTTCCTGAAAAAGAGAAAGTAAATTCCACTTTTTACCGGAATCCATTCCACACAAAGACTGCGCACTACTCAGGTTGAAAGAATAAGTTTTCTTTGCACAACTCCATGAAGAATTTCCCCGTCCTGCAATACTTGGAAGTTTCCCTTGATAATCTATCCTCCCATTTTCTGCAATAACACTTATTTGACCTGCTTCCACATTTTCTTTACCGGAATTCAAATATTCCATGCTACCACTATCTGTATCAATAAACAACGTCGGTACATTTGCAGACTTTAAAAATATTATGTTATGTTTCTTAACATTCTTCTCTGCATCTGTAACTTCGAATCTATAGGCATGCTCCTCCTGCCATTCTAATTTTGAATCTGTCTTTATCTTATTTCCATCAATGTTCAACTTGTTCCCTGACAAATTTCCAAAGTAAATAGTATCATCATTAACAAAAGACGGAAGAAAAAAATAAGTATTTTCACTTACTTCGTCTATCCATGCATTCAACTCTATAATTCCCGTGTCACACTTAATCCATAATACCGGAGCACCATTTTCATCCAATCTGAAAACTACCTCTTTCCCC
>JAFSBX010000055.1 GCA_017437065.1 Lachnospiraceae bacterium
TTCGTAGGCTCAAGAACTTTGCTACACCACTTCCTCCATCCATACCATTACTGATACCGACTTGTGGTTCACTACACTTGGCGGTAAATACCCGTGACTGGACTTTCACCAGTAAGATTAGTGCCATGCTCGGCACACAAATAAAAAAGGAATCAGCTATTAACTGACTCCTTCAAATCACAAATTTTCATATCGGCATCAAGCTCAGCAATGGTAACTCCATCAAAACCATCTGATTATCTTTCCAATGCCGTTATATACCGGACCGTAATACTCGCTGTAAGTAATATCATCACTAAAAATTTCCTTTACACCATCAACATCTTTATCCAGCCAGCATTGAAAATATTTTTTAATAACCTCTTCCATTCTGCACTTACCCCTTCATCCGCTTAATCGTTTCCTCCACAGAAATACATTCCGCATACCTGCCCTTCCACATAAACTCGTTATAATACATATAACTTTGCTCTCCTGACATAAAAGCATTATCAAATGTAGAATTTGCATTTTCCGGCACAATCATTTTAAAACCATGCTCAAACCCACACTTAATTGTTGCATCTATACAATAATCTGTCTGCAATCCCACAACCGCCACTGTTTGGACATTCTTCTCCCTCAGGTATTCCAACAGGCCTGTCCCCTTAAAAGAACTATTTACCGTCTTATCGAAAATCTTTTCACTCGGCCGTGGACCAAAACCTTCATATATCTCAAATCCAAGTGTTCCCTTTGTCAATTCCGCACCGACACCATCATCGTGTCTCACATAAATAACTTCAACATCATTCTCTCTTGCTGCCGCAATTAACGTTTTAACAGCATCTTCAAACGCATTAAAATTATATAAATCCGGTGTAGTTATTAATTTTTGTGTATCGACTACTAAAAGTACCATTTATGCTCTCCTCATCATAGATATTTCTGAATCACACTCTGCTCCACAACCTTTTTCCCAAGCAAAGTCATGGCTTGCTTCGGACAATTATTAATGCACCTATAACACATGGTACACTGATTATTCTGCACCACTTTCTTATCGACAATCTTGATATTATTCATAGGACATAACTTTTCACACTTGCCACACCCTATGCACTTATCTTCATCCACACGCAGTTTATCAGAATAGTTCTTTGTCTTATGTCCAAAATACAATCTTTGTCCAAAGAAGCCAGCCATGCGATATAATATGCCAATTCCCTCCCCAGTTGGTTTCCCTAATTTCAAAAGTTCAACCGACTTGCTAATCTTCTGCTTCGCTTTCTCAACAAGCTCCTTATTCTTTTCCAGCGGACGTTTCAACACTTTTTCATCACCTATGCTATCCGGCATTTTCAGATGCAATCCACCAATTATTTCTGCTCCATATTGCTGTAAAAGTCTTCCAAGAATTCCTGCTCCATCACCACTAAACAATCCCATTGTGGCGATAACAAAAACTTTCTTATTCTCCCAAAGTTCTTTATTTCCGATTATAAAATTACGCAATATTTTGGGCACAGTACTATATTGCACCGGATATGCAAACACAAGCATTTCTTCATTTTTTATTGCTTGTACAATGTTATCATCCTCTATAGAAAATGCATTAGCTGTTTCATCATATTCCTTACAGAAAAA
>JAFSBX010000056.1 GCA_017437065.1 Lachnospiraceae bacterium
TATATGCTTCTTTTATCCCATTACGTACAGCCCATTTGATAACAAAATACAATACAATGAAACATAAAATAAAACCGATTCCTGTAATCTGCATGACACAATTCTCCTCAAATAATTATTTTCCAAGACAGAATTTGGAAAAAATCTGATCCAGCAAATCTTCTTCTACCGTTTCCCCGGTAATTTTTCCAAGTTTCTCCCACGCATTCTGTAAATCAATTACCAAGAAGTCTACGCTCATTCCCAGCATCAATCCGGTTAAGAAACCTTCCATATGAGCTGCACTTTCCTCTAAAATCTGAATATGGCGCACATTGGTCACCATAATATCATTCTGTACTTCTAATGTGCCGGAGAAGAACAAATCCATAATGCGCTGTTCTAACTGATCCAGTCCAAGTTTTTCACGCGCGGATATTTCCAGTACCGGCGCTCCGCCGATTGCATCTGCAAATGCAGCACGGGCTTCATCAGTAATTCCCACATCACTTTTGTTCATCAGATATATTACATGCTGGTTTTTAATTTCATCCAGCATTTGTGTATCTTCTTCTGTCAATCCCTGCAGGGCATCTACCACATACAATACCAGATCTGCATGTTTCACAAACTGCTGTGCTTTATCCACACCAATCTGTTCTACTACATTATCCGTTTCACGAATACCGGCAGTATCCACAATTTTCAGTGGAATTCCGTTGAGATTGATATATTCTTCAATCACATCACGGGTTGTACCCGGAATATCGGTTACAATGGCACGTTCCTGACCAAGTAAAGCATTCAACAAGCTGGATTTACCCACATTTGGTTTGCCTGCAATGACTACACGGAGCCCGTCACGAATGATTTTCCCTTTTTGCGCATTTTGCAGTACTGATGCAATCTGTTCTTTCAAATTTGCTACACGGCTTTGATATTCTTCAGGGGTCAAACGCTCAATATCATCATCGGGATAATCGATATCTGCCTGAATAAATGCCACCAGCTCCAAAAGATCTGCACGCAGTTCTTTTACCATGTCGGAAAGGCTGCCCTGTAATTGAGACAATGCCAAATCCACACCGCGTTCTGTTTTTGCCTGCACAATATCCATAATAGATTCTGCCTGTGCCAAATCCAGACGTCCATTCAAAAATGCTCTTTTACTAAATTCACCTTGCTCTGCCAGACGTGCACCGCAAGATAAAATCAGCTGCAATGTCTGTTTCAATACAACCATACCGCCATGACACTGCACTTCTACTACATCTTCCCCGGTAAAACTGCGAGGGCCTCGCATCAGCAGGAAAATTGCTTCGTCAATCTTTTTATCATGCTTGGCATCATATACATATCCATAATGTACTGTATGGCTTTCAGCTGTGGTAAAATCGGTTTTACCTTTATAAATTTTATTGGCAATGCTTGTAGCTTCCGGCCCGCTAATACGAATAATGCCTACACTGCTTTCCCCAACAGCGGTCACCAGAGCTGTAATTGTATCCTGCTGCAACAAAACAGTCCACCTCACACAAAATTTTTATATCAATACAACTTCATTATCGACTTTACATTACACATCATAAAACTGTGTATCTCTTTTATTTTATCATAGATGTTTTAAAAATAAAATGTTCTATCATCATAAAATACCAATAAAATCAAAAAAACAGGATGATACACAAATTTGTATATCATCCTGTTTATATCACAGAATTCAATTATTCTGCTTCATTTTCACTTGCAGTTTCTTTTACAGCAGATTTATCATAACGTTTTTTGCCATGATTATAATTTTTACTGTAATTTTTTTTGTAATACGGTTTCTGTGCACCTGCTACCGGTTCGATTACTACTTTACGATAAGGTTCTTCCCCTTCACTGTAAGTAGTTACCCGTTTATCATTCTGCAGCGCCATATGAATAATACGGCGTTCCTGCGGATTCATTGGCTCCAGTACTACTTTCTGCCCTGTTTTTCTAGCTTTTGCAGCCAATTTATGACCAAGACTAATCAATGTTTCTTCACGTTTTGCACGATAGTTTTCGATATCAATGATACCTTTCACTCTCGCACTGTTTTTATCATTGATTACCAGGTTCAGCAAGAACTGCAATGCATCCAATGTATCACCGCGACGGCCAATCAGAATACCCAGATTGTCACCCTGTAAATCAAATACCAGATAACCGCCTTTTTCTTTTACATCGATAACAACATCCAAATCCATTTCATCAAAGATTTTTGCTAAGAATGCACGACCTTTTACTTCTGCTGCTTCCATTGCTTCTTTTTTATTGACTTTGGATACAGCTTCTTCTTGTACATCTTCACTGAAATCTTCTTCATACATATTTGTAAAAGTTTCTTCTTTTTCATCGATGATTTCTTCCTGTACAGCTTCCACTGTTTCCACTTTTTTAGTTTCTACAGCCGGTTTTTCAATCATCTTTTCTGCTTTTACTTCTTTTACAATTTCTTTTTTTGGAGCTTCTTTTACTTCTTCGATGACTTTTTTGCTGACACGAACTACAGCATCTTTCTGACCAAAACCTAAA
>JAFSBX010000057.1 GCA_017437065.1 Lachnospiraceae bacterium
GAGACCGCCTAAAATTTTGTGTAAAAGTGAATAGAAGTCATCCTTTCAGGCAAGTATTGGATATATAAACCA
Source organism: Lachnospiraceae bacterium (assembly GCA_017437065.1). Taxonomy (GTDB): domain Bacteria; phylum Bacillota; class Clostridia; order Lachnospirales; family Lachnospiraceae; genus RGIG3002. Next base: position 73 of record JAFSBX010000057.1, read on the forward strand.
AGAAAACTTGAAAGGATGATTTTTTATGGAATTAACACCAAAGGAATTAATGAAACAGTATGTAGACAGTCAGAATTTTACCAGTACAACCCAAATTATGCAGGCAATGAAAGAACTGTTCCGTGATGCGATTCAGCAGGTTATGGAAAGCGAACTCGATGTAGAGTTAGGTTACGAAAAAAGTGAAAGAATGTCGGATTCTGAAAACAATAATTTGTCGAAAAACTACCGTAACGGTTATTCTAAAAAGACGGTTAAAACACAGCTTGGAGAGATTGAAGTTAAAGTTCCCCGTGATAGAAACGGAGAGTATGAACCTAAGATTATCGGTAAATATAACCGCAATGCAGACGGTATGGAAGAAAAGATTTTATCTCTCTACGCTTGCGGTATGAGCCAAAGAGATATTGCTGAGCAAATCAAGAATCTTTATGATGTTGAAATATCTCCTGAATTAGTATCTAAAATTAGTGAAAAGATTATGCCGGAGGTTAATGACTGGCAAAACAGACCCTTAGAAGAGGTTTATCCCTTTGTGTTTATGGATGCAATCCATTACAAGGTAAAAGAAGATCATCGATATATCACTAAAGCTGCCTATGTTGTTCTTGGAATCAATATGGAAGGCGGTAAAGATATTCTTGGTATCTGGATTGGCGAACACGAAAGCAGTAAATTCTGGCTTAATGTGTTAACAGAGCTTAAAAGCCGTGGTGTGAAGGATGTTTATCTGTTTTGCGTAGATGGACTCACAGGCTTCCGTGAAGCGATTGAGGCAGTATATCCAAAAGCAGGAATACAAAGGTGTATTATTCATCAGATAAGGTATAGCACACGCTTTGTAAGCTATAAAGATATTAAGGCACTTATGGCAGACCTGAAGCTTGTATATACTGCCGTTACAGAAGACGAGGCACTCAACAATCTTATCCGCTTCAAAGAAAAATGGAGCAAATCATATCCGTCCTGTGTAAAAACATGGGAAGATAATTGGGATATATTATCTACATTTTTTGCATATCCTGCAGAGATTCGAAAGATAATATATACAACGAACATCATCGAAGGATTGAATCGGCAATTTCGACAGATAACAAAGAATAAGCCGAGCTTCACGAATGATGAATCGTTACGCAAAATGTTGTATCTTGCGTCGAAAAACATCGTAAAACGCTGGACACAAAGATGTCGAAATTGGGATGTTGTTTTAAACTATCTCAAAGTCATGTTTGAAGACAGGACGGCATAAATTTGCCCTGAAAATAGTATGTCCGAAAACCCGGTGTGGCATTCGCAGAAAAATCTGCGCATACCTTCCGAGTTTCCGGACAGGGAATAATTACAGGCAAATGTATCAGCCCGTTTTCGGGCAGAAATCCACCATTGAATATTCGTACTATGTCTGAAAGGAAATTCTATTTACACAAAATTCGCCGAGGTGCCCAAAAAAGAGTTGCCTGTTTCGTTTTTTTGTTTGATATTATCTTGCAGTATTACTGTGTAAAACTCACATTTCATCCTCATCGCTTTCTTCTTCATCA
>JAFSBX010000006.1 GCA_017437065.1 Lachnospiraceae bacterium
AAGATAAAAAAACTATGTATAATTTTATTCCGCATGGAAATCGAACGATGATACAAATTCTGTTGTATTATGAGAAGAATGCTAAAGACGAGGTAAAATTTTTGTGTCGCAAGGCGGCTTGCAAATTTGTAAGCGACGCGTACTAAAGGTACGCAAGGCGAGCAAATTTGCAAACAACACAGCGAGACGGAAATTTTACAAGTCGTTTTACAAGTCTTGTCTGATGAGCGGCATCGACATACACCTCGGCCCACCCCTCCCGCGGGACAGCTCCGAGCTCGGCATCACATAGGTTTTGATACCGTGTTCTTCTAAAATCTGATTGGTCACATAATTGCGGGAATACACCACCACTTCACCGGGTGCAATGGCAAGTGTATTGGAGCCATCGTTCCACTGCTCTCTGGCAGCATCAATCATATGGCTGCTTCCGCATTTAATTAAATCTACTTTGTCCAGATGCAAATGACGCTTCAGCGTATCTTCCAGAGTGCTTGTCTCATGGGTAATCTGTATTTTGTTATTTTTATCCCGTTCTATGACAAATACATCCATATCACGCATAATATTTGGATGAATGGTGAATTTGTCATAGTCCACCATGGTAAATACGGTATCCAGATGCATGAATGTGCGCTGTTTTGGAATATTGATTGCCAGAATTTTTTTGAAGGTGCTTTCCTCTGTCAGCACTTTTTCTGCAAATCGTTCAATAGCATTTTCATGGGTACGCTGTGAAATCCCGATGGCAATGGTTTCCTCATTTAAAATCAGGATATCCCCGCCTTCCAGTGAAAAGTTTTCATCACGGTCATACCATACACGGGTATCTTTATATAGCGGATGATATGTGAAAATGTACTTTGCAAATAAAGTTTCTCTGTGTCTGGTGGCTGTAAACATTTTATGAATGGATACACCATTGCCGATGGAGGCAAACGGGTCACGGGTAAAATACAGGTTCGGCATCGGGTCCAGAATAAACGGATAGTCGTTATTCAGATTGCGCAGAAAATCGCCCAGACTTTTGCCTTCAAACTGCTGAATTTCAGATTTGCGAACACCTGCCATCATTTTCGCAATCATTGCTTTGTTGTCCAGAGAACGGAAATATTCTGTCAGTACCTCACGCTCTCTGCTGGTGGTAATACTGGCGTCCTGAATCATTTCATAAATCAGCTGGTCTTTTACATCCTGATTTACAATAGACTGTTCTACCAGATCGGTCAAATACACCACTTCTACATTGTTTTGCCGTAAAATTTCCGCGAATTTATCGTGTTCTTCACGGGCAATATGCAGATAAGGAATATCATCAAACAACAATCGTTCCAGATACTCCGGCATCAGGTTTTCCAGTTCTTCGCCCGGACGATGCAGCATCACTTTTTTCAGTCTGCCTATTTCAGAAGTTACATGAATCGCTGGATGATGCAAAACTAACACCTCTTTTCTCAAATTCGATACAGCATTAGTTTGCAATTCTGTACAAAAAATATACTGCCAAATAAAACCGCTTTGTTTCACTTCAAAAAGCTCTTGCATATCGCTTCAAGAAAAAATATAATAATAGTGTTATTCATTTGTTATCATTTATGATTGGCAATAAGCATCACGGAGGGTCGAACAATGAAATTTTACACTTACAAATTATCGGAACAGGCTAAACAGGAATTGGCCATTGGAGATTTTGAAAACGAAAGCATTTTATATCCGCTTTCGCAGTTTGATATGCACTTTACTGATATGAATGAGCTGATTGCGCG
>JAFSBX010000058.1 GCA_017437065.1 Lachnospiraceae bacterium
AGGACGGAGCGGGCTTGCTCAATCCTTTATCTTATTACCTAAGTAAAGTTGGAATATAAATTGTAGAGCCGTATACGAGACCCGTACGTACGGTTCAATGAGAGGGAAATAATACATTGCTATTATTTCTCTACTCTATTGTGGGGGTCAAAAATGAGTATGCAAGGTATTTGGGGCATGTGGTGTAAAAATGTTTCGCCGTTTATTCCGGGTTTCGGATATAAGATTTTGTAAATGTTCTGACATAGTTTTTGGTAGACGGACGCAACCGGCTGAAATTCGCCATCGTGGCTCAGTTTCAGCCTTTCGTCAGCATCCGTGCTGACGAATTGCTGGATGTGAACAGAACATTAACAAAAACTAATATCCTGCACTAGTCATATACGGCGAAACATTTTTACACCACATGCCTACGGAAAGTTGTTGATTAGAATTTTTGCCAGATATGTGTCGATGTGGCGGCAGTATATGGAGAAGGAGTTTTTTGAACGAGGTTATGTTGAAGGGTTGTTTTGGTACTTAAATCATTTTGCACAAGTAGGGATATAGAAAAGAGAAATGGGAGGTTTAGGATAAGGGATGGGAGAGTTGGTTAGTATTGTGGTGCCGGTTTATAATGCCGGGAAGTATATAGAGAAGACGATTGAGATGGTGCAGGAGCAGACGTATACGGATTGGGAATTGATTTTGGTGGATGACTGTTCTAAGGATGATAGTGTGGCGAGGATTGAGCCGTTTTTGTCGGAGAAGATTCGGTTGATACGAAAAGAAGAGAATGCGGGGGCTGCGGAGGCTCGTAATACGGGACTGGAGCATATGAAGGGGAGGTATCTGGCCTTTTTGGATGCGGATGATGTTTGGAAAAAGGAGAAGCTGGAGAAAGAGCTTGCTTTTATGAAAGAAAAGGACTGTGCTTTTTGTTTTACGTCGTATGAGTTTGGGGATGAAGAGGCAAATGGTACGGGGAAAGTTGTAAAAGTGCCGGAAACACTGAATTTTAAACAGGCATTGCCGAGGACGATTATTTTTACAACGACGGTGCTTTTTGATACGGAGAAGATTGATAAGAAGTTGCTTAGGATGCCGAAGGTGCCGAGCGAGGATACGGCAACGTGGTGGCAGATTTTGAAGGCGGGCTATGTTGCCTATGGATTGAATGAGAATCTGGCAATTTACAGACGTCCGGGGAAATCGTTGTCTTCCAATAAGTTTGTGGCAGTGCAGAGAATTTGGTTTTTATATAGAAAGCAGGCAGGACTGTCGGTGGTAAAAAGTGCGTATTATTTTGTGATGTGGGCAGTTTTGGCGGTTTGGAGAAGGGTATAGTTGTAAAATGAAAAAAGTTTATTTTGAAGGGAAAAAGTAAATATATGGCGATAATAGAATTTCCACAACCGGATGAAGAAGTATTAAGAGAAATTGAAAAGGAATTTGAAGAAATAGATAGAAAAGCAAAAGAAGAAGCAGAGTATATTATGGCATATATAAATGATGAACCGGAGGATAACCCTATTATAAGAAGGTATAGAGAAAATTTATACAATGAATTACGTGATATGCTATGCAATTGGGAAGATAAGGATTAGGTTAAGTGAGTTATAGAGCTTTGAGGGAGATTGGTAAAGTTTTATTGAGATTGAAGGTGGATGATAATGGAAGAAATCAAAGAAGAGTCCAAACTGGTAGAAGAAACAGAAGCGGAAACGACAGTGGAAGAAGAAGGTGTTGAAACAACGGTAGTTGCCGAGGAAACAGAAAGTATAGTAGAGCAGGAAAAAACAACAGAGGTAGTGGAAACAACAAAAGTACCAACATGGAAAATTGTAACATTTGTAGGAATGTTGTGTGTAGTTGGAATTTCTATTTTGTATTTTGTTTATCGTATTGTTAGACAGAAAAAACAAAGTAAGTAAAGATAATATTTATGGAAAAGATTGCATGGAAAAGTGTCCATTTTGGACACTTTTCCACAAATAGCATTGTTGTTTATTGAATTTAAGAATATAATAATAATATAACTTCCCTGTATTATTAGATTAAAAGAAGATTCTGCTTTGGCAGGGAAAGTGAGGAACAAATGGGGAAAAAGGATACTATTACCAAAGAATATATGTCGAATCCGCAGTATTTTGCAGATGCATTCAATTCTTCTGTTTTTAATGGAAAACAGATTGTACGGGCAGATAGTCTTTCGGTACAGGAAGTAGATCCGACAGAATTGGGGATTGTTATTACTGATGATGCCAAAGATATTGTTCAAAAAGTCAGAGATGTGTTAAAGAAAAGCATAATCATGAATGATGGAAAAACTACATTTTTGTTGCTTGGTATTGAAAATCAGAGTGAGGTTCACTATGCGATGCCGGTAATATGATGCATTGAATTATGGACAGCAGGTTAATAAAATAGCTGCAGTACATAGAAAGAAAAAAGATATTAAGAATGCAGAATTTTTATCGGGATTTTCTAAAACAGACAAAATTGTACCTGTAATTACATTAACCGTATATTTTGGAAGTGATAATTGGGATGCTCCAAGATGTCTTAAGGACATGTTTTCGGATGACATTGATGAGGAAATCTTAAAGGAAGTAGATGATTATAAACTGCATTTGATTATTCCATCGGAGATTGAGGATTTTTCTATATTTACAACAGATTTTGGTAAAGCTATGAAATATATTTCTGTATCAGAAGATCCGGATAAAATAGAGGAACTGAGTAAAGATAGTTCCTTTGAAAAAGTTGGTGTTGATACAGTGCGTTTGATTAATGAATGTACCGGAAGTGAGATTGAAATCCCAGAGGGAGAGGAGGTTGTCGATATGTGTAAAGGTTTGGAAGGATATGCTAACAAAAAAGCTACAGAAAGTGTTTTAGCAACGTTAATAGATCTTGTACAAAAAGGACTCCTCGCTGTTAAGGACGCTGCTGCACAAGCTGGCATGTCTACAGAAGAATTTCAGGAAAAAATGCAAAAAATGCAGAAAATGTAGAAACATCAAAAAGCCTGTCGTATTGATAGGCTTTTTTGATAGAGTTTTTTCATATTACCGGAATATAGCCGGAATAAAAATAAGAAGGTTGGTTTTTTATACGTAAAATGGTATACTATACAAAAAGTACACATTTTTTGGTAGAACGACAGAGAGGTTAGGATACATTTATGAGACGGTTTGAGTCGCTTAAGAGGATTGTTGTATTGGAGCTTTCGTTAATTGGGCTTATCTTTATGACAATCGGATATATATTTGTGTGGTATAACTGTTATTTTGAAGCGGTAAGCTGGAGGCTGAAATTTTATCAGAGAGGACACTGGCTGATTATCGCACTTTATTTTATGTTGCTGGTCTTTTTTGCATATACTTATGGTGGGACGAAAATCGGATATTTAAAGTCGATGGACGTGTTTTTTTCGCAGGTATTTTCGGTAGCGATTGTAAATGTGATTACGTATATTCAGATTTCACTGATGTCTATGATGATGGTAGATGTCAGACCGATGTTATTGTTGTTTGTATGTCAGATTGCGATTTCAGGTGCATGGACGTGGGTATGTCAGAAGGTTTATCAGAAGGTTTTTCCACCGAGAGAGATGCTGTTAGTATATGGAGAAAGACCGATTCGTGATATTCTGGACAAGTTTGATACCCGACCGGATAAGTACAATATTGTGAAATGTATGAACATAAGTGAAGGCATGGAAACGATTATGGAAGAATGCCAGAACGGATATGGTGCCGTTGTTTTATGGGATATCCCGGCAAAGGTGAGAAACGATTTGATGAAGTTCTGTTATGGTCGTTCTATCCGTGTGTATATGATGCCTAAAATAACGGATGTTTTAGTGAAAGGGGCAGACCCGATTCATTTATTTGATACACCAATATATCTGACGAGAGAATATGCACTGACGGTAGAGCAGCGTATGGCAAAAAGAATGATAGATTTGGTATGTGCATTGATTTTATTCGTTCTTGCTTCTCCATTTATGTTAATTACGGCAATCTGCATTAAATTATATGATAGGGGACCGGTGCTTTATAAGCAGACAAGGTGTACCAGAGGTGGCAGGGAATTTCAGATTTTGAAATTCCGAAGCATGAAGGTGGACGCGGAAAAAGATGGTGTGGCAAGACTGGCTTCCAAAAATGACAGCCGGATTACGCCGATAGGTAAATTTATTCGTGCCTGCCGTATTGATGAGCTTCCGCAGCTTTTTAATATTATCAAAGGCGATATGTCCTTTGTCGGACCAAGACCGGAGCGTCCGGAAATTATTGAGCAGTATATGGAAGAGATGCCGGAATTTGCTTTTCGTATGAAGGTAAAGGCAGGACTTGCCGGATATGCGCAGGTTTACGGAAAATATAACACGACTCCTTATGATAAGTTAAAGCTTGACTTGTTTTATATTGAAAATTATAGTGTGTGGATGGATTTGAAACTGATGATGCTGACGTTAAAGATTGTACTGAAACCGGAAAGTACAGAAGGAGTAGACCAAAAGCAGGTTACCGCCATGAAAGCGGCAGGTAAAGAAGAGAATGATATGGAAATGAGGCAGTAAATGGAACTGGAAAAAGAGATTCTGGAAAAGGAAGGAATGGATTTGCGATTCTTCCTTTTGCGTTTATTAAATTCTATATGGATCATTTTTGTAGCAGCACTTATGGGTGCTGCTATTTGTGCAGGTGGGTATATGCTTGTAAAGCAGATAAATCCTACGATGAGGGAGTATAGCAGAGAAACAAAATATTATATTGATTTTGCGGAAGACAGTACGGGAATCGGCTACGGTTATTATAATGATTATACATGGAATGATTTCATGAAATCAGATGATATTTTGAATTATACGATGACAATTTTGCCGGAAGAAATCAGTAAAGAAACGGTGGAAAGTGCAGTATTTGCGGATATTATTTCAGATGTCCGCCTGCTGACAATTACAGTGACGACTGCGGATGCAGACACGACGGATAAGATTGCGGATGCGACAGCGAAATCACTGGTGCATTATCCGGAGAATATTAAAGAAATTGACAGGATACGTGTGATACGGGATGAAGAAGTGAAGGAAATTATTGTGGGAGATTTGACGAAAAATTTTGCTGTTTTTGGGCTGATTTTTGGAGCGGTAGTTTCTTTGTTTTGGCTTTGTCTTGTATATTGCATGGATTCTTCTGTGTATCTTCCGAAGGACATTGAAAAAAGATTTCATATTCCGGTGTTGGGTGTTTTTTATAAAAACGGATATGAGAAGGAAGATATAGAGGATAACAGGGAAGAGTTTTTGGCGAATGCAAAGTATTTGCTGGAAGGAAAGAAACAGATTGCGTTATTGTGGCTTGGAGATAGGAGAAAACACGAAGTTTCACAGTTAGCAGATAAAACGTTAGAAACGGAATCACAAGGATTAGTACAGAGGTTGAAAGATGCGACTGATGCAGAAGTGATGGAAGATGCTTTTAATAACGGAAAAGTACCGGATTATGGGGCATTGCGACAGGCAGATGCGATTGTTGCAGTCTTTGTTTATGGCGGAGCAGATGGGAAAAGGGCAGAGAGATATTTGGCTGACCTGAAGAAGCAGGATTGTGAAATTACAGCGGCTGTTTTGTGTGACGCGGATAAGAAAATATATCGTCAATATTTTTTTGGAAATAAGATGAAAAAAGTCAATGCATAGGAAGAATTTTGGTTGTAACATTAATGGTGGCAGGAAAGGCAAGGTTGTTTAAGTATGAAATTACAGCTTTTGGTGTCAGCTGTCGGGGAGGAACCGAAGCAGCTTGCAGAAAAAATGAATCTTTCTACGGAAGCGATTATTATAAATCAGACGGATAGATTTCATTATGAGGAATTTGAACGAAAGGGCAGGAAAATTAAAGCTTATTCCTTTCAGGAGAAAGGGGTGGGGCTCAGCCGAAATAATGCACTATTGCGTGCGGACAGTGAAATTTGTCTGTTTTCGGATGAAGATATTGTTTATAGGGATGATTATGAGAAGCTGGTGTTGGATGAGTTTCAGAAAAATCCGGATGCCGATATGATTTTGTTCAATGTGGAGGTAGCACCGGAGCGCCGGACTTATTATATTGAGGATTATGGACGTGTAAAGTGGTATAACAGCGGCAGATATCCTACGTACAGCTTTGCTTTTCGCTTAGAAAAGGTGCGGAAGAAAAATGTTACATTTTCGTTGTTGTTTGGCGGCGGTGCAAAGTATAGCAATGGTGAGGACAGTCTGTTTTTGAAAGAATGTATAGAGAAAGGCTTGAAGGTATATAAGGCACCGGTTAGTATTGGTGCGGAGACACTTCGGGAATCTACTTGGTTTCGCGGGTATAATGAGAAATTTTTCTTTGACAGAGGGGTTTTGTATTATCATTTGTATGGAAAGTTGAAAAAGCTGATTGCCCTTCGGTTTTTGTTGAAGCATAAGAGTGTGATGTGTCAGGAAATTCCGTGGAAGCAGGCGTATAAGCTGATGAAGGACGGAATGAGAGAGGCGGCAGAGTAAGAAATAGGACAGTAAGGGAAACAGAGAATGACAGTATATATTATGTTAACTATAATAACCTGTGTTATGGCATATTATGTGCAAAAGTCGGTAACAATCGGAAATAATGCAGGACAGGGACTTACAAGAATAAAATTACGTAACCGCATCTTGTTGTGCGGTATTTTTCTGTTGCTCTTTGCAGTTGCGGCATGCCGCGTGAATGTGGGAAATGATTATCCCAGATACGAAGAATTTTTTCGCCTGATGATGATTGAAGGCAGTGACGGAGTGCCTACGGAAATTGGATTTAATTTGCTGGCAAAGGGAATACAATATATTTTTGGAACAAATGTGAATTTATTAATTTTTGCAGTATTTGCGGCAATTATCACATTTTTCTTTTTAAAAGGAATTTATGATTTAAGTGTAGATTTTGCATTTTCTTTTTTACTATTTATGACGTTTGGTTACTATTTTAACAGTCTGAATACGATTCGGTACTATATGGCACTTGCTTTGGCAGTGATTTCCATGAAGTATGTATTGAAGAGGGAATATGGGAAGTTTGTGCTGGTTGTACTGTTGGCATCAGCTTTTCACAGATCTGTATTGTTAGTAATTCCGGTGTATTTTATTGCTTCTTTTGCATGGAAAAGGTGGCAGATGATTTTGCTCGCGGTGGCAGGTGTGACAGCATTTGTTATGAAGGATTTGTTGCTTAAGGTAATTATTATGATTTATCCGAATTATGCAAATACGATTTATTTAGAGGCGGGGACATCTCCTGTAAATATTTTGAGATGTGCAGGGATTTTTGTTGCAGGATTGTTGTTGTATCGGAAGACAATTCAAAACAGCAGGATGAATTGTTTTTTCTTTCAGTTAAATTATTTATCACTTTTGTTGTATTTGTGCGGTTCTTTTATACCGGAGGTATCGAGAATCGGGTACTATATGAATGTGGGGCAGCTTTTTTTACTGCCGGGAATGGTAGCAGCGTTGCCGGAAGGAAAGGAAAAGAAGCTGTGGAAAACGTTGTTTGTGGCGGCAGCAGTTGTGTATTTTGCAGCATTTCTTTATAAGGCGTATGAACCGTTAATTAAGCTTTTGCCGTATCAGACGTGGATGTTTTGAAACATGTGAGTTAAAAAGGAATTAGAAAAATGAGTTTATTCAGTATTATTGTAGTATGTTTGAATCCCGGTGAAAAATTGAGAGAAACGGTGGACAGCATACTGGTACAGACAGAAAAAGATGTGGAAATTATTATAAAGGACGGTAATTCCATGGATGGTGCTGTGGAGGCACTGGAAAAAAGAGAGAATATTCGTATTATCAGGCAGGCGGATAAAGGCATTTATGATGCTATGAATCAGGCGGCAGCGCAGGCAAAAGGAGAAATATTATTTTTTTTAAACTGTGGAGATAAATTTCATGATGAGACGGTGTTAGAAAATGTGCGGAAATCTGTGAATGGAAGCGATTCCAAGATTTTCTATGGCAATATTTTTTCGGTGTTGACTGGTAGTCTTGTTCCGTCGAATCCTCATATGGATGCATTTGGGTGTTATCGGAATGTACCTTGTCATCAGGCTTGTTTTTATAAAAAAGAACTTTTTGAGGAACGTGGGTATCTATTACAGTATAAGGTGCGTGCTGATTATGAGCACTTTTTATGGAGTTTTTTTGAGAAAAAGGCAGAGCCGGTTTATATGCCGATTGTGATAGCGGATTATGAAGGAGGCGGATTTTCGGAGACGAAGGAGAACCGAAGAGTATCGGCAGCAGAGCATAAGGAAATTACGGCGAAGTATATGAGTAAGGGGCAGTTGTTTAAATATAAGATGATTCTGGCGGTGACGCTTGCGCCGGTTCGGAGTAGAATGGCAGAGAGTGAACGGTTTTCCAAATTGTATAATGGAATGAAAAAGGTGCTTTATCGGAAGGGATAAGGATGGAGGTTGTGAAGGGCATGTTGCATAAAATTGTTTCATCCTTTGCTCCGAGTTCCGGATATAAGATTTTGTAAATGTTTTGGGATAGTTTTTGGAGGACGGACGCAAGCGGCTGAAATTCGCCATCCATGGCTCAGTTTCAGCCTTCCGGCAGCGTCGTGCTGCCGGATTGCTGGTTACCTGCAAAACATTAACAAAATCTAATATCCTTCACAAGTCGCAAATGCTGAAACAATTTTATGCAACATGCCAACGTCACTTTTGTGAAGAACGAGAAGTAGGTAAATTTCGATGGAAAAGATTAGGAATGGAGAAGAGAATGAGAGTTTTATGGGTATGTAATATTGTGTTGCCGAGGATTGCGGAAAGACTTGGGATGCCGAAGAGTAATAAGGAGGGGTGGCTTTCCGGGATTTCGGAGACGTTGTTGGAAGATGAAGAGAGTGAAATAGAGCTTGGGGTCTGTTTTCCGGTGGGACAGGAAAAGGATGGTGTTTGTGGGGAGGCCGGAGGGCTTTCTTATTATGGATTTTATGAAGATACGGAGCATCCGGAGAAGTATGATGTGGAATTAGAAGGGCGGCTTGCGAAGATTTTGGAGCAGTTTCGACCGGATGTGGTGCATGTGTTTGGGTCGGAATTTCCGCATGCGCTTGCCATGGCGAAGGTGTTTGGGGAACGGGACAGGCTGTTGATATCCATGCAGGGGATTTGCAGTGAGTGTGCGAAAAGTTATACGATTGGTGTTCCGAGTGCGGTTTGTAAAAAGAAGACGTTTCGTGACTGGCTGAAAAAAGATAATATTTTGAAGCAGCAGGAAAAATTTTTGATGCGTGGACAGAATGAAAAGGCGGCATTACAATTGACAGGGAATGTGGCAGGAAGAACTGTGTGGGATAAGCAGGTTTTGGAAAAGCTGGCGAAAGATGCGAAGTATTTTAAGTGGAATGAAACTTTACGGAGTAATTTCTATGGAAAAGAGTGGAAATTGAAGAATTGTGAGAAGTATTCCATTTTTGTGAGTCAGGGAAATTATACGATAAAAGGATTACATTTTGTATTGCAGGCAATGCCGGAAATATTAAAAAGATTTCCGGATACGAAATTGTATGTGGCAGGAGACAAGATTACTGCATACAGCAGTCAGAAGGATAAAATAAAGATTGGGACTTACGGGCAGTATCTGTTACAGCTTATTTCAAAAAATGGTTTGCAGGAAAAAGTGATTTTTCTTGGAAAACAGGATGCGGAAGAGATGTGCGGGCAGTTTTTGAAGAGTCATGTTTTTTTGTCGGCTTCTCTGATAGAAAATTCGCCGAATTCCGTAGGTGAGGCAATGCTTTTGGGTGTGCCGGTGGTGAGCAGTGAAGTGGGCGGTGTACCAAGCCTTTTTGAAGGAGAAAAGGAAGGGCTTTTTTATCCTGTGGAAGATACGAAAAAGCTGTCGGCACAGATTGTGCGTATTTTTGAAGATGATGCACTGGCGGAAAGGCTGTCGGGAGCAGCAAAAGTAAGGGCGGCTAAGACTCATCATCCGAAAACGAATTACGAAAGACTTTTGGAGATTTATCATGAAATTAACGTTTGTGTCTAATTACATTAATCATCACCAGATGCCTTTGGCGGGCAGATTGTATGAAAAACTACAAAATGACTATTGCTTTATACAGACTATGCCTATGGAGCAGGAACGGTCGGATATGGGCTGGGCGGCAGATGTTTCAAAAATTCCTTATGTTAAATGCTTTTATGAGAAAGAAGAGGAATGCCGCAGAATTATTATGGACAGTGATGTTGTGATTTTTGGCGGTGTAGAAGATGAAAGCTATATAGAGCCTCGTTTGCAGGCAGGAAAGCCGGTAATCCGTTATTCGGAACGAATTTACAGAGAAGGGCAGTGGAAGGCGATTTCACCGCGCGGTTTGCGAAAAAAGTATCATGACCATATCCGTTACAGGAAATCACCGGTGTATCTGTTATGCGCAGGGGCTTATGTGGCGTCGGATTTTGCGCTGATAAAGGCTTATCCTGATAAAAAGTATTGTTTTGGCTATTTTCCGGCGTTTAAAGAACAAAATATAGAGCAGTTGATGGAGAAAAAGAAGAAACGCAGGGAAGAAAGCGGCAAGGTGCGTATTCTTTTTGCAGCAAGATTTCTTGCGTTGAAGCATCCTGAATATCCGGTGCATCTTGCAAAAGCGTTGAAGGAGGAAGGAGTTTCTTTTGAGATGTTTATGATTGGTGACGGAGAAGAAAAAAGTAATGTTTCAGCGGAAATAGATAAGTTGGGACTGCATGAGGACGTAAGGCTTTTGGGCTTTTTAAGCCCGGAAGAAGTGCGGAAACAGATGGAAGAGGCGGATATTTTTCTTTTTACCAGCGATTACAGAGAGGGCTGGGGCGCGGTTGTAAATGAGTCTATGAATAGTGGCTGTGCTCTGATTGCGGGGCATGGTATCGGTGCTGTTCCTTATTTGTTAAAGGATGGGGAAAATGGATATGTGTATCGTACCGGCGATGAGGAAGAGTTTATTAAAGCAGGAGTGAGCCTTGCAAAAGATAGAGAAAAAACGGAAGAATTTGGACAGGCCTCTTATAGAAGAATTGCAGAGGAATGGAATGATAAGGTGGCGGCAGAGCGTTTGTTCGCACTTTGTGAAGGTATCGTATCAGGAAACATTGTATCGCCGGTTTCCGGTCCTTGCAGCTTGGCTCCTGTGATTAAACCGGGAAAAGGGTATAATTACATGAAACGTAACATTTAACTTATTGCGGACAATCACTAAAAGGATATGAGGCTATATAAAACGAAAGGTCTGACTTGTGAAAAAGTTATTGGGAAAAGATAATCGGTGGACGAAAGGGAATAGATTTTATGGCAAATCTGATTATAAATGCTTTTGCGTTTAAGGAAAATTTCAAAACTTCCATGCAGCTGCAAGGGAAAATGGACGAAGAAAAGCTGTCTCTTTACATGGAAAATATTTTTGTTTCTTTGAAGTCAGCAGCACTGAAAAACCCACAGGATGATGTGATGCTTGTGGTGAATGCTAAGGTGCCGGAGCAGTATAGAACATTATTTGAAAAAGAAAATATTAAAATAAAAGAAATCCCTTTTGACAGATTTGTGATGCCGGAGAATTTTGTCTGGGCACTTGCCTTTTTTAAGCTGTGTGCACTTTCCTATGTGGTGGAAGAAGAGAATTATGACAACTACCTGTTACTGGATACAGACACCATAACGCAGGCAAGCTACAGCGAGATGTGGGAAGAAAGTAAGGCAGGTGTTATGCTGTATCCGCTGGGGCATTCTTATCACCATCATGACAGGGAGAGGATTCGCTCTGATTACAAAAAGTTGTATGAGGAGGACTTGAATCTGGTACATTACGGAGGAGAATATGTTTGTGGAAACAGACAGGCTTTGAAATATTTTATGGAAGAGTGTCAGGCTGTGTATGAGCAGATGAAAGAAAAGCAGTTTGCGGTAGACGACCATACCGGGGATGAAACCATTCTTTCCATAGCGGCGGCAAGAATGGCGGCAATGCCGGAAACACCGGAGATTATTGCGGCAGTTCCGTATATTTACCGTTATTGGACAAATGATTTTTACTTAATAAGCACAAATACGGTATATAATCCGGTGTGCATATGGCATCTTCCTGATGAAAAACAGCATGCCATGAGATATTTTTACAGATATTACAGAAAAAAGAACTGTTTTCCTGATAAGAACAAGTGTTTGAAAATTGCGGGTATCCGACTTGCGAAGCGACCGTTTAACAGATATACTCTGCAATATAAGATTGAGGGAAAATTAAAGAAATGGAGCAGATAACATGCTTGACAGAATTTATGTATGCCATACATTTTATAATGTTTATGTAACCTTATTGAAGGAATGTAATCGTCCGAAGGAAGAATGGGGTAAGGCGGATATTGCGTTAAGTACCATGTCTACGGATTTTGGAACTCTTAAGGAGCAGCTGGAGGCTTCGGGAATGTTCCGTCAGGTGCATATTTTGGAAGAAAAAAAGGACTCTGATTTTCCGGAGCTTGCGAAATATAGAAAGTCACACAGCAATCCGTTGTGGCATTTGTGGAATCGTATTGTTCTGACAAAGAAGCTGCCGAAGAAAATGGAGCCGTTTATTACGATAGATTTTAAACAGTATAAGGATATTTATGTATACTGTGACTGGGATCCGATTGGCTGGTATTTGAGTTATAAGCACATTTACTATCATGCCATGGAGGACGGGCTGGATTGTCTGAAATATCTGGATGGTGCCCGTTATGAAAACCGTGGTCATTTTGAGTTAAAAGCATTTTTGGCGAAGAAGAATATTATTTTCATGCAGAACGGTTACGGAAAATATTGTCTGGATATGGAAATCAATGACCGTTCCGTTTTGAAATATGATTTTGAGAAATATAATGAAGTACCGAGAAAACCGCTGGAACTGGCGTTAAGTGCAGAGCAGAAACGGATGATCTTGAAGGTGTTTATGCCGGATGCAGAAAGCTTTATGAAAGAGCTTGGAGACAAGGCGAAGGATGGAAACTGCATGTTGTTTTTATCCCAGCCCCATCCGAAGCCACTGGAAACAAGGGTGCAGATTTGTAAAGATATCATCAGAGATTATGCGAATGGTTGTCATGTTGTAATTAAGCCCCATCCGAGGGATGTGGTGGATTATGAAAAGTTGTTCCCGGAATGTACGGTAATTAAAGGGAAATTTCCGATTGAAGTGCTGAACTTTATTGAAGGGGTACATTTTAAACTGGCGATTTCCATTGTGACTACAGCACTGGATACGATAGATTTTGCGGATGAGAAAATAAATTTGGGGCAGTCCTTCTGGGATGCGTATGAGGATCCGGAATTGCATAATTATAACGCGGCTATATAAAACAACGGAGACTATGAAGAAAACAATAGATGCAATTGCGGTAAAGTAAACAATATACAGAACAGAGTCTGTAATTGAAAAAGATGTACAGCAATAGCATATCAGCGATTTGCAAGTTCGGTTAAAATATATAAAAGAGCAGCAATAATATGTATGTGATGAAAAATATAGGAATGTCTGCATTGCAGAGCTGCGCGGAAAGGGAAAAAATGAAGATATACAAGAAACTAATGAAACTAATGAACAAATCCCAGAAAAGACAGATGTCGGGATTGTTGGTATTAATGTTAATAGGTGCCATTTTGGAGGCGCTGAGTATCGGTCTGGTGCTTCCGGTAGTGTCTATGATACTGACGCCGGGTTCCATGGAAAAGTATGGTGAAAAATATGCGTTTGTCAGAAAATTCTATGAAATTTTCAACATCACAACGGCAACACAGTTGACAATCATTGTTATGGTAGCGTTAATATTGGCATTTGTATGTAAAAACCTGTTTTTGTTTTTTCAGCAGAAGAAAATGTATCATTTTGTATACACAAACCAGTTTTATACAGCCCAGAGACTTTTAAAGAGTTACATTAAAAAAGACTATGAATATTTCCTGAATGCAGATACGGCAACCATACAGCGAAGCATTGCGGCAGACGTAAATAACATGTATGGTCTGATATTGGCGTTGTTACAGGTGATTTCAGAAGCCATCGTATTTTGTGTGTTGGGAATCGTTTTGTTTGTAATGGACCCGATGATGACAGTGGTAATTGCAAGTTTACTTTTGATTACTTTAATTGTTATTAAGAAAATTATTAAACCGATTATGAATCGTACCGGAAAAGAAAATCAGGATTACGGTGCGTCCATGTATCAGTGGATCGCACAGGCGGTATGCGGGATTAAAGAAGTGAAAGTTACCGGAAAAGAGCAGTATTTTGTAAATGAGTATATGAAACAGGGACAGGGCTTTGTAAATGCGATGGAGCGTCTGAACCTGTTCAGCAGTACACCGAAGCTGTTGATTGAAACGGTTTGTATTGCCGGAATGGTAGCTTATATGCTGGTGCTTGTTTTGAACGATGTGGATATGGCAAGCATGGTTACGATTATTGCGGCTTTTGCTACGGCAGCAGTTCGTTTGATGCCTTCTGCCAGCCGTATTAACAATCAGCTGACACAGATTGCATACTGTGAGCCGTTTTTCATGAATGTAAGCGATAATCTGGTAGAAGACATTAACGAAGAAAATGTGGATATGTCCTATGCGAAGGAAGCAGAGCAGAAACTTCCGGTGACAAAGGAAATCGCATTGAATGATATTACTTATTCTTATCCAAATTCGGATAAATTGATTTTTGACCATGCGAATCTGAGTATTCCGGTAGGAACGTCCATCGGTATTGTAGGTGGTTCCGGTGCCGGAAAAACCACAGTTGTGGATATTCTGTTAGGACTTTTGAATTTAAAAGGCGGGACGATTACGGCTGACGGTGTGAATGTACTGGAGCATTACAGAGAATGGCTGAAAAATATCGGGTATATTCCGCAGATGATTACATTGTTGAATGCGGATATCAGACAAAATGTAGCATTTGGTGTGCCGGAGGATGAAATTGATGAAGAAAAGCTGTGGCATGCTTTGAAGGAAGCGCAGTTGGATGAATTTGTGAAGAGCCTGCCGGATGGTGTGTATACAGGAGTAGGTGAACGTGGAATCCGTATTTCCGGCGGACAGAGACAGCGAATCGGTATTGCAAGAGCCTTGTATAATGATCCGGAGCTTTTGATTTTGGATGAGGCTACCTCTGCACTGGATAACGAGACAGAGGCGGCGATTATGGATGCGATTAACAGATTGCATGGAAAGAAGACACTTGTGATTATTGCACATCGTTTGCAGACGATTGAGAAGTGCGATATGGTGTATCGGGTGGAAAATGGGAAGATAGAGAAAGAACGCTGATAGTGCAGGTTTTTAGGCTTTGAGGATGATGTATCCAAAGCAGAATTGAGGAAATGAGGGCGAATTTATGGTATTAGAAAATAAATTAGGCATTACCAACTCGTCAGAGCTTGCTCGTATTGAGGAAAAAATTAGCAAGAAGAAAGCTCTTGAGCTTTTTGAAAAAGGATTACTTAATACCTTTGAAGTGGGTACTTTTAAGGGATTATCAGAAATTCATAAATATTTATTTGATGAGATTTATGAATTTGCAGGTCAAGTCAGAACTGTGAATATCGCAAAAGGAGGTTTTCGTTTTGTATCAGTTATGTATCTTGAAGCTGCACTAAAACATATCGAGGAAATGCCACAGTTGACATTTGATGAGATTATTGAGAAATATGTTGAAATGAATGTTGCGCATCCGTTTCGAGAGGGAAATGGACGAAGCACAAGAATATGGCTTGATATGATTTTGAAAAAAGAACTAAAAATGGTAATTGATTGGAGAAAAGTTGATAAAGAAAATTATCTTCTGGCAATGGAAAGAAGTCCGATAAAAGATTTGGAAATTAAGTTCTTGCTTAAAGAAGCACTAACAGATAAAATTGATGACCGTGAAGTGTATATGAAGGGTATAGATGCAAGTTATTATTACGAGGGTTACAATGTTTTTAAAATTGAAAACATTAAAAACGAGGAATATTAGCACTGCAAAAGTACCGAAAGGCGGATTTTATGAGCATGAAATTAAGTATTGTTGTGCCGGTTTATAATATGGCAGCGGGTGGAAAACTGGAGTATTGTCTGGATTCGCTGTTGGAACAGAAAGTATCAGAATATGAAATTATCTGCGTGGATGATTGTTCTACGGATGACTCCATGCAGATTTTGAAAAAATATGAAGAAAAATATCCGGAAAAGGTAAGAGTTTTTCAGACACCGGAAAACCGGAAACAGGGCGGTGCCAGAAATTTTGGAATGCAGTATGCAAAAGGGGAATGGCTTTGCTTTTTTGACAGTGACGATTTTGCAGCAGAGGATATGTACAAAAAGCTTTTGCAAAAAGCTGAAGAAACCGGTGCAGACGTGGTTGGGTGTCAGTATCAGATAACAGATAAGCAGTCGAAAGAACCGGGACGTACCGTTGTCAACAATACGATAGAGCAGACGGGTGTTTTAGGAGAAGAACAGTATAAACTACTGATGAGAAAACCGGGCAGTATGGTGATTAAAATTTACAAAAAAGAAGTGATAGATAAATACGGGCTGAAATTTCCGGAGAAGGTATTTTATGAGGATAACTGTGCTGCGCCTGTCTGGATGTTACATTTCAAGCATTTTGAATTGGTAGATGAGCCGCTTTATTATTATTACCAGCATGAAGCGTCTACCGTGCATCATCTAAGCCGTGCCAAATGTGAAGACAGAATGACGACCGGAAAAATGCTTGTGGAGTGGTGTAAAAAAGCCGGATTTTATGAGCCGTATAAAGCGGAGTTGGAATATAGATTTACAGAGCTTTACTATGTGAACACTTTGTTTTCTTATGTGGTTTCTAAGGAACGTGTGCAGATATCGTTTTTAAAGGAAATGGCGAAGGGGATAAAAGAGGAATTTTCGAATTTTCAACAGAATCCGTATTTTGTACAAGCATATGATGCGGAACAGAAGAGATTAATAGAGTATCATATGAAATCCAGTTTGTTTTTCCTCTTGTATTATCGTGCTTTGAATGCCTATCGTGCGTTGAGAAAGTGCATTAAGCGAAAATAAGCGATTGGTATATTGGTTTGAGAATGGTGCAGCTATTTTGAAAACGATGTGCGAGATATGAACAGAGGCTAAATGTGTTCCTGATAATATTAATGAATTTGATAAGCGATATATTTTTGATTGGTTGAAAAGTCCGCAACAAGTAATTGTAAATTAATAATTTGAATTTATTGTGATCAAGGGAAAAGAAACTCCGATTAAAATGAGAAAAAACGTAAAAAGTCGGGAAAAGAAAGCGGCAAGTACCCGACTAAAAAGAGAAAATCCTGAAAAAGTCGGGATGAGAAAGCGGCAAGTACCCGACTAAAAAGAGAAAATCCTGAAAAAGTCGGGATGAGAAAGCGGCAAGTACCCGACCCAAAAGGAAAAACTGAGAAATAGTCGGGAAAAGAAAGCGGCAAGTACCTGACTAAAAAGGAAAAACTGAGAAATAGTCGGGATGAGAAACCGGAAAGTATCCGACCAAAAAGGAAAAACTGAGAAATGGTCGGGAAAAGAAACCGGCAAGTACCCGACTAAAAAGAGAAAATTCTGAAACAGTCGGGATAAGAAAGCGGCAAGCACCCGACCCAAAAGTAAAAAAACAAGAAATGGTCGGGATGAGAAGCAGGAAGTACTGAATGAAAAGAAAAAAATGAAAGACAGAAGAATAGCAGAGATATATGTAATTTGAATTAGGAGTTAGTAAAAGCGATTAGTAAGCAGTTGGGGATATTTTTTACCGGAAAAAGTAAATACGATATTTATACGAACCATAATTTAACAAAGCACAAAAATAGGGGAGGAATCTCCTTCAATCCCGAAAAAATAGATTGGGATTAGGATTATCAATATGATTATTTTAATAAGCCATATGGAGTTTCTATAGAATTATACTTGAAGGAATTTCGTGTGAAACTGTTTTAATTAAAGAATATGGAACGGATGAAGAACGGTTATGATAATTCAAATCCATATATGGAGAGCAAAGAAACAGTTTTGCAAAAATATATGGTGCACATAGGGCAAATATCAGATTCTAATAAGCAGTATGCAACAAAGCCACATATTGATTGTTTGCGTTGATAAAGAATATCAGGGAAAGGGCTATGCAAGGCATTTAATAGAAACTGCGAAGGAATATGCCAAGAGTGAAGAAGTGCCACTATTGTTTGATACAGATATGGAACA
This sequence comes from Lachnospiraceae bacterium, assembly GCA_017437065.1. Lineage (GTDB taxonomy): Bacteria > Bacillota > Clostridia > Lachnospirales > Lachnospiraceae > RGIG3002. Next base: position 18,263 of record JAFSBX010000058.1, read on the forward strand.
GGCAGTTGTTTAAGAAAGGGAAAAGGGGAATTATGAAAAATAAGTTATTATTGACTACGTTAACAGTTTTACTTGTTATTATTGTTGGGGGATGTGGGTCTTCAAATTCTGCGGATACACATTCTATTCCGTATGAAAAGATTGAGCCTGCACAAGCAGAGGAGAATCAGGTAGAAAAAGTAAATCAGGCAGAGTTAGAAAACGAGAATGCGGCGGGAGAAGAGAATGCGATTGCAGAGACAGCAATGACGAAAGAAGAGAATACAGCTGCAGAGGCAGCAATGAACGAGGAAGAGAAGGCAGTCACAGGAGTAGAAGCAACGGAAAAAGGAAATGCAATTACAGAAGCAGCGGAATCTACGGATTTGACTTTTGCAGACTTGGCAAAGCGGCAGTTTGAATTTTCCAGCGGTGCAGGAGGCTGGTGGGAAGAGTTTACAATTGAAAAGGACGGTTACTTTACGGGATATTATCAGGACTCGGATATGGGTTCTACAGGTGAAGGGTATGATGGTGGTACTATTTATTGCAGTTCATATTCCGGTCATTTTACAGACCTTATCAAAGTAAACGATTATACATATAAAATGAAGCTTGCAGATATCTCGTATAAGGAGACGGATGATACGGAGGAGATTAAGGATAATGTTCTCTATATTTATACGGGATCCTACTGTCTTGGAGGAACAGACACATTTACAATTTATCTTCCCGGAACACCGTTGGACGAGCTTTCTGAGGAGGTGCGGATGTGGCTTTCTTTGAATAATCAGAGTGAAAATGAGCTTAATATGATTGCGATTGTAGATGAGACTAACGAATATGGCATTTACTCTTATGACAGACTTAGTCCTTTGGAAGACGCCCAGATGACGTTTAACAAATACAAGGATTCTTATGATTATTATGGCAACATGCTTTCGGAGGCGAGTACTACGCCGGAGATGGTTGAGTATACGGGAAGAATGTATGAGATGAGTGATGAGTGTCTTAATTATATTTGGAACCTAATTCGATATAATGTTGATGAAGAGAAGTATAACGAAATTCTTACAGAGCAGAGAGTGTGGATTGCCGAAAAAGAAGCTAAGGCAGAGGCTGACAGAGAAGAATTTGGGGGCGGTACTTTTGCACCGGTGATTTATAATGATACGCTGGCAACCCTTACTATGGAACGCTGTGAGGAATTAATTGAGTATTTAAAATAATAATTGTTATGTAAAATATAGTAGTAAGATAAAATTACATTTGCTATAATTGGAATGTCAAATTTAGCACTGTAAAAGTGCCGAAAGGCGGATTTTCAACAGAATCCGTACTTTGTACAGGCGTATGATGCGGAACAGAAGAGACTGATAGGGTATCATATGAAATCCAGTTTGTTTTTCCTTTTGTATTATCGTGCTTTGAATTCCTATCGCACGTTGCGAAAGTGTATTAAGCGAAGATAAACATCAGAAAATCTGCTTCAAAAGGGGATAGAATATAGATATGAAGAAAAAGCTTTATTTTAAATTTTCAACTACGCATATTATTCTGCTTAGTTTTCTGCTGGTAATATTGCTAGGAAGTATATTGCTTGCTTTGCCGGTTAGTTCAGCAAGTGGTGTGGCAATTCCATATATAGATGCATTATTTACAGCAACCACGGCTACTTGTGTAACAGGTCTTGTGACGGTATCTACTGTTTCTGCATGGAGCGTATTTGGACAGGTTGTAATATTGATTTTAGTACAAATTGGTGGACTTGGTGTGATTACAATTATGTCAGGGCTGATGATTAGTCTGCATAAAAGAATCGGTATTGGAGACAGAATGCTTATTCAGGATGCATTTAATTTAAATACATTATCAGGTCTTGTAAAATTTATTAAGAAGGTGTTGGTTGGTACATTTGTTGTTGAAGGTATTGGAGCAATTTTGTATATGTCAGTATTTGTACCGGAATATGGTGTAAAGGGAATCTGGATATCAGTTTTTAACTCTGTATCTGCTTTTTGTAATGCAGGAATGGATATTATATCAGAAGACAGTTTATGCAAATATGCCTTAAATCCGATAATTAATGTGGTAACAAGTATTCTGATTATACTTGGTGGTATCGGATATATTGTCTGGTGGGATGTAATAAGAGTTTTAAAAAATATAAAAAACCAAAAGTTGAAATGTTTTTATGGTTTGACACTTCACAGTAAAATTGCTCTTTCGATTACAGGTTTTCTGATTTTGGCCGGAGCAGTAGCTTTCTTTATTTTTGAGTATAATAATCCTCTTACGATGAAGGAGTATTCTGTATTTGATAAAGTGCAGATGTCACTTTTTCAGTCAGTAACTACAAGAACTGCAGGCTTTGCAACCATTCCACAACAAAACCTGACAAATGCATCTGCCATGGTTTCGTTGTTAATGATGTTCATTGGCGGCTCGCCGGTGGGAACTGCAGGTGGTGTGAAAACGGTTACGATTGCAGTGTTAATTGCTTCTGCATTTTGCACGATACGGAATAAGGACGAGGTGGTTCTTTTTCAAAGAACAATTTCAAAACAGGCAGTAAGTAAGGCAGTGGCGGTAGTAAGCATGTCTTTTCTTATTATGTTTACTTCCACAATTCTTCTGGCGGCTGTCACAAATGCAAGTGCACTGGATATTATGTATGAAACCGTCAGCGCAACCGCAACGGTTGGTTTGACAAGAAACCTGACTCCGGTGTTAAATTTATGGGGAAAGATTGTTATAATCATAACAATGTATTTGGGAAGAGTTGGACCTATTTCTCTTGCGATAGCATTTAACACGAAAAAAGAAAGTAAAACTATGATTAAAAATCCAATTGAAGAAATAAGTGTTGGCTGATGCATTATGGAAAGGAAGAGATATTATGAGTATAAATCAATCTTATGCTGTTTTTGGACTTGGAAGATATGGAAGGGCTGTGGCAAAAGAGCTTGTAGATAATGGAGCAGAAGTATTGGCAGTGGATATGGACGAAGATATTGTGAACGCAGTTGCCGGTGAAATTCCTTATTGTAAATGTGCGGATGTTACGGATGCGGAAGTTATTAAGCGGCTTGGTATTGCCAATATTGATATTGTAATTATTGCTATGGCAACTAATCTGGAAGCAAGTGTGATGGCAACAATGTTATGTAAGGAAGTTGGTGTAAAGACTGTTATTGCAAAATGTTCAAGTGAAATGAACTATAAAATTTTGAGCAAGGTCGGAGCGGATCGTGTTGTATTTCCGGAAAGTGAGTCAGGTATCCGATTAGCTAAAAATCTTCTCAGTTCCGGTTTTATAGATATTATTGAACTTTCCAAAGATGTTTCCATGATAGAACTTGATGTCAAACCGGAGTGGGAAGGAAAAAATTTGTTGGAATTAAATCTCAGACGGAAATATTCCATAAATGTTGTGGCTATTGTGCAGGAAAAGAATATTTGTATTAACATTGATCCGGAAAAGCCTTTGAAAAAATCTATGAAACTGATTGTTATAGCGAATGTATCTAAACTGAGTAAACTAAAATAACACTAATCTATCTCCAATAGTCGAAGTACTTATTTATTACATTTGCATTGATAAATATGTATATACAGGTGATAAATTGATTGAGTAAAAGTAGTAAGTGAGTGTTAGTAGGAATTTATACGTTTAAGGTGTGTAAAAATGACATTTGATGAATTTCAAAATAAGTACAATATCATATTAAATCAGCAACAACAGGTTGCCGTACAGACAGTGGATGGTCCGGTTCTTCTTCTTGCGGTACCCGGTAGCGGTAAGACGACAGTACTGGTGACGAGATTGGGATATATGATATATTGCAAAGGAATTCCACCTGAAAACATCCTGACACTGACATATACAATAGCTGCCACCCGCGACATGGCAGACCGTTTTGAAAAATATTTTGGTGCTGAATTGCGTGAACGCATGGAGTTTCGGACTATCAATGGTGTATGTGCCAGGGTGATTCATTATTTTGGAAGGCTGATAGGGAAAAGTTCGTTTCAACTGGTTACGGAAGAAAAGTCTACAGCAGGAATGTTGTCGTTGATTTTTCAGGACATAGAGGGTACTTATCCGACAGAGGGTGATATGAAGGATGTCCGTTCTCTAATTACTTATATTAAGAATATGATGCTTTCTCAAAAACAGATGGAAGAGCTGAAGAAAGAGGCGGGATTTCAAATATCGGAGATTTATAAAAGGTATTGTGAAGAAATGCGTAAACAAGGGCTGATGGATTATGATGACCAGATGATTTATGCATTGAATATTCTTAGAAAGAGTCCTGAAACTTTGCAGTATTTTCAAAGTTGTTATCCGTATATTTGCGTGGATGAAGCGCAGGATACCTCCAAGATTCAGCATGAGATTATTGCACTTCTTGCCCGTGGTAAGGATAATCTTTTTATGGTAGGTGATGAGGATCAGAGTATTTATGGATTCCGGGCGGCATATCCGAAAGCGATTCTGTCTTTTGAAAAGAATCATCCGGGTGCAAAAGTGCTTCTGATGGAAGAAAACTTTCGTTCAAATGCAAATATTGTAACGGCGGCAGATAAATTTATTCAGAAGAATACGAATCGTCATGTGAAGCATATGAGAGCCTTTCGGGCGGCAGGTGCTGATGTCAGGGAGATAGAATTAAAGAGCAGAAAAGCACAGTATACATACTTAGAAAAGGTGGCTGTGGGATGTCAGACACAGACAGCGGTTCTTTATAGAGATAATGAGAGTGTCTTGCCACTGGTGGACAGGCTGGAGAGGAATGGGATTCCATATTGCATGAGAAATGCAGAACTGACTTTTTTTACCCATCGTATTGTGACGGATATTTTAAATATTATTCGGTTTGCAATGAACCCAAAGGATACAGAGCTTTTTATGCAGATATACTTTAAAATAAATTTGTACATAAATAAGCAGAATGCCATGAGATTTTGTGAAATCAGTGCAGAAAAAGGTATGTCGGTTTTGGAAGCGGCTGTCCGTTATGGTGATTTCCCTGATTATACAGTGAGAAGTATTCGGGATATTTGTATGCATCTGGAAGGCATGCAGAAGGAAGCCGCGGACAAGGCGATTTATAGAATTGTAAAGCTGATGGGGTACGGGGAATATTTGGAACGTATGGGGATGAATGACGGTAAAATCTTTATTATGAAGGAAATCGCCTGTATGGAACAATCAGTGGAAAGTTTTTTGCATCGAATGATGGAACTTTCACGGATTATTAAGGAAAAGGAAAATGATCCGAAGTGTCCGTTTATTCTTTCAACCATCCATGCCAGTAAAGGTTTGGAGTATGATACAGTGTATCTTTTGGATGTAATGGATGGAATTTTGCCGGAGAAGGTTCTTATGAGCCAAAAGAAGGCAGAGCCCAAGGAATGGGAAAATTACGAGGAAGAGCGTCGTCTTTTTTATGTAGGAGTGACCAGAGCCAAGAATCATTTGAATTTATTTAAAGTACCAAATACATCTACTTTTGGTAAAGAGCTGATTGGGAAAACACCAAAGAGGGAGATAACATCAGGGCAGGGAAGATTGCAGAAGCAGATACAGGGTAAAAGTCCGGTAAAACCTAAAAAGATATTTTCGCAGGAAGAATACGAGGCATTTTGTGATGCTTTGGGCGAAGGAATTGGCGTTGTACATAAAAAGTATGGGCAGGGAGTTGTAGCGGAAAGTTCGGAGGAATACGTTACAGTTCAGTTTGGTGGAACAGAGCGGAAATTTCAGTTGAAATTTTTGTTTGAGAGTGAGCTGCTTAGAGTGGAATAATTCTAATCGAAAAGATGCAGGCAGAAAGGATTTTGCATATCAGGGGGGAATCATGAAGAAAATAGTGAAAGCTGCTTTTATAGATACTATTCCGGTGTTAACGGGCTATCTGGTTCTTGGCTTTGGGTTCGGTATCATTCTTAAGTCCAACGGATACGGAATTTTGATGGCATTTATAATGAGCCTTATGATATATGCAGGTTCCATGCAGTATGTTGCAATAGGTCTGCTCACAAGCGGAGCGTCTTTCATTACGGCAGCCCTTACAACGCTTATGGTAAATGCCAGACATTTATTTTATGGGATTTCGATGCTTGATAAATACAAAAATACCGGAAAAAGAAAGCCGTATTTAATTTTTTCACTTACGGATGAAACATATTCACTGGTATGTAATGATAATCCGCAGATACCGGCAGATAAAAGAAATGATTATTATTTATTTGTATCGCTATTTAATCACATTTATTGGATTTTAGGCTCAGTGCTTGGAGTGGCTGTGGGTTCGATAGTTAAATTCAACAGCGAAGGCATTGATTTTGCACTGACGGCACTTTTCCTTACCGTTTTTATTGAACAGTGGCTGAGTACTAAAAAGCATATTCCGGCAATGATTGGTGTTGCAGTTTCGGTAATATGTTTAGTGATATTCGGAAGTGAAAAATTCCTGATTCCGACAATGCTTGTGATTTCACTTTTGCTTTGTATATACAAGGAGGAAGGAAAAAATGACTGATTTACATACATGGTATGTGATTGCCGTGATTGCGTTAGTTACAGCCACACTTCGTTTTTTACCGTTTATGGTATTTAACGGAAGCAGTAAAACACCGGGAATGATTGAGAAACTTGGTAAAGTGCTTCCTTATGCAATTATGGGAATGCTTGTTGTTTATTGCCTGAAAGGCGTAAGTTTTACAAGCATGGATGGATTTCTGCCAACGCTTATAGCGTGCCTGGTTGTGGGAATTCTTTATGTCTGGAAGCGAAATACACTTATAAGCATTGTTGCAGGGACTGTATGTTATATGGTCTTGGTTCAGGTGGTTTTTGTGTAATTATATTACTGTAAGTTGATAAAAGCGAAGAGATATAGAATTGTAGAGGAGAAGACTATGGGACATATGTATTTTGTCAGACATGGGCAAAGTGTCTGGAATGTAGAAAATAAAATCTGTGGTGCAACCGATATTCCATTGACGGAAACAGGTCACAAACAGGCAATGGAAACTGCAAAGCAATTTGTGGAACAGAATATTCATGCGGATTTTATTCTGTATTCTCCATTGACTCGTGCTGCGGAAACTGCACGTCATATTTCGGAACTTACCGGTATTCCTATGCGCATGGAAGAACGGCTACGGGAACAGAATTTTGGAAAATACGAATCCACACCTAGAGACGGTGCTGAGTTTCATGAGGCGAAAAAGCAGTTTGTGTGCCGTTATGATGGCGGCGAAAGTATGTTGCACCTTGCCCAGCGTATTTATAATTTATTGGATGAAATAAAAGCAGAGTCAGAGGAAAAGACCTACATTCTGGTAGCTCATAACGGGATTGCAAGAGTGATTCAATCTTACTTTTATGAGATGACAAATGAAGAATATGCGAATTTTGGAGTGAAAAATTGTACGATAGTAAGATATGATTTTTAGTTATGGAAAATTCTTTGTTAATATGATAGAATGAATCGTATAGTGCAATCTGCCCATAATAATAAGTGATTAACACTTATAAAGTAATAGATTCATGGAAAAAGGCAGGGAAGGAGTTCAAATTGTTAAATAATAAAACTATTTTAATTACAGGTGGAACAGGATCTTTTGGAAAATGCTTTACAAAATATGTGTTAGAGCATTACGAGCCAAAGAAAATAATTATATATTCCCGTGATGAATTCAAGCAGTTCATCATGGCAAATGATTTTAAAGAGTATAAGGACAAGCTCCGTTTCTTTATCGGTGATGTTCGTGATAAAGAGCGTTTACAGAGAGCATTTGAAGGCGTGGACTATGTAATTCATGCGGCAGCCATGAAACAGGTTCCGGCTTGCGAATACAATCCAAACGAGGCAATCAAGACTAATATTACAGGTGCACAGAACATTATTGATGCGGCATTGGACAGTGATGTAAAGAAAGTGGTAGCGCTCTCTACAGATAAGGCAGTCAATCCTGTAAATTTATATGGCGGTACAAAGTTAGTATCCGACAAGCTGTTTATTGCAGCCAATGCGTATGCAGGAAACAAAGATATCAGTTTTTCTATCGTACGTTACGGAAACGTGGCAGGAAGCCGCGGTTCAGTTATTCCGTTTTTCCAGAATATTATTGATAACGGCGGAACAGAACTGCCGATTACAGATTACCGCATGACTCGTTTCTGGATTAGCTTAACACAGGGTGTAGAGCTTGTAATCAAAGCATTAGAAGAAGCAAAGGGTGGAGAAACTTTCATCAGTAAAATTCCTTCCTTTAAAATCACAGACCTTGCAGAAGCTATGCTTCCGGGATGCAAAATGCCGGAGGTTGGAATTCGTGAAGGTGAAAAGCTTCATGAAATTATGGTAACAGTAGAAGATTCCATGACAACCTACGAATATGATAAGCATTTTATTGTTTATCCGCAGATGGTATGGAGTGACAGCAAACGCCCGGTTCCGACAGGAAAGAAAGTGGCGGATGGATTTTCCTATAGTTCAGACAACAATACAGAGTGGTTGAGTGTGGAAGAAATTCGTGAATTATTAAAGACAGTAGACGCACACTAGGAAAAGTGTGTGAAAATGAGAGGGACGGTGCAAGCTGTCCCTTGTCGTGTAAGTGCGAGAAATGGTGTAGCTGCCACAGCATCGTCTCATTCAGTCTCCTTGCTGTTAAGCAAATATTCTACGGAGTTTTAAATTGTAAAGAGGATAAATTTAAAGCTTTATGGAGATTAACGGAATGGCACAGAGAACAATACACATGCTTTTCGCAACTTTGCTGGCGGATAAAATTGACTTATTTGACAAAAACAGATTCCTAATTGGAAGCATTTTGCCAGACGCATATATTAATCCGACAAATTATCACATGCAAGGAACAGAATACTGACTAACTTCAAAAAATAGTATTTTAGTCGGGCTAATAAAGTGAACATATCCGACCTAAAAGAGAAAATATGGAAACAGTCGGGTTAAGTAATAGGAAATTTCCGACTAAAAAAGGAAATGGCAGAAACAGTCGGGTTGCGTAACAGGAAAACGTCCGACTAAAAGAAAGTAAAACAAGATTACAGTAGGGTTAAAAAGCGAAGAGTAGTAAGGATATAACAAACCTTTAGTCTGATACCTCAATTTATATTATAGAATAAAAAAGTCCGCAACAGCGGCAGATGGGAGCAAAGAATGGAACAGTTAGCGATAAACGGTGGAAAGCCGGTAAGAGAATCCAAATTATATTACGGACACCAGTACATTGACGAAGCAGACGTAAAAGCAGTTTCCGAAGTTCTTGTCAGCGATTATCTGACTTGTGGACCGAAGATTACAGAGTTGGAGCAAAAGCTGTGTGAAATAACAGGCGCGAAATATGCGGTGGCAATCAGCAACGGCACAGCGGCATTGCATGTAGCATGTCTGGCAGCAGGAATTGGGGAAGGTGACGAAGTTATCACTACACCAATTACTTTTGCAGCAAGTGCCAATTGTGCGTTATACTGTGGAGCTAAACCGGTATTTGCGGATATTAACCCCCATACCTATAATATAGACCCGGCGAAAGTCAAAGAAAAAATTACAGATGCTACAAAAGCAGTAATTGCTGTTGATTTTACGGGACAGGCAGTAGAGCTGGATGAACTAATCGCTATCTGTCATGAAAAAGGGATTTTGTTGATTGAAGATGGTGCTCATTCCATTGGAACCAAGTATAAAGGAAAAGGTGTCGGTTCTGTCGCAGACATGACAACCTTCAGCTTTCATCCGGTAAAAACAGTAACCGGTGGTGAGGGTGGTGCAATTCTTACGAATAATAAAGAACTCTATGAAAAATTGTTACTATATCGTGCACATGGTATTACGAGAAATGAAGGCTTGATGGAGCATGAGAGTGACGGACCATGGTATTATGAAATGATAGGACTGGGTTATAATTACAGAATAACCGATATTCAGGCGGCACTTGTAATTAGTCAGTTGGGTAAATTGAAAATGTTTAGTGACCGGAGAAAAGAAATTGTAAACAAATACAATGAAGCATTCCGTAAGATTCCGGAGCTTTTTGTACAGGAAGAAATTCAGGAATCCGATACTACGAGACATTTATATATTTTACGGATACGTCCTGAAATGTTGAACATTGACCGTGCAGGATTTTTTGCGGCAATGAACGCAGAAAATATTTGTTGTAATGTACATTATATCCCTGTGTATTATATGCCGTATTATGAAAAATTAGGCTATAAGAGAGGAATTTGCCCTAAGGCAGAGAAGCTTTACAGTGAAATGATGAGTCTGCCGTTGTATCCTTCTATGACCGATGAGGATGTGGATGATGTTATCCGTGCAGTAACCAAGATTGTGGATGCTTACAGAAAGTGAAAAACTTACTATAAACTTATAATACAAGAAAATTAGGAATGTCTTCAAAAGAAATGTCTGGTGAAACGGGACGATAAGAAAAGGCAGAAGGCGGCTACAGTTATAATAAAGTAGGTAATTGCGAAACTCGCTAAGCTCGTTTGCAGTCTTTATTCAAAACAAGGATGAATTCGTGCAATAGCACGAATTCTAGGATGGAAATTTACAACCACTACATTTAGGCGCACTTTAATAAGCTTATAACATATAAAGTTGGTAAGTCCTAAGCGATAAGAGGTTTTAAGCTTCTGATATATTCATGATGAGAGATTTTGTCGGCGAGAATAACAG
>JAFSBX010000059.1 GCA_017437065.1 Lachnospiraceae bacterium
AATTCCTTTTTGTTATAATGAATCCAACAAGCATAGATATCTGACGGATTAATTATCTTATTATTCTATTTTTCTAGGATGTATTACAGAAGTTTGTGATACATTATCTGTTTTGAATCCTTGCTTTTCAAACAAACAATTAAAAACAAAAGCGGGGAACGGGACAGGAACTTTCGCGTTTTTTTGTTGTTTCCCGCAACTGCGAAAGGAGAAAGTTATGGAATGGAATTACAGACAAAGCACAGAGCCGGAAAACGAAGTTTACGGAAGTAGAATGGCGAAAACCGAAAATGAGGCAATAGTCAATGCTCGAGGTGTGGAAAGAGGCACAGACACTCCGCCGGTGTACCGGACTTATAAAGATAGGGTATTCCGACTGCTGTTTAATAATAGAAAGAGACTGCTGGAGTTATATAATGCGTTGAATGGAAGTGATTATACCAACGAAGAGGAATTGACAATTAACACACTGGAAAATGCAGTATACATGAAGATGAAAAATGACATCTCCTTTATAGTGGAGAGTAACATGTGTCTGTATGAGCATCAGTCCGGCTACTGCCCCAACATGCCGCTGCGAGGATTATTTTACTTTTCGGATTTGTATAAGAAGCTGCTAAAGGATGTGGATTTGAGTGTGCGAAAACGAATCCGAATTCCGGCACCAAGGTATGTGGTATTTTATAATGGTCTGGAGCGGAAGGAAGAAGAGTTTATTCAAAAGATGTCGGAATCCTATGAGGATGGAAACGAAGGCTGTATGGAGATTACGGTACATACCATCAACATCAACCACGGACATAATAGAAGTCTTCTGGAGAAAAGTCCGTCTTTATATGGTTATTCTTTCTTTGTTTCCCTGGTACGTGAAAAAATGGAAAGAATGAAGTTAAATGAGGCAGTGGAAAGTGCTGTCGAGGAATGTATCCGTAAAGATATACTGAAGGATTTTTTGCTGGAGCAGAAAGCGGAGGTAGTGGCAATGTCGATATATGAATACAATGAGGAATACGCGAAGAAAGCTAATTTCGAAGCCGGGGAAGAAGAAGGTTATGAACGCGGACGTGAAGCAGGACGTAGGGAAGGACGTGAAGAGGGACGTGAGGCAGGTCAGGCGAGGTTGAACCGGCTGAACAGTATATTAATAGATCAGAACAGGGAAACTGATTTGGTTCGTGCAGTAAAAGATAAGGAGTATCAGGAAAAGCTGTTGGAGGAGTTGGGGATATGATGATTACGAACGGCTAATTACGGTATAAAACGTGTAAAAAAGGGATTGGCAAGCCAATTCCTTTTTGTTATAATGAACCCAACAAGCATAGATATCTGACGGATTAATTATCTTATTATTCTATTTTTCTAGGATGTATTACAGAAATTTGTGATACGTCATCTGTTTTGAATCCTTGCTTTTCAAACAATTAAAAACAAAAGCGGGGAACGGGACAGAAACTTTCGCGTTTTTTGTTGTTTCCCGCAACAGCGAAAGGAGAAAGTTATGGAATGGAATCACAGACAAAGCACAGAGCCGGAAAACGAAGTTTCCGGAAGTAGAATGGCGACAACCGGAAATGAGCTAATGGTCAACACCGGGGGTGTGGAAAGAGGCATGGACACCCCGCCGGTGTACCGGACTTATAAAGATAGGGTATTCCGACTGCTGTTTAATAATAGAAAGAGACTGCTGGAGCTGTATAATGCGTTGAACGGAAGTCATTATGCCAACGAAGAGGAGCTGACAATTAACACGCTGGAAAATGCAGTATACATGAAGATGAAAAATGACATATCATTTATCGTGGAGAGTAACATGTGTTTGTACGAACATCAATCAGGATACTGCCCCAACATGCCGTTGAGGGGATTTTTCTATTTTTCGGATTTGTATAAGAAGCTGCTAAAGGATGTGGATTTGAGCGTGCGAAAACGAATCCGTATTCCGGCACCAAGGTATGTGGTGTTTTATAATGGTCTGGAGCGGAAGGAAGAAGAGTTTATTCAAAAGATGTCGGAATCCTATGAGGATGGAAACGAAGGCTGTATGGAGATTACGGTACATACCAT
>JAFSBX010000007.1 GCA_017437065.1 Lachnospiraceae bacterium
ATGCCGAGGCTCTGTTTCTTTTTGATGATACGTTTTCTTTCTTTAGAGTCGACAATTGTTTTATTAAATCCTTCTGTTTTCTTATCTGTATCGTTCTCAATTATGCTTGCAAGTCTGCAAAACAACTGTGCAGTTGATTCTATAATTGTTTGCTGATAATACTGATTTTGATATGCTTTTACATTTTCATACCATTCTCTTGCATGTTCATTTCCATGCTCCTCTGCGAGTTCAATAAACTTTAGGCATTCCTCTTCATTACCTTCTCTGTAATTTATTCTTGCCATTGCAAATTCCGCATCGGCATTGTTATCTTTGCATGCTGATAGATAATATTTTTTTGCCTTATTTATATCCGCATCAGTTCCCCAGCCCTTTTCATACAAGCGACCGATTCTATAGTCGCTCCGTGAATCTCTTTTATCTGGATTAAAAGAATAGAATTTTAACATTTCTGCATACCATCTTCCTGCTAATCTAACATCGACATCACATCCCAAACCTTTTCTATACATTTCTGCAAGTCGGTAATATGAATGTGTACAACCTTTCTTTGCACTCTTGTTATAAAATTCAAAAGCTTTCCTCATATCTTGCTCTATACCATTTCCGTAAAAATAAATATTAGCAAGGGAAAACATCGCAAATGAATTTCCTTTTTTAGCTGAAAGTTCAAACCATTTTCTTGCTTCTCGCTGATTCTGAAAACTTGATTTCATTGCATATAGTTTTGCGATCTGATACTCATAAAAATCTGATGTTTCATTCCCCTCTAATGTTTCAAATCCTTCGAGTGCGACTTTGAAAAGTTTTTCAGCCATTTCGTCATCCTGATTTACAAACAATCCCGATTGATACATTTTTGCAAGGTCAAGTATTGCAGGAACATTTCCAATTTTTGCTTCTTCTTTCAGCGACTCAAATGCTTTCTCATAATCCTTTTCAGAATACAACAACCACCTTGCAGTTCTGTACTTGGACCTGTAATCACAAATATATGTATCAGAGACAGCTATACCTTCCGCTTTAATTTCTTCTTCCACTTCAAGATCAGGTTCTCTTTTTTTTGCAACTTGCGATGATTTCGTAGTCAATTCTATCGGACTATATTCATCATTTTCATCAAGTTCTGTTGGCATTTCAACCACATCAGGCTCTTCAATGTAACCCAACGTTTTTCCAATCAAATCTGCTTCCTTCACGATTGCATTTTTCAGTTTTCTGAATTCTTCATTTTCATACAATTCTGGAAATATTATTTCCTTATCGTGATATATTCTGAGCAGTTGTGTTTGCAAATCACACCACTCTTTATACATTTTCTGTATGTCGTCATCCTCTGAAATTTTTTTGAATATCTCATCCACTTCTCTTTTCATTTTAGGAGACAAATACCCATACAGTTTTTTTCCTTTTTGCAGTTTCAATTTTTCAGAAAACTGTTCAAGCAAATCGCATACTTCAGAGTCAGAAAAGTCTCTGTCACGAATTCGTTCAGCAATAACTTTAAGTCGTGCTTTTATCTCATCAGATATCTTTTCTCTCGCTTGTGTTTTGTGATCATACAACTCATACATATCGTTTTTAAATATTTCGTTTGCAAGCATAGATTTTATTTTTTCTATCTTTTCTTCTGTGATAAAACCACGCTTACTTCCTGTCGAATATACAACCATATGCAAGTGCGGATGACCTGCTTCATTATGGAATGCTCCATACCAATTAAAATCCTTTGCAGGTATTCCAAAGATTTCTGCCATCTGCAATTGTTTTGAGCGAATTAAATCACGCCACATATCAGCATTATCATATCCTAGACGATATGCATCTTCTCTCTGTAATGAGACAATCGGTGTCCATATAACTGAATTCAAATCTGCAATTTCATTCTTAACTTCTGCGAGATTAATTTCATTTTTCTTTCCGAACAAACCGTGTTCAGAAACTTTTTCTACATTCGGTCTTGTTGCAATATAATTCAGATACTGTTCTCTGCTATCAAATAATTCTGGATTGCTTTCCGCAATCACAGTAATGAGTGCAGATGCATTTTGTTTTGTTGGATTTAAGATGTAATCTTCATACTCAAACGAGTCCATAACATCAGGACTTTCTTCGAGCATTTTGTCGATAAATTCCATCTGTTTTTTTGTTGGTTTTCCAATCAAAACATTCAGATTTACCGACTTGTCAACGCCTTCACGAGTCGCAACATAATTCACATAACCACGAACAGATTTTGATGCTTTCACATGCATAATTTTAACGATTAATCTTGGCATTAAATATCATCCTTTGTGTTATAAGGGAATTGTATTGCGCCGTTGATTTTTTTCACTTCATCGGTACAGCTTGCATGCAATGTATCAGCGTCTTCCGGATTAACATCCATCTCTTTAACCATCAACCAAAATATTTTAGAAATCTCAACAGACTGTTTGAACAATTGACGAGCCATTCTTCTTTCAAAACTATCAAGCATTCCTTGTACTGTATTGACTACATTTTTATTAACATACTCCTCGTTATGCTTGTTGTGTAAATATCCGTTGTAGAATTCAACTGCAGTATCAATGTAATCGCTTCTGCTTTTACAACCAATGGCTTTCATATTTATTTCAGTTTCTTTCAGATTTGAGTCTTTAATCCAGAAGCTGATATGATGTTTATTGCTCATAATTTTCCTCCTTTCGCTTACGCACATGAGATATGTGCATTCAAATAAGGCTATTTTACTCGCCTGACAGGAACACCGCACCCCCAAACCGCACTACTTTTGACAAATAGCACCATCCCGAACGGCACTGCCGGTCGGTGTTTACGGCGTGGAGGGCGATGAAACGCACCCACGCTTTTTCCTGCTTAATTTTATTTTCGCTACTTTTGCTGTCATAAGGCGTTTTTGCGGCCTTTTTTGCTTTTTTGTGCGGTTAGGGTTAGTGAGATGCGGATTTTGTTTTAATCGTTTTTAAGGGGTAAAAAGTTCTTTAAACACTATAATTATTTCGACCTTATAATTTGTCAGTGCTATTCTCCCTCTACCGATTAATTATTTTGCGAATTTTTCTTTAATTGACGAGCATTTCTCATTCTTTC
>JAFSBX010000060.1 GCA_017437065.1 Lachnospiraceae bacterium
ATAAAAAAATATTATATGGCCTAGTGGCTCAGTTGGTTAGAGCGCCGCCCTGTCACGGCGGAGGTCGAGGGTTCGAGTCCCTTCTGGGTCGTTTTCTTTAAAACATGGGATCTTAGCTCAGCTGGGAGAGCATCTGCCTTACAAGCAGAGGGTCACAGGTTCGAGCCCTGTAGGTCCCACTAAAGAATAACATTTTTTTAATATGGAATATGCCGGCGTGGCGGAACTGGCAGACGCGCAGGACTTAAAATCCTGTTGTAGCAATACAGTACCGGTTCGATTCCGGTCGCCGGCAGTAGAGTGTAGAGAAGGAATATAGCAGAAATGTTATATTTCTTTTTTATTTTATATACTGGATATTTATAAATTTGTTAAATTATAAAAAAATACATGAGAGGAGAATTAAATATGTTAAATCCCGCATCTATTATGAAGATTATGAGTGCAAAAAATAAGTTTACAGGTAATCATCCTAAATTTGAGGCGTTTATCCGTGCTGTTTTGGGACAGGGGATTGAGGAAGGAACTATTATTGAAATTACAGTCCAAAAGCCTGAAAAAGAATCTTTAACAACAAACATTAAGATTCAACAGTCGGATTTAGAATTAATGGAAGAATTAAAGGCAATGGTACGATAAAGAGTGTCAGAGGGATATAATGAAAAGAAAAATGTGTAAATAGTAATTGTAAACGGTGAATTTGAAAAGGAAGGGGATATCTGAATGAAGAAAAAGTTGGGAATAATATTTTTGTGTGTAGTAATACTTTTAACCGGATGCGCAAGCTCTGATGCATCATCTGTATATGATAATGATAGAAAAATTGCAAGTCAGTCAAATACATATAATAAAGTAAATTATGAAATGAGCGAAAATAATGGTACAATTACACTTTCCTGTGAAGTATTTGAAGGAATGGATACCATTTGGTCATATACGGCATCAGAAGATATGAAAGTAAATATACGGTATTCTTTGAAGGTGGATAATGGAAAAGCAAAGCTGGTGCAGATTTTACCTGATGGAGCATTAGAAACAATTGTAGAAGTAACCGATGAAACAGAGGAAGCTGATAAAGTAGAAAAAACGCTACAATTGAAAAAAGGTAAAAATCGAATCAAAATTATAGGCGGTGAAGATACTGCGGTGAAGCTTGAGTTGACGTTAGCATTTTCTTCTGAGAAATCAACAGATGGATTTTAAGTTAGTGGAACAAAATAGTGGAATAAAATTGATTAAAAGTGTTGCTGGTGAGTGACACTTTTTTTATGTAATAGTAAATTGCTCGAATGTAGTGAGAAACAGAGGAGAAGTTGCATTGCAAATTCCCTTAGAATCGTCGCTGCCGAGCGACGATTTTTTTATACACTGATATTTTTTGAAATATGTATTGACAAGAGGAAGTTTTTGAAGTAGTATATGTCTACAGACAACATGTCGCAGCTCGACATATCGAGAAAAAACATGTCGAGAAGAAATATATTAAACGATAAGAACGCGGAAAGAATAAAATATATTTGTAAGGAAAAGGAGGGGCAAGGTTGGATGAGAATCTGATGAAAAAGTACATCCCTATGACCGAGACTACTTATTATACACTTTTGGCGGTTACGGATAAAAGGCATGGTTATGCAATTATGCAATTTGTAAGTGATTTGACCAAAGGTAGGATACAGCTGGGAACCGGAACTCTTTATACTATGGTTGGACGTCTTACAACGGATGGTATTATAGAAATAACATCCAGTGAAGACGGGAAGAAAACTTATTTGATTACGGAAACCGGTATGCAGCTTTTAAAAATGGAAACAGAGCGGTTGGAAAAACAAATTGAAGATGGTCATGAAGTTATAAAAGTGGAGAGAAAAGAGTAATGGAAAAAAACAGTAAGAAGAAAATTAAGCTATTTGTGAGTTTTCAAAAAGAGCGACTGTGGCTGGAAGAAATGGCTCAAAAAGGTTGGTTTTTGGTAAACATCAATGGCGGAATGTATTATACATTTGAAAAAGGTGAGCCTAAGAACATGATGTATGAGATAGACCGTTTTAATTTACCGAAAAAGCCAACGTTAGAAGAAATAAGACATAAAGAATTTTTTATGGATATGGCAGAAGAGTTAGGATGGAAAGAAGTAACTCATAATGAAGCTCTGACTTATTATTTTTGCAAAGAGTATAATGAGGAAGATATTAATGAATTATACAATGATGAAGAATCAAGAAGACACAGAGCAAAGAAATTCTCTTCCTTTTATCACAAAAAGGCACAGGAGATGGTTGTGTGTGTAACATTTGTTGTACTTATTGATTTTTTAACAATGTTGCTAAGTAACATTTTACCTGAGTTAGAGTCATTACTATCTTGGTATAACTACTTTGTTCTCGGATATGCCGTTTTAGCTAACTCATTGGCATTAGCATATTGGAAGATTGGAAAGAAAACAGAGGAAGAATTGCTGCTTGACAGACAGGAATGGAAGAAGAAGCGTGAGAATACAAAGTGTAAAAAGAAGCTGATTTTTACGATAAGAAGATTAAAGCGTTTCTTGAGGGAGCAGGAAGAGAATGGCTGGATTTTAACGGATGTTTCTGCAACAAAGTATTATTTTGTAAGGAAAGAAGATAAACATCAGATTTATACGATGGACAGTAAATGGTTGATGAATAAGAGAAGAAAAGAGAAGCAAGAGGAAGTCATTAAGGATAAGAAAGACTGGGAAGGAATGAACAATGACTGGCAGGTACAGAGTTTAAAGGATGCGGAAGAAAAAGGATGGAAATTTGTCTGCGCATTGGAAAATAGAGCTATTATTTACAGAGGAGATGCGGAAATGGTAGAACCTTTAAACAATGCTAAGTATGATAACAGTTTAAGAGGAATATCTTTAATAGGGGCATATGGGCTTATTCTCTTAGTATCAGGTTTGGTAGGAGGCATTATCGGTTTTGTTTCCGGAATGTTAGGTTTATAAATTAATAAAAAAGGGAGAAAGAGTAGAAAAATGAAACTGGAAGTAAAAGAAATTCGAAAAAGTTTTGGAGAAAAAGAAGTACTGCACGGTATTAATTTTGCAGTAGAAAGCGGAAAGGCACTGGGATTATTAGGTAGAAACGGTGCAGGTAAAACAACGACAATCCGTATATTAATGGATGTTTTCCATGCAAATTCAGGGGAGATTTTGCTGGACGGAAAACCATTTGTACCGAAGAATAACAGTATTGGTTATCTTCCGGAGGAGAGAGGATTATATCCGAAAAGAACGGTGTTGGAGCAGATGGTATTCCTTGCGAAACTGCGTGGAATGAAAACAGCCAAGGCAAAAGAAAATGCAATGAAATGGTTGAAAAGACTGGAAGTATCCGAGTATGCAAACAGAAAGTTAGAAACCTTATCAAAAGGAAATCAGCAGAAAGTACAGTTGGCAGCAACATTGGTTTGTGATCCTGAAATTGTAATTTTGGATGAGCCGTTCAGCGGTCTTGATCCGGTAAATTCACAGATATTAAAAGACGTAGTAAACGAGTTGATTGCAGTTGGAAAAGTAGTGATTTTTTCCAGTCATCAGATGAGCTATGTAGAAGAATTTTGTGACAATATTGCGATTATTAATCAGGGTGAAGTAGTGCTTGCAGGGGAACTTAAGGAAATTAAGAAGGACTACAGTAAAAACAGACTGATGCTTTCTGCAGAAAATTACAGCTTGAATGAGCTCGCAGAAAAAGTAGAAAAAGAATTAAAAGGAGTTTCTGTAGCAGAAAAGAAAAAGGAATTTTTAGTACTGGAGCTGACAGAGGGTATCTCAAAGAAAGAAATAGTAAAAGCATTGGCAGAAACGGATATCGACATAGTGAAATTCGGAAGATATGAGCCGACTTTAAATGACATCTTTGTAGAAAAAGTTGGAGAAGAGATTGAAAAATAAAATAATACAGCATGTGTAAGAATGGAGAAATGAAATGAAAAAGTTTTTAATTGTGCTTGAATATGAATTAAAAGAGTATTTTAAAAGTAAGGGTTTTGTAGCGTTAACATTGATTATTGCAGTTTTGGGTGCAATTGCGTTATGTCTTCCAAGGTTTATTGATATGTCTGATTTTACAGGGGTACAGGTAAAAGCAGAAGTGGAAGAAAAGAAAGAAGATTCTGTCAAAGAAGATGACATGCAGAAAATGTACATATTGGATGAAGCAGGCGTTGCGGATATGACAGTTTTACAGTCCATTTTTACGGAGACAGAATGGGTGACTGCTGAAAATGTAGAAGCAGTTAAGATGGCAGTAGAGGAACAGGAAGCAGAAGCCGGTTTTGTGGTAAAATCCGCATCAGAATACGATTATTACGTATTTAACAGGGAAATGACAGATGTAAACAGTATGATGTTTGACGAAGCAATGAAGGTTTTTAACCGTATGCAGTATTGTACAGAAAATAATCTGGATTATACAGAAATTACGGGGATGTATGAAGCTCCAATTACGGTAAATGCACAGATTTTGAATAAAGACAGTGGAAGTAACTACTGGTATTGTTATTTCCTTATTATGATTGTATATATGTTGATTATTTTTTACGGTCAGATGATTGCTGTTTCTGTTACAAATGAAAAAAGCAATCGTGCAATTGAAGTACTTGTAACATCAACTACACCGAACAGTATTTTGTTTGGTAAGGTTATTGCCGGAGCGATTGGCGGATTGTGTCAGGTTGGTATTATGTTTGGTGCTATTTTGATTTCATATGAAATGAACAGAGATGTGTGGGGCGGCATGCTGGATATGTTCTTACATATTCCGGTATCGGTATTGGTTACATTTGCAATGTTTGGTGTTGGAGGATATTTATTCTATGCATTCCTTTACGGAGCAATGGGTGCCCTGGTAAGCAAGACAGAAGATGTAAGCAAGAGCTCCAGCGGATTAATGATTATTATTATGGCGGTGTTCTTCTTCTCATTAACTCAGTTAATGAATGTAGATGGAGCTATTATTAAAGTATTGTCTTTCCTTCCGATCAGTTCATACAGTACAATGTTTGTGCGTATTGCAATGGGAACAATACAAACATGGGAAATCGTAGTTTCCTTCCTGATTTTGGTAGCATCTATTATTGGAACAGGATTTATTGGAGCGAAATTGTACAGAATGGGTACTTTGAGATATGGTAATCCGATTAAATTAAGTGCAGCTCTGAAAGCAATCAGAAAAGCAGAATAGATAAAATGTAAAAATAAAGTAAGGGGCAAAACAGTCTGAATTGGAAACAGTCAGACTGTTTTTGTTTTAGAAAAATACGGACAAAATTCGAGAATAAAGTACAAAATTTTTATAATTTATGATATGATTAATTAACTAAGCTTATACATAGGAGGGTAATATGGGACAAGAGGTAAGGATAGGAAGTATGACAGAGAAACAATACATTAATACAGCGGCTATTATTTGTCATGTTATCGTGGAGATTGTTTTGAGTGTGGCTTATCTGATAGAGGTATTTAAAGGAGCTCACACAATGGGGTATTTGATTGCATTAGTAGCAATTATGCTGGTTACGACACTGGCGGAGCTTGTTTTATACAAGAAAAATCCGGAGAGTGAAAAAATACGTCATTTATTAGGGTTTGGATATGGAATTTTATATCTGTTTTTAATGTTTACTTCAGATAATTTTCTGACATTTGTATATGTAGTACCGATTTATATTGTGATTACATTGTTTTCTGATTTGAGATATTGTATTAATGTCTGCATTTGCGGTATAGGTGCTAATATTGTTGATGTAGCATATAAAGCAATAACGGTAGGATATACAAAGGAGCAGATTGCTGATGTAGAAATCCGAATTGCATTAATGTTGCTTGTGAGTATCTTTTTGGTAATTTCAACAAGTATTATGAAAAAAGTAAATGAAGCAAAAGTAGTACAAATCAATGGTGAGAAGGAAAGAACAACAGCACTTTTAGAAAGTGTTATGGATATTTCCGGACAAATGATAGGAAATGTTGAAATGGCATCCGGAAAAATGGAAATGCTGGGAAATTCCGTTGAGGAAATTAGGAATGCCATGCAGGAAGTTTCCACGGGAAGTAATGAAACAGCAGAGTCCATGCAGGTACAGCTTACAAGTACGGAACAGATTCAGAATCAGATAGGAAAAGTAAAGGCAGCAGCAGAAGATATCAATGTGAAGCTGGCGGATGCAGGAGAAGAAGTAGAAGCAGGTATCAAAAATGTTGAGACACTTGCTGCACAGGCAGAAAAATCAATTGAGGCAAATGATGTAGTAGTTGCAAAAATGCATCAGCTTGCTGAAAATGCAGAACGCATGAATACTGTAATAGAATTGATTAACAGTATTGCAAATCGTACGGGAATGCTTGCGTTAAACGCCAGCATTGAGTCTGCACGTGCAGGTGAGGCAGGAAAAGGATTTGCGGTTGTTGCAGGAGAGATTACAAATCTGGCAAACCAGACCAAGGGTGCTACTGTGGAAATTGCAGAGATGATTCAGACAATTACAGGAGATTTACAGGAAGTAGAAAGTGCAGTAGAAATTGTATCAGAGAATAATCGTTCTCATGCAGAAACAACAAAAGAAGTAACAGAAAGATTTGAAAAAATTTCTACTTCTACAAAGAGTATTAACCGACAGGCAGTGCAGATGGAGCAGGTTGTGGAACAGTTAGCGGCTGCAAACGTAGGTATTGTGGAAAGCGTGGAGACTGTTTCAGCTACTACAGAAGAGATGTCAGCTTATGCAACACAGACATATCAGGCATGTGAAGAAAACAGCAGATTAGTAAGTGAAGTTTCTGAGATTGTAAGAGTTTTAAGTGAACACGCAGAAGAATTAAAATCTAAATAAAAATTCACGAAAATGACACAGTTTACATGTATACTGTAAGAGCAATTCAGATAAAGGAGGAGACCATTGTGTCTAAGGCAACTAAGCAAAAAGAAACGACAGAAAAGGTTATGACAAAATATGACCGTAAGATGGAAAGAAGGCGGAAAGAACAGGAGCAGGAAGCAAAAGCACAGAAACGAATGAAAATTTGTGGCACGATTTTTGCGATTTGTATCATTGCTTTAATTGTAGGAAGCATTGGTATGAGTTTTGTAAGAAGATATAAAACATTTCATGGTACATATGTAAAAGTTGGAGAACATGAACTTACAAAATTAGAATATGATTATTATTATAACAGTGTAATTAACAATTATTTGACAGCGAATTCTTTTTTTGTTTCTTATATGGGACTTGATACAACAAAAGATTTTGATGAGCAGCCGTATATGGGCGATGAGCGTATGACGTGGAAAGATTGCTTTGATGATATGGCAGTAGCACAGATTAAAGAAATTAAAGCGTTGGGTGATGAAGCGAAAGCTACAGGCTTTACTTATGATGAAGAAACTGCGTATACTAATTTCTGTACGGAACTGAAAGCAAGTGCAGCAAATGCGGGAGTAACAGAAAGTGAGTATTATAAACAGGTATATGGTGACTATGCAACCGCTTCAAGAGTAGAAGGATTTGTAAAAGAAACTTTACTTGCATCAGCATATTATAATAAGCTTAAAGTTGATAATTTGCCTTCTCAGGAAGAAATTGATACTTATTATGCAAATAACAAAAATAACTATGATACGGTTAGTTACAGAAGCTTTTCTTTTAAGAAGGATGGTATTACATCTGAGTCTGAAGAAGCTGACAGAACAGCAGCGGTAGAAGAATTGCAGAAGAGTGCGGAAGAATTTAAGACAAGATTGGAAGCAGGCGAAGATTTCAATGCATTGTGTGCAGAATATACAGAGGATGCGGAGTTAAAAGCAAGCTATGAAAATTCAGAAGATGACTACAGTTTGAATGAAAATGCATCCTATAATGGTGTAAATTATGTATATTCTGACTGGCTTTTCGATGAGACAAGAGCAGCCGGTGAAATTACAATTGTACCGGATGAGACAAATGCAACATGTTATGTAATTAAGTTTGAATCCAGAGCGAAGGATGAAAACACAGTAAATGCAAGCATTTCTGATACACTTGCTAATGAAGTAGCCGGCAAACATGTAAACAGTCTTATTGAGAATGGTTATGAAGTAACAGATGTGGCAGGAGAGCTGAAATATCTGTTGATTCAGGAAGAGGAAACAGGTACAGCTGTGGCAGAAGAATCTTTAGAAATAACAGAAGAAGCGACTACAGAAGAAACGGTTGAAGAATAGGCAGAAATAACAGAGAATGCAATAGTATAAATAGAAAATATAGAATATCCGACAAAAGAGACATGTTTGAATGGAGAAAATTCATTCAAAATGTCTCTTTTTCTTATGGAATCATAGGTGTATGATGAAAAGCGTGTGTTTGAAAGAATACATGTGAATTTACGGACAGAAAGGACAGATTGGGTGTAAGCAGTGTCAATCTGAAGTAGTATATGAGAAACGTTAAAATGGATAATTTAAAAGGAATATTAATTGTGCTTGTAGTTTTAGGGCATTTTTTGGAGCTGTGCATGGGAAAAGGATTTTCCCGCTATTTATATATTTTAATTTATTTTTTTCATATGCCACTATTTGTATATTGCTCAGGTTATTTTGCAAAATGTACGAAAGTGGGAGAACGTATACTGAAAAGACTTTTGATTCCATATGTGATTTTTCAGATGCTTTATATTTTATTTGAACGTGTTGTTTTAAAAAATGATTTAGAAATGCAGTTTTCGAAACCATACTGGATTTTATGGTATCTGTTTGCGATGATTGTATGGACGATACTTTTACCGGTAGTTTCTACGGATTCAAGGAAAAAGCAGGTATTAATTTTTATTATGGCTGTGGCAGCAGCGTTGTTGGCAGGATATGACAATGGCGTTGGAAGAAGTATGAGTTTGTCACGCATTATTGTGTATTTTCCATTTTTTCTGTTAGGATATGATTTGCATATGTGGGACAAAGAAAGGGAAGGACTGCCGGTGGAAGGGAAGGAAAAGGGCAGGGAAGTGATAACACGAAAGCTGGATGTATTGGCAGGAAAATATAGGAACGTAATTAATTGTGTTGTAATAGCATCTTTCATAGGTATTGTTGTTGTTACAGAAAGGTATATGGGAAACTGGAAGCTTAGCTGGTTTTATGAAGCGGCATCTTATAAAAGTACAGGTTCCGGCATAGAATTCAGACTGTTTCATTTAGCAGCAGGCATGTTAGGCGTATTTGGCGTACGGAGATTTCTGCCGAATAAAAGAATTCCCATAGTTCATAAATTAGGGCAAAAAACAATGCCAATCTATCTTACGCATGGATTTCTCGTAAAATGGATTGACATGTATAATCTGTTTTCTTAGTTTAGTTTTGTTCAGGCGGCTTTCTTGCGTTTGTTAAACCAAAGTGTACCAAGGAAAGCTGCCAATGATATGACAGAAATGAGAATTCCTGCATTTAATCCGGAAGGATAGTAGGAAAGCTCAATAGTATGTTCTCCTTCGGATAAAGGAACGCTGATAAAGCAGTCTTCGAAAATGTTCATTTCGGTAATTTCTCCATCTACTTTTAAAGTCCATCCGGGTTCATAGGGAACGGAAAGAACCAGTTCACCTTTGCCCTCTACTGTAATGTGTCCGCCCACATGGTTGGAATTATAAGAATCCAGTGTCATGGGCTTGGCTGACAGAGTTTCCAGACATTCAGCAAGTACTGTTTCGTTCATAACATATGCTGATACATACAAAGTGCCTTCATCTTCTGTTTCGAGTATAATGGTATCTCCTGCATGGTGATAACCTAAGTCCATAATATATTCATTGTTTAACTTAGTAAATTTTAAATCATCTTCTTCATTGTTTGTGGTGGCGGTCACTTCCGTTATTTTGGAAGAGTCTGTAAAAGCATATATATAGCCGGCTTTGTCTGCTGTAATAATAACTGTGCTTTTGTTTGGACGGTCGGTAACAACAGATTCAAACAGTGGTGAATCTGTAGAAAATACCGATGCGAAACGGTTCTGCAAAGTAAGGGGCGTTAAAGCTTCCTCGGCAATTTCTTCTTCCGTCTCTTCTTTTATCACTTCCGTTAAATCACTTACAGTTCCGAACAATTTGTTGAGTTCAGTTATTTCCATGCCGGATTTTTCATTACTTTCCGTATTTACAAAGAAACCGAAAGGAAGTGTGTAATTATTTTCATATAAGTATAAGTTACCTTCTATATCAATTAGTCTGTAAAGGCTGTTATCTTCAAGAGCTTCTTTGGAAATCATGTATTTTACGTTTAAAAGTGCAGCAGTAAGCGGTGTATCACCTTCGTAGTTATAGTATACTTTACTGTTCTGCATACCATATTTTCCGTAAAATTCTTTTACATGAGCATTTGAGGTAGAAGAAAACAGGGAAGCGGAAGGATAGGAAAGCAGCATACCATCATTTTTGGTAGTGCGGCGGAATTTTTCTACCCTGAAAAATCCATTGTCTGTTTCTGCCACTCTGTCCATAAGCGTATAATAGTCGTTATAGCTTTTTAAATAATTCGTACGATTTACGGTAGGAACACTGGTAATATAAGTATTAACACCTGCCTCTACCATAACTGCGGCAAGGGTAGCATATAATACACGACGTTTATTTGCCGGGTTTCCGCGGAAGAAAAACAGTAGCATTCCATAAAGTGCCAGCATTACCAATGTTACAAGGAAAATGGAATAACTGAACATTTCCGTATCAATCAGTTTGTTACAAAGCAACAGGAAGCAAAGTACGCCAAAAAAACACATGCCCAGTGTTTTTGACTGGTAGGTTTTGATTCCTTTAAGTGCTTCAAAGCAGACGGTTAAAAGCAAAATAATATACAGAAAAGACTGTCTGCATGGAAGAGAATTCGGGTAATTCAAACCATGCCAGATAAAGTTTAATGTATTGGTTGAAAAGCTGAAAATCAAAAATGCCAGAAGAAGGAGCTTCGGCAGCTTTTCTTTTAATGGAACGTCCTTTTTTATAACGTAGAGTGGCAATAAAAAGAATACAGCCACACCACAGTAAATATTCGGCCAGTGATCCAGTCCGGTTTCCACAGGAACATTCATGGAATGTCTTGCCAGTACATCCATAATGGAAAAATAGGATTTTATTTTATTCGGAAAATTAACGTTGGAAAATTCCGTAAAGGCAAGAGCGGCAAACTCCGGAATAAGAAGGACTGCTGCCATACCTCCGGCCAGTAGGGAATACCATGTAAAGTTTATCAGTGCTTTGCCCTTTTTTTCTGCATTTACAAGAAGGACAAAGAAATATAGTACTAAATAAATGCAAATCATAATGCAAATGTAAAAGTTTGAAAGAATGGAAAGTGCCAAAGTAATACAGTAAAGAGTGCAGTTTTCACCTTTGACAAGTCGTTCCAGTCCTAAAATGATGATTGGTGCCAGTACAATACAGTCTAACCACATAACATTCCAGTTGTATGCTGCCATGTAGCCGGAAAGTGCATAAAATGTAGCAAAGAATATAATGCTGAAGCTGTCGGACTGAAAATGCTTTTTCAGATAATAAGAAAAAGTAAATCCACAGGCAGCAATTTTTAATACAACAAAATAGGTCATAAATTCAATTAAGAGGCTTTCAGGGCAAAGCAGAGAGAGCCAGTTAAAAGGACTTGCCAGATAGTAAACATACAGGGCAACGAAGTCCGAGCCTAAACCGGTCTGAAAAGAGTAGAAGAGACTTTCGCCGTCTTTTACTTTATGATAAAACTCGGTTAAAAATGGAAAATACTGGTGATACATATCAATATGGAGAAAGGATTCTTCTCCAAAAGGATAAATTTCCCGTGCAATAAATATAATCAACATCAATATCAAGGGTATTACTGTTGATAAAATACAAATCATGTTGTTTTGAAAAAATTTTTTTGCTTTCATAATACTCCTAACTTAGTGTTTATAAATATTATTTTTTATTGCTGTCAAACAGTTGGTAATATTGTAAACTCTGATATGGTAAAAGTTCCGTGTTCCAGTTTGTGATTGGAGCAGCGGTTCCATCAGAATTTACAGCCTGTATGGAAGAGATTACCGGAAAACTTTCTGAAAGCTCTGACAGGTAAGCGTTGTAAGGTGAATGAGGAATTCCGGCAGCATCTAAAACTTTTGACGCAAGGAAGTTCACGCTGGTATCTTCTCCATGAACAGATTCCATAGGATAATTCGCCCATATAATATAAGGAACCTGATATCGTCTTGCATTTTCCTCTTCGGTCAGCGAGGAATCTGATTTTCCGTTTAATTTCCAAATCGGACGCACTACAGAGTTGGTAGGCTGGTGGTCACCAAAAAATACAACTAAAGTGGGTTCATTTACCCGGGCAAAGTAAGAAAGTAAATATTCCAGTGCCTGGTCGGATAAATGTATTAGCGATAAATAATTATTTAATGCATCTGAATCTGCACCGTTTACGGAAATGTCAGGAGTAAAGTTGTCAAATGCTTCTGTGTAAGAAGAATGATTCTGCATTGTTACATTGAATAGGAACAGGGGTTTTCCTTCTTCTTTAGCTTCAAATAATTCAATAATTTTTTCATAATCAGCTTTATCACTGACATATTTTCGTATGATTTCAGGATCTTTAAAATCTCTAATAAAATAATTGGTATCCAACCCTAAAAGCGGATATACTTCATCGCGTTCCCAACCACTGCTGTTGTAAGGATGCATACCTATGGTAGTATAACCATATTCCTTCAAATGGGAGGCAAGGGAGGGCACCTCGTTTTTAATGTATTGCTGATAAGGGATACTTCCCTGTGGCAGGAATGCCATACTGTTTCCGGTTAAAAATTCAAATTCTGTATTTGCGGTATTGCCTCCAAGAACAGATACATGAAGATAACCGGATTTTGTATTTTCACCATTTTCCATTAAAGAACGGACAAAAGGCATGTAATCCTGATTCGTTTCAAAATCGGCCAGTACAGCAGGATCAGAAAAAGCTTCATTCATAATAACAATGATATTTGGAAGTGTTCCATTAATTCCTTCGGCAGGAACATTTTCAGAGTCCTGTGCATAAGAGGAAAGCAATTCTTTGGCTTCGGAAGCTTTATAACCGGAAGGTTTATCAACAATCAGGTATTCAAGTTCCATTAAAAATGCCAATGCCGTACCATCTTTATAACTCATGGTAGTAGGGGTAAACAGTTTGTCATACAGTTTAAAACGTGAAACAGAAGAGTCCGCCTGAATCATTACAGTAAATCCGTATATGAGAAGAGTACAGACAAGTGTACCGCCAAGGCGTATTTTCCAGTGAATAAAGCGTTTTTTTTCTGCAAGGAAAAATTCAAGTACAAGGACTGTCACTAAGCCAAGGGAAGAGAGGATAGCGTCTTTGTCCATGGTATACTTGAAATTGTCAGCAACGCTGGCAGCCGTTTTGATGGAGAAAATGTCCCATGGCATAATCGGAGCGGAACGAAATTGTAATACAAAGTAATTCGCAATACCTGCTATAAGGAAAAATCCGGTCAGGGTCATTAAAGCACGACGGAGTCTTCCGAAAGTGACAACAAGAAAAAGCATCAGTATTTCAAAAAGTATAATATTTAAAACCTGTGCGGGGGTTTTCATTGTTTTAAACGGATTGTGGGTTAAAAACTCAAATAGATAAAAAGTAAGAACAGGAGCAACAAGTGCAACTATAATATTTTTTATTTTACTTAGCAAAGATTTATTTAGTAGAGTTTTTTTGAGTAAAGCAGTATTCATAAATTCCTTTCTCAGCCGAATTTACTAAAAAAAGGGAAGGCTGAATCATAAAATTATTAGTTTGTACATATTAAATGGAAATCATATCATATGCAAAATCCATTCTAGTAGCGGAAAAGCAGCATGTCAAGCGGTTCGAAAAATAATAAGAAAAAAATAATAAAAAAATTTAAAATACCTGTTGACAAATAGTAAAAAAATGTGTATGATATCACTGTTGCAGCTGATGCGACAGATAATAAAAAATGTGTGCGTTTAGCTCAGCTGGATAGAGCGTTTGGCTACGGACCAAAAGGTCGGGAGTTCGAATCTTCTAACGCACGCTAATATTAAAAGGAACTGTTGAATACAGTTCCTTTTTTCGTTATAATATAGTATAAGATTTGGTGTTAGATAAGGTATGAAGGACAGGAGGTACGGTAAAATGAAAGAAAAAATAAGAAAGATTACATATAAAATTGAAGATAATTTCTTTCTTACGGTTATCCGGCATGGGTTAACTATGATGATTCCATTTATTCTGGTAGGTGGAATTGCCGGAGCACTTATGAATTTACCGTTTCAGAATTATTTGGAATTTATAAAACAGGATACATTTGTGTGGATTTATCAATTCTTTAATATGATATATCAGGGAACTTTTGGAATGTTTTCTGTTGCTCTGGTTATTGCACTAAGTATAAGCTATGGAATGGAACGGAATGAAACGGTAGATAAAGTCGTGATGTATGTTATTGTAGCTTTGGGGGCTTACGGTACGCAATTGAACATTGGTAACGAACAGTTCAGTATAGATAATTTGGGAGCAAAGGCAAGCTTATCTGCTATGGTTGTTGCTCTGCTTTCCTGTTTTCTCTACACGAAGTTAAAAGAGAAGGAAAGTTTAAAATTAACACATTATACAATAGGAATGGAGGGAATGTGTGCTAATGCTATACAGGCATTTTTACCGGGAGTCATTATAATTGGGACGATAGCATTGTTTAATCGATTTTTGATTGCAGTATTTGGTGTATATAGTCTCCATGAATTATTTTCCAATGTAAGCTGTAGTTTTTTTGAAACAATGGAAAGCGGTTTCCTATCCGGTTTATTGTATACATTTTTCCTGCATTTGTTTTGGTTTTGTGGTGCTCATGGGAGTCACTTGTTGGAACCGGTAGCACAGAATATTTTTCAGGAAGTAACACCTGATGTTGTATTCAGTAAAAGTTTTTTTGATACGTATGTGGTTGTGGGTGGCTGTGGAACAACGATATGTGTTCTTTTGGCATTGTTGTTGTTTTTTAGGAAAGATCGTATAGGAAAAATTGCCAAAATAGCGTCATTTACAGTTGTTTTTAATTTGAATGAAGTGCTTACGTTTGGTATTCCCATTATTTTAAATCCTGTACTGGCAATTCCGTTTATTCTTACGCCGATTGTGTCGTATATTATTGCATATGGAGCAACTGTGCTTGGAATTGTACCACCTCTTACACAAGAAATTTTTTGGTCTACACCAATTCTTTTCAGTGGGTATATGGCAACCGGTTCTATAAGAGGGATGATTTTGCAATTGGTTTGTGTAACGGCAGGAATATTTATTTATTTACCGTTTCTGCGTATACATAAGCAGATACAGGAAAATTACGCCAAAGAACAGGTGAAGAAGCTGGTAAAGGAATTACAGGATAAGGAAGAAGTAAATGAAACACCTAAGTTTCTTACCCGTGCAGACCGTTTGGGACTGATTTCACGTATGCTGTTACATGATTTGAAAACGGCAATTGATAATAATGAACTGTATATGCTTTATCAACCGCAGGTTGATGCAAAGGGGCGTTGTCTTGGTGCGGAAGCATTGTTGCGTTGGCAGCATCCGTTATACGGTTTTATTTATCCGCCACTCATTCTCTATCTGGCAAAGGAAGGGGAGCTTCTTTCTAAGTTGGAGACAAAAGTGTTTGAGATGGCAGTAGGTGCGATTAAGAAAACATCAGAAGAATATGAGGGCGAATTTAAGATTTCCGTGAATATTACAGCGAAGTCGCTTTTGTGGGATATTGAGTCATGTATTGAACATTGTCTGAATAAATACGATATTCCGGCGGAGCGTTTGTGGATTGAAATTACAGAGCAGGACGTAATTTCGAATGCGGATCAGGTAATTGATAAGCTGGAGCGATTAAAAAAAGTAGGACATACGCTGTTGATTGATGATTTTGGAATGGGACATACTTCTTTGATTTATCTTCAGTCGAACTATTTTAATGTGGTGAAGTTAGATGGTTCACTGGTAAAAAATCTGTTGGAAAGTAAAACCAGTCAGAAGATTATAGCTTCGATTGTAGAACTGGGAAAAGAACTGGGAGTAAAGGTAATTGCTGAATTTGTAGAAACCGAAGAACATAGGGATAAGTTATTAGAGCTTGGATGTAACTGGTATCAGGGATATTTATTCAGCAAACCGGTTTCCTTAGAGGAATTTATAGTATTTATAAAGAAATATAATGAAAAATAACCCGTCAGTAACGGCAGAGATTCGTAGAACAGGATTTCTGCCGTTTACGGGTTATTTTAATTTTAATGATTATTCGGATAAAATACCGGTGATTTCACCGATATAAAGAGTATGAAGGTTTCCGTCTTTATACCATTTTTCTTCGATTGTGCCATCCAGAAAATGTTCCGGTGTTATCGGTGTGGCAGACATTTTTTTACAGGTGAAAACCAATCTGCCTTCGGCGAGATACGGTACGTCATTTACATAAGAAAGATGAAGTCCGGATTTTTCAATTTTGTTTTCATCCCGCCCGGATACGGTTCCAAGATAATTTAATGAGGAACGGTATTCTTCGCCGAGAAAAGTTAGAGAAAAGCTATTGTTATTGTCAATAAATTCTTTAGTATAGCGGGTTTCTCTGACAACTACAAAAACTACGTTTTTGCCCCACATAACGCCTAAACCGCCCCAGCTTGCAGTCATGGTGTTTGCTTTTTCTTCCGTGCCGGCGGTAATTAACATCCATTCTTTGCCGATTTTCGTAAATGGATTAAAAGAAAGTGATTCCACGGAAAGTTCGTTTAAAGTACTCATTAGGTAAACAGCCTCCTTTAGATTTATAAAATGTCAATAATGATACTTATTTATAATACAGGAAAGAAAACGGGAATAGAAGTAGTGAAGATTAAAAAAATATTAATTTTATTAATTTACCAATATAAGTCTTTAAGGAAATAATGCGTGTGTGATATACTTAAAAAAGTTACAAAATACGACAGCCCGGATGTGGGATAAACAGGGGAAATGAGTGAAAAATAAGTGGAGGTTCATTTATGGATATACAAAGAAAAAAACGTAAAAAGAGAAAAGTAGACTGGTATATTGTATTGACGCCGGTTTTTGCAGTGGTTGCGTTGACGGCAATGCTTGCCTGCTTTTGTACGATTGGCTATTATCAGGTAAAAGAAGAAAAGGCAAAAAAAGAAGCTGAGGAAGCGTTGGCAATGGCACCTGTGACATATACGCAGGAAGAAGTAGATACGATGGTAAAAAGTGCGGTAACGCTTGCAGTAGATGAGGCTGTACGGGAAAACAGCGATGAAATCTTTAATGACATGCGCTCCCGTATGGAAAATGGAGACAGTACAACGTCCATGCTAAGAGATTTTTACCCTGAAAACATTGTTTTATATGAAAAGGGAAAATATGTATTTAAAGATATTTTGGATACGATTAAGCATAATAATTTAGAAGTTGAAAACATTAAAAAAGATGAAGAAAGCGGTGAAATTACTTATGTAGAGGATGCGGAAGTAATTTCTCATAAAGGAATTGATGTTTCCAAATTTCAGGGGGATATTGACTGGGAAAGTGTAAAAGAAGACGGTGTAGAATATGCATTTTTGAGGCTTGGTATACGTGGATATACTACCGGAGAAATGGTGTTGGATGAAACCTTTGAAGAAAATGTGGAAGGTGCTCTGGAGCAGGATATCAATGTAGGAGTTTATTTTTTTACACAGGCAGTTACAGAAGAAGAGGCTGTTGAGGAAGCCGATTTTGTTATTGAAAATTTGGAACCGTATGAGATTAATTACCCGGTAGTGATTGATGTGGAAGATGTAAATTCATCAAATGCAAGAACGAATGAACTGACGCCGGAGGAAAGGACGAGGTTTGTAATTGCATTTTGTGAGCGAATAAAAGAAGCCGGTTATACGCCTATGGTATATGGTAATCTGAAAACTTTCATGCTGATGTTGGATATTACGCAGTTAGAGGACTATGAAAAATGGTATGCATATTATTCGACCGATGAATTTTATTATCCGTATGATTTCAGTGTATGGCAGTACTCGGATGAAGGCAGTGTGGATGGAATTGAAACGGATGTGGATATG
Source organism: Lachnospiraceae bacterium (assembly GCA_017437065.1). Taxonomy (GTDB): domain Bacteria; phylum Bacillota; class Clostridia; order Lachnospirales; family Lachnospiraceae; genus RGIG3002. The sequence goes on from JAFSBX010000060.1 coordinate 18,143, forward strand.
AACATCAGTTTTAAAGAATGGTAAAAAAGTGAAAATAAGAAAGGACAGGCAGAATGAGTCGATATGAATTTATAGAAAAATTAAGAGCTTCTTTATCAGGGAAAGCTACTCAGTTGGCAATTAATGAGAATATACGATACTATGAGGAGTATCTGGATACAGAAATCAGAAAAGGGAAAAGTGAGGAAGAAGTAATTAGTGCTTTAGGAGATCCCAGGCTTCTTGCAAAAACAATTATTGAAGCAAATAAGCAGACGGGAAGAGGCAGTGGCTTTGAAGAAGTTTATAATGATACGGTAGATTATAGTGAGGAGAAAGAACGTAGAAAAACTCGTTTGCATTTTAACGGAAAAGAGTATGGCATGTCTAAGTTATGGCTCATGTTATCGCTTATTTTGATAGTAGTCATTGTGGTTGCGTTAATTGGAGCTGTACTTCGGCTTGTATTGCCGATAGTGATTCCTGTTATTTTAATTTTTATGGCAGTGAAGATCATTTCAGTGCTGGTGAATAAGGATTAGCTAAGAAATTGAATGGGAAAGACAAAAAATATAGGTCGTCAGGGGAGCTGGCGACCTATGATGAGGGGAGTATAAATAATTAATATATAAGGGTCTGCAAATGGAAATTGATGAAGGGTTTATTTCCATTTGCTAATTATATTATAACTTAGGTACTAGAAAAATGCAAGCAAAATTTAGTACTATAGTCCTAGAAAAATTTTTGTATATTTTTTTTTGCAGAAGACATACTATTCCTGTAATCATAAGACAGCAAAAAGCTGTGTTATGGTAAAAAACAAAATTTCAGGAGGTATCTCAAATGTCTAAAAACGATAATAACCAGAACAACAATCAGGATAACAAATTCTGCAACAGCACAAACAACAATCAGAACAATAACCAGAACAACAATCAGAACAATAACAACCAGAACAACAATCAGAAAAACAACAACAAAAACTTCTAGTTTATGTTGGAAACTACAGGAAAGGGCGCTGATTCATGCGTCCTTTTCAATTGCGTAAAATGTTGATTAGAATATTGATTAGAATGAATAAAAAAATTGACACAGGCTGTATAAAAGCCGTAATATAGTTATAGTTTATTAATAGTTACATTTGGCAACAGGCAGAGAGGAAAAAAATGCGAAAATATGAATTGATAGCACCGTGCCACTTTGGATTGGAAGCGGTATTAAAAAAAGAAATAATAGATTTAGGATATGATATTACATTGGTTGAAGACGGAAGAGTGACTTTCTTTGGTGATGAAGAGGCTGTAAGCCGTGCCAACATTTTTTTGCGCAGTGCAGAGAGAATTCTTATAAAAATTGGCAGCTTTAAAGCAGTTACTTTTGAAGAATTATTTCAGGGAACGAAAAATCTTCCGTGGGAAGAATACATACCGGAGGACGGTAAATTCTGGGTAGCAAAAGCAGCCAGTGTGAAAAGTAAGTTATTCAGTCCGTCAGATATTCAGTCTATCATGAAAAAAGCAATGGTGGAAAGATTGAAAGAAAAATATCATGTGAGCTGGTTTGAGGAAAGCGGCGAAAGTTTTCCCATTCGAGTTTTTTTGATGAAGGATGAAGTGACGGTTGGATTGGATACTACAGGCGAATCTTTACATAAAAGAGGATATCGTAAGCTGACAGCCAAGGCACCTATTGCAGAAAATCTGGCGGCAGCACTGATTATGCTGACTCCATGGAACAAGGACAGAATCTTAGTAGATCCGTTTTGCGGAAGCGGTACGATTCCGATTGAGGCAGCTATGATGGCAGCGGGTATGCCACCGGGAATGAACAGGAAGTTTTTGGCGGAAAAATGGGATCATATTGTAGGTAAGAGAAACTGGTACGATACGATAGATGAGGCCCGTGAAATGGTTGATTTACAGGTAGATACCGATATTCAGGCATATGATCTGGATCCGGAAATGGTAGCCATAGCAAGGGAAAATGCAAAACTTGCAGGTGTGGAAAGTCTGATTCATTTTCAGCAAAGACCGGTGGCGAACTTAAGTCATCCGAAAAAATATGGTTTTATTATTACAAACCCGCCCTATGGAGAGAGACTTTCAGAGAAAGAGGAGTTAGTGGGACTTTATCAGACAATAGGGGAGAGATATCGGGCATTGGACGCATGGTCAATGTTTTTGATTACTTCTTATGAACAGGCAGAAAGAGATATTGGACGAAAAGCGGATAAAAACCGAAAAATATATAATGGTATGATGAAAACCTATTATTATCAGTTTTTAGGTCCAAAACCTCCAAAAAGAAATAAAAGGGAAGAATAAACAGAGGAGACTATGCAACAGAAACGAATGAAAATAACATTGGCGGTAGGTATTGTGTATGTACTTGCTGCAATGTGTATTATGCTGTATGCCATTATGAGTCGCGCAGGCAGGACAAGTGGCATGAGGCAGGAACAAGTGTACTCTGAAATAAAGGGAGAATACGGCAGACAAGAGAATGGCTTATGGAAAATATTGTCTTTATCCCAAAATACAGAGCAGGATTCTGATATTATTATTCCGACAGGACAGAGAATAAAGGCTGCAAATTTAAAGATAGAGAACAAATATTATGATAATGAACTTCTGATAGGAATAGCCGGATTGGAAGGAATGGAAGAAGAACAGTTTGTGCAAAACACAATTGCAGGAAATCTTGCAAAAGTGAAAGAAGCAGTGTATGAAACAGAGGATGATACACTTTGGCTGAAATTTAAACTGGACGGAATCTATGAATATAGAAGTAGTATAACAGATACTGATTTATGTATTGAACTGGTAAAGCCTAAAGAAGTATTTGACAGAGTGATTGTTATGGATTCGGTATATAGTGAGAATGTCAGGAACAGCTATAAAAAAGAGTCCAAAGAACAGGAAATACTGTCAGATATTGCCAAATTGACAGAACAAAAAGTAAATGATATGGATGCAACTAAAATATACTATGCAGAAACCGGTGAAAAGGTGCTGTCTTTGGAAGAAAAACTGCGGATTATCGAAGAAACGGAAGCTGATTTTTATATTGGAATTGCATTAAATTATAGTGAGGATAAATCAATTTACGGAATAGAGACTATTTATAACCGAACATATTTTATTCCGTATTTCGGAAATACAGAACTTGCAGACTGTCTGGAACGGAATGTAACATTGGCTGTTTCGGGAAGGGCAAAAGGCTTGACGCAGGCAAAAGAAGAGGATATTATTTTACAAAAAGCAAAGGTTCCGGCGGTTATTGTAAAAGTAGGATACTTGTCAAATGAGAAGGAAGCAGCACTTTTAAATAAGTCAGAATACAGGGAACGGATTGCGGAAGGTGTTTTGCAGGCAGTGCAGGAGTCATATGAAAAAATGGAGAATGAAAAAAGATGAGAAAAATAATTTTTGCTACAGGAAATGAAAATAAAATGAAAGAAATCCGTCAAATTTTGGGAGATATGGATGTCGAAATTTTGTCTATGAAGCAGGCAGGGATATCTGCTGATATCGTAGAGGATGGAACAACTTTTGAAGAAAATGCAGTAATTAAGGCAAAGGCAATTGCGGAAATGACCAATGAAATTGTTCTGGCAGATGATTCGGGGCTTGAAATTGATTATATAAATAAAGAACCGGGAATTTATTCGGCCAGATATATGGGAGAGGACACTTCTTATCATATTAAGAACCAAAATCTGATTGACCGTTTGAAGGATGCAAAGGAAGAGGAAAGAACGGCGCGATTCGTCTGTGCAATTGCCGCTGCTTTTCCGAGTGGGGAAGTTCTGACTACAATAGGTACTGTGGAAGGAAGAATTGCGCATGAAGAAAAAGGGGAAAATGGATTCGGATATGATCCGATTTTTTATGTTCCCGAATTCGGCTGTACAACGGCAGAATTATCTGAAGAAGCCAAAAATGAGATAAGTCACAGAGGAAATGCACTTCGGGCAATGAAAGAAAAATTGAAATCTAAGATATAATGGGTGAAAGTAATGAAGATACTTATTGTTAGTGATACACATCGACGTAATGAAAATCTCTTAAAATTACTGGAGAAAATTATGCCGATTGATATGATAATACATTGTGGCGATGCGGAAGGCAGTGAATACGAAATATATCAGGCAGCAGGATGTCCGCTTATAGCAGTGATGGGAAATAATGATTTCTTTTCTGATTTACCAAGAGAAAGAGAATTTGAGTTAGGCAATTATAAAGTCTGGGTGTTACACGGACATAATTATTATGTTGTAGCAGGAAACGAAACGTTAAAACGTGAAGCAAGAGGAAGAGGCGTTGATATTGTTATGTATGGCCATACGCATAGGCCTGTAATTGATATTGAGGATGATTTGATTACAATTAATCCCGGAAGTATATCTTATCCGAGACAGGAGGGGCGTCAGCCTTCTTATATAATTATGGACCTGGATGAAAATGGAGAAGCACATTTTGCACTTCGATATATATAGGAAAAGCCCGTAAATTAGCTGTTTTTTTGATGGTAAAATAAAAAATCAAAAAAAAATAAAAAAAATTCAAAAAAAGTGTTGACTTTAAAGAAATGGTGTCATATAATATGTCTTGCGTTGAGGCAATAACGCAAAACAAATTAAATCGGGGTGTGGCTCAGCTTGGCTAGAGCGCCTGGTTTGGGACCAGGAGGTCGCAGGTTCGAATCCTGTCACCCCGACTGATATCTCTTTAAATTGTATATGGTATATGCGGGTGTAGTTCAATGGTAGAACACTAGCCTTCCAAGCTAGATACGTGGGTTCGATTCCCATCACCCGCTCTCA
>JAFSBX010000061.1 GCA_017437065.1 Lachnospiraceae bacterium
AAAGAAGAACTAATTAATAGAATCTATTTATATTTTGATGAAATAAACAAAGAGCCTGTAGTATATCATTGGAAATATAAAATGGATCAAATTTCCGAGGAGGAAGCAAGTACCATTTGATATGGTACTTACTTTCTGGTCTATGTAATAGTGCATCTTACAGACAAAAAATGCATCTTGGTATTTAAAATATTGTTCTTTTGTCAAAATTCCGTTATAGTAATTTTATCAAAGAATTTTATGTCAGAATATTCTTTCATAAAGTAAGGGATACACTTTCTTCCCAATGCAGAATTTGGATATGAAGCCTTTATCACTCCATTAATTTATGCTATGTATGGCTCTCTTCCGAATCTTGTCATGTATTCCAAAAAAATCATAAATAAAAAAGAAAAGAGGAGAGAAGCCATGAAAGTAATTATTCACGATTTAGGAAAAGAATATGATGATTTTTTTAGCGAAAAATGTGATGCTATGATTAGTGCTGATGGAAAATACGCACCTTGCCAAGGATGTTTTGGCTGTTGGACAAAGCATCCGGCAGAATGCTACATGAAGGACAGTTTAAAAGAAGTATGCCGAGTAATAGGAAGAGCAGATGAACTTATCATCATTAGTGAGAACTACTATGGTGCATATAGCCCTTCTGTAAAAAATGTTCTTGACAGAAGTATTGGTTGCTCCACACCAATGAGTACTTACAGAGGAAAGCAGATGCACCACACTCTGCGTTACGGAAAGCACAAATTGTTTAAAGTGCTTACTTATGGAGATATTACACCGGAAGAAAAGACAACCTTTGAATTTATGGCAGAGAGAAATGCAATTAACTACGGTTATGAAAATGCTAAAGTCATTGTTTTAAAATCAATCAGTGAACTAAAGGAGGTATCTGTATGAAAACAGTCTTTATAAATGGCAGTCCCAAAAAGAAATTTAGTGCTTCCGCATATTTTCTTGATGTTCTTAAGTTTTTTGTAAAAGGTAAAAAGGTAAAAGAAACTCTTAGAACCCCAAGCGATCATGAAAGAATTCTGAATACATTAAAAGATGCTGACTCTGTTGTATTCTGTCTGCCTTTGTATGTGGATGGAGTTCCGTCCCATGTACTTTCCTTTATGAAAAAAATGGAGGTTTTTTGCAAAGAAAACAGCCTCCAACTAAATGTTTATGTCATTTCCAACGGTGGTTTTATTGAAGGAAAACAAAATCAGGCACTCTTACAGGTATTTGAAAATTTCTGTAAACGAAGTAATATAAAATGGTGCGGCGGTATCGGCATCGGTGGCGGAGTTATGCTGAATGTTTTACGAATCGTGTTCCTCATACAGGCCGGAATCCTGTTATTAAATATTGTTTTGAGTGGAGTCCAATTTAGCAACTGGTTACCGATGGATGCACTTTGGAATTTTGTCACACAGGCACTTATGATTACTTTTTTTAATTTAGGCGTATTCTGGTATTCACTTCGGATGGGAATTGCACTGAATAAAGGTCATTTATGTGGTAACAAATACACACGTATCATGATTCCGTCCTTTATATTTATTCTCTTTGCAGATATTTTCTTTGTTATTATTTCCTTCTTTGAAGGAGGAATCTTTAGAGGGTGGTTCAGCAAAAAAATATAAAAAATATATGAGAAAAGAATTAATATAAAAGATGACAAGGAGACAAAAATACATGAAAAGTATACTTATTAAAGACACAACAAAAGAAGAACGAATTGCCCTTATTAAAGAATGGCTTCCTGTGGAAGATGGACTGGAAGATTGTGAAATTGATCTCTGGGATATGTACAACGATTATATAAATGGTCAAAGAGAAGTTTCTGAAATCAATGCTTCATTTCAGGCTAACTACTATACAGAATAATTTTTCACAAAATGTAATAATACAATTCTAATATGAAAAAATAATAAATTATACAAACTCTTACCCAAATATACAATACAGTTGGATTTTACAAAACTTTTTCCATATATACGATTTTTCCCTTTCCAAACGAAAAAATCTATGTTAGTATACGAATGTATATTTGGGTGCTCCATGCACCTAGAGGGAGTTGAACAAAACATTGGCGAAAGCAAATACATATGATGCGTCAAGCATCACCGTTTTAGAGGGATTAGAAGCAGTAAGAAAACGCCCTGGTATGTATATCGGAAGTGTATCTACCAAGGGCTTAAATCATCTTATATATGAAATCGTAGATAACGCGGTAGACGAGCATTTAGCCGGCTACTGTGACAAAATTACCGTCACTCTTGAAAAAGATGGTTCCGCAACCATTGAAGACAATGGACGAGGCATTCCGGTTGGTATGCACGAAAAAGGAATCAGTGCAGAACGTCTCGTATTTACCACACTTCACGCAGGCGGTAAATTCGACAATTCCGCATACAAAACAAGCGGCGGGCTTCACGGCGTAGGTTCTTCCGTTGTAAATGCACTTTCCACATGGCTGACTGTACGGGTAAAAAGCGGTGGATTTATTTATGAAGATAAATACGAACGCGGAAATCCAATCGTAGAATTGCAGGACGGACTTTTACCTGTCATCGGCAAAACAAGAGAAACCGGAACCTGTATCAGTTTCTTACCCGATGATACCATTTTTGATAAAACACGTTTTAAAGAAGAAGACGTAAAAAGCCGCCTTCACGAAACCGCTTACTTAAATCCGAATCTGACGATTGTTTTTAGAGATTTGCGGAAAGACGAACCGGAACAGCTTGAATTTCATGAGCCGGAAGGAATTATCGGCTTTATCAAGGATATGAATAAATCCAAGGAAAACATTCACGACGTCATCTATTATAAAGGCGAAAGTGAAGGCGTTTCCGTGGAAGTTGCATTCCAGTATGTAAACGAATTCCATGAAAATGTACTTGGTTTCTGTAATAACATTTATAACGCTGAGGGTGGTACACACTTAACCGGCTTTAAAACCATGTTTACAACCATCATTAACAATTATGCAAGAGAATTAAATATCTTAAAAGAAAAAGACGTAAATTTCACCGGAGCTGATGTCCGTAACGGTATGACAGCCGTTATTTCCATCAAACATCCCGATCCGAGATTTGAAGGTCAGACAAAAACAAAGTTAGACAATCAGGATGCTTCCAAAGCAGTAGCAAAAGTTACCGGTGATGAAGTAGTCCGTTTCTTTGACCGTAACCTGGAAACCTTAAAGAGCGTCATCGGCTGTGCCGAGAAAGCAGCAAAAATCCGTAAAACAGAAGAGAAGGCAAAAACCAACATGCTGACAAAGCAGAAGTTTTCCTTTGATTCTAACGGAAAACTTGCAAACTGTGAGTCGAAAGATGCGTCTAAGTGCGAAATTTTTATTGTGGAGGGAGATTCTGCGGGAGGTAGTGCCAAAACCGCAAGAAATCGTGCATTTCAGGCGATTCTTCCTATCCGTGGTAAAATTCTGAACGTAGAAAAAGCAAGCATTGACAAAGTACTTGCCAATGCAGAAATCAAAACAATGATTAATGCGTTTGGCTGCGGCTTTTCCGAAGGCTACGGAAATGATTTTGATATTACAAAATTACGCTATAACAAAATTATTATTATGGCAGATGCAGACGTGGACGGTGCACATATTTCCACGCTGTTACTGACTTTATTTTACCGTTTCATGCCGGAATTAATTTTTGAGGGACACGTTTACATTGCCATGCCACCTCTTTATAAAGCTATGCCATCTAAAGGAAAAGAAGAATATCTCTATGACGATAAAGCATTGGAGAAATACCGGAAAACCCACAAAGGACCTTTTACTTTACAGCGTTACAAAGGTCTTGGTGAAATGGATGCACAACAATTATGGGAAACCACACTTGATCCGGAAACACGAATTTTAAAACAGGTCGAAATCGAAGACGCAAGAATGGCTTCCGAAGTAACGGAAATGTTAATGGGAACCGAAGTTCCACCACGAAAAGCATTTATTTATGAACATGCCGTTGATGCGGAATTAGATGTGTAAAGGAGAGCAGACATGGAAGAAAAAATTATAAAAACAGAATATTCCGAGGTCATGCAGAAATCCTATATTGATTATGCCATGAGTGTTATTGTTGCCAGAGCCCTTCCGGATGTAAGGGATGGTTTAAAACCCGTACAGAGAAGAGTATTATACGATATGCACGAGCTGGGAATCCGTTTTGACAAACCTTACCGTAAAAGTGCCCGTATCGTCGGCGATACGATGGGTAAATATCACCCACACGGCGACAGCTCCATTTATGATGCCCTTGTAGTGATGTCTCAGGACTTTAAAAAAGGACTTCCTTTAATAGACGGACATGGTAATTTCGGTAACATCGAAGGTGATGGTGCTGCTGCCATGCGTTATACGGAAGCAAGACTGCAAAAAATCACACAGGAAGCATTCCTTGCAGATTTAGATAAAGATGTTGTAGACTTTATGCCAAACTTTGACGAAACGGAAAAGGAACCCAGTGTACTTCCGGTAAAAATCCCGAATCTTTTAATCAATGGCTCGGAAGGTATCGCCGTTGGTATGGCAACCAGCATTCCGCCTCACAATCTGGCAGAAGTGATTGATGCAACAAAAGCTTACATGAAAGACGAATCCATTACCACAAAAGAGTTGATGAAGTACGTGAAAGGACCGGATTTCCCAACCGGTGGTATTGTTATTAATAAAGATGATCTTTTAAACATTTACGAAACAGGAACCGGAAAAATCAAAATCCGCGGAAAAGTAGAAATCGAAAAAGCAAAGGGCGGAAAGACCAACCTTGTAATTACCGAAATCCCTTATCCGATGATTGGTGCCAATATTTCCAAATTTCTATCCGATGTGGCTGCTTTAGCAGAATCAAAGAAAACACAGGATATCGTGGATATTACAAACCAGTCTTCCAAGGAAGGCATCCGTATTGTCATAGAGCTTCGTAAAGACACAGATGTAGAGAATTTCAAAAATATGCTCTACAAAAAGACAAGGCTGGAAGATACTTTCGGTGTAAACATGCTTGCCATTTCAAACGGAAGACCGGAAACCATGGGATTAAAACGCGTGATTAAAGAAAGCGTGGATTTCCAATTTGCAGTTGCTTCCAGAAAATACAGCAACTTATTACAAAAAGAATTAGACCGCAAGGAAATTCAGGAAGGTTTAATCAAAGCCTGCAATGTCATTGATCTAATTATCGAGATTCTCCGTGGTTCCAAAGACAGAGCCATGGCAAAAGATTGCCTTGTGAATGGAAAAACCGACGGAATTAAATTCAAATCCAAAGGTTCACAGATTATGGCAGAACAGTTACATTTTTCCGAAAAACAGGCAAATGCCATTCTGGAAATGCGTTTATATAAATTAATCGGACTGGAAATTGAAGCCTTAATTAAAGAACATGAAGAAACTATGGCAAATATTTACCGTTATGAAGATATTCTGGCAAGACGTGATTCCATGGCACAGGTTATCATGAATGAACTTGATGCTATCAAGAAGGAATTTGGTACACCTCGTAAAACAGTTGTAGAAAACGGCGAAGAGGCAGTTTATGAAGAGAAAAAGATGGAAGAAAAGGAAGTTATGTTCTTAATGGACCGTTTTGGTTATGCAAAAACCATTGACCTTCCCACCTACGAACGGAATAAAGAAGCTGCGGAAGCAGAAAATAAATATGTTTTTAAATGTAAAAATACAGGTCGTATTTGCATTTTTACAAACTTAGGACAGCTTCATACTGTAAAAGTAGCTGACTTACCATTCGGAAAATTCAGGGATAAAGGAGTTCCGATTGACAATATCAGTAATTTCAGTTCTGAAAAAGAAGAAATGGTATTTGTCACAAGCCAGATGTATTTGAATTTATACCGTGTTATTTTCGGTACAAAACAGGCAATGTTTAAAGTCGTAGATGGCGGAGAGTTTGATGTTGCAAAAAGAACCGTTGCCGCAACCAAACTTGCCGAAGATGATGAAGTAGTTTCCATTGCCATCATGGACAATCTGAAAGATGTTGTTCTCCGTTCCAAAGACGGATATTTCTTACGCTTCCCTGTGGAAGAAATACCGGAAAAGAAAAAGGGTGCCATCGGTGTACGCGGTATGAAACTGGGAGCAGGTGACTATATAGAGCAAATTCATTATACTTATAACGGCATGGAAGCACCTGTTACTTTTGACGAAAAAACAGTAGAAATCAGCAGAATTAAATTAATGAAACGTGATGCAAAAGGTACAAAACTGCGGCTTTAATTATGCAGGAATATACCATGTGCATTAAACTCCAAAATAAAAAAGGATGTAACACGAAAGGACATTTTTATGAGAGTAATTGCAGGAACAGCCAGAAGTCTCCCGTTAAAAACTCCTACAGGAGACGGCACAAGACCTACTACAGACCGTATTAAGGAAACTCTTTTTAACATGATACAGACTTACATGGGAGACTGTGTTTTCCTTGATTTGTTCAGCGGCAGTGGCGGTATCGGTATCGAAGCCATCAGCCGTGGCGGAAGAAAAAGTTATTTTATTGAAAATAATGCAGAAGCAATCAAATGCATTCAAGACAATCTGAAATTCACAAAATTTGAAGATAAAGCCGTTGTTTTAAAGCAGGACGTTATCAGCGGACTCAATAATGTTTTCGAAAAAGAAGTGGATGTTGTATTTATGGATCCGCCATACGGACAGGATTTAGAACGTATTACACTTGAAAAACTTGCCGGAATGAAGTATATTACAGAAGACACAGTTATTATTACCGAGGCAGCTTTAGATACGGATTTTTCTTATCTGGAGGGACTTGGTTTTGAAATGATAAAAGAAAAAAAATATAAAACCAATAAACATGTTTTTATACAAAGGAAGATTGAATCATGAAAGCGGCAATTTATCCGGGAAGTTTTGACCCTGTAACATATGGTCATTTAGACATTATTAAACGTTCATCTGAAATATTTGACGAATTAACAGTATGTGTATTGAACAATAAAACAAAGAGTCCATTGTTTTCTGTTGAGGAACGTGTTAAGATACTGAAAGAGGCTACCAAGGATTTACCAAATGTAAAAGTAGAATCTTTTAGCGGTCTCTTAATTGATTATGCGAGGGAAAAGGATATTCATGTCTCTGTCAGAGGGCTTCGTGCGGTTACAGACTTTGAATATGAATTACAAATAGCACAGACAAACAGACAGTTATCTGACGGCGACTTAGATACTATGTTTTTAACAACCAGTTTAGAATATGCTTTTTTAAGTTCCTCCACCGTAAAAGAAATCGCCAGCTTTAATGGTGATATCAGCCAGTGCGTTCCTGAATTCGTCGCAAAGCTGATATATGAAAAATATGGAATAGACAGATAATAGCATCAATTTCCGACAGGATTTTGATTAAGCTATAGGATTGTGTAAGAATGGAGAGTTTTATGAGCAGCAGAATCGAACAGCTAATTGATGAGATTGAAGAGTATATAGACGGTTGTAAATACCAGCCACTTTCCAACTCAAAAATAATTGTTAATAAAGAAGAAATTGATGAACTTCTTCGAGAACTGCGGATGAAGACACCTGATGAAATCAAACGTTATCAGAAAATCATCAGCAATAAAGAAGCTATTTTGAATGATGCCCGTACAAAAGCTGAGGCTCTCATTAATGAAGCTACCGTTCATACGAACGAGCTTATTAATGAACATGAAATTATGCAGCAGGCATATGCACAGGCAAATGAAGTTGTATCACTTGCAACAAAACAGGCACAGGAAATTCTTGATAATGCTACAATAGAAGCGAATAATGTACGCCAGGCAGCTATGCAGTACACCGATGATATTCTGGCTAATCTGGAGAATATTATTACGCACAGCATTGCAACTGCTTCCGGTCATTATGATGCTATGATAAAATCATTAAACAGCTGCAATGATATTGTAAAAGGAAATCGTGCAGAGTTAAATCCAACAGCTGACTTAGATGAATCCGATAAGCTGGAAGATTCACCTGCAAATACTGATTTGGACGTTATGTAACGTGCAGTTGTTTCGTATATTTTCTGCAGATGATAAACAGCCGGTTTCAAAAGGAAGCTGGCTGTTGTTTGTTGCCATACAAATAAAGGCAATGTTACTTAATACAACTTGTATAGAGAGGCTAGACAAATCGTGAAAAAACGAATATTTTTATTTCTGCTTATTTTCACTTTTTTTGCATTTTTTATGACTCCTGTGACAATCCGGGCAGATGAACCTGTTATCGTGGTAATTGACCCGGGACATGGTGGCGAAAACTTAGGAGCCCGTTACAACGGATATATTGAAAAAGAAATGAATCTGACTGTTGCACAGGCAATGTATGATGAACTGTCACAATATGACGGTATTCAGGTATATATGACAAGAGAAAGCGATGCAGAGTTAACTCTTGCCGAACGTGCGGAATATGCTGCCGGTGTAAACGCTGATTTACTGATTTCCCTGCATTTTAATGCTTCGGAATCTCATACATTTTATGGTTCCGAAGTATGGATATCTGCTTTTGGCGAAAACTATCAGGAAGGATATGCTTTCGGAGAAGCTGTTTTAGATCAGTTTGATACACTTGGTACCTATCGAAAAGGAGTGAAAACCCGATTGGGGGATGATGGCGAGGATTATTATGGCATTATCAGAGAAGCTCGTGCAAGAAATGTCACAGCTGCAATCATCGAACATTGTTACATGGATCATGATTTTGATAAAAGCTTCTATAATACCACTGAAAAATTAAAGCATCTCGGACGACTGGATGCAACCGCTACAGCCCGGTATTTTGGACTTTCCTCGGAAAGTTTGGGGGTTGATTATAGTGATTATAAGAAGGTAATGGTTGAATTACCTTCCTCTGCCGTAAAACCGGATTTAACGCCACCTGACATTTGTTATCTGGAATTGGAAGAATCCGATAAAGATAATCGTACATTGAAACTGCGTTTATCTGCGGAAGATTACGATAGCGGAATGTTGTATTATTCTTACAGCTTAGATGGTGGGGAAACTTTTGCAACACTGAGGGAATGGCCGGATGCCGATACGTTTCAGTTCATTGTAGAAGTGCCAAACGGAATTTCTCCACATGTAGTAATAAATGCCTATAATAAATATGATGTATATGCTACAAGTAACGCTATTACCATAGAAGGGTTTCCATTAGTTTCAAAAACAGAACAGGAAAGCGCAGTCGTTACAGAATCTGAAAGTGAAGCAACCATAACTGAAACAACTGAAGAAGAAAGTACCATCGAAGTATGGGAAGAAGTTATTATTACCACCGAAAACTCAACAGAACCGGATCGTTCTTTTACAACATTTCTGATAATCTGCGGTATCTGTTTAGGCAGTTTATTTATACTTTTAATAATTGGCTACAGTTATCTTAGCCATCAAAAGAAAAAAAGAAGACGAAAATTTTAGGGGAGGATTTCACTTACAATGATTTATTTTTTTACGGGACAACCACAAGGATCTATTGCCTTTATAGGCATTTTGGCAGCATTTATTTTAACCTGCTTTACAACATCCAAATTTGCAGATTTACTTCCAAAAGATTTAGGAAGAGATTTCGCATTTGACGGTAAAAAATCTGCCGGGAAACCAAGAGGTGCAGGAATTATCTTTATTCTTGTTTTTTGCATTGTTTCCCTTGTATTCGGAAAAGTAGATTTAGAAAACAGCCTGTATCTGTTACTTGTATTTGCGGCAATGCTGACCGGATTTTTGGATGATGCATCCAAAGCACCTTGGGGCGAATACAAAAAAGGTCTTTTAGATTTATTGATTGCAGCAGGTGTTGCAGGCGTATATCTGTATTTCAATCCAAGCAGTATTACTTTCGCCGTTTTTGATTTCACTTTAGTAATACCTCCTGTTGTTTTTGCTATTTTGACCATGATTCTCGTATGGGGATCTATTAATGTTACCAACTGTTCTGACGGTGTAGACGGACTTTCCGGAACATTAACCATTATTACAATCATGACATTTTATGTCATAGATATCATGCGTGGAACAGAAAGCAATATTACTTACTTTATTTTAATTTTCGCGGTTTGTATTTTAGGTTATTTGTGGTTTAATGCAACTCCGAGCAAGCTCCTTATGGGTGATGCCGGTTCCCGTGCCATGGGACTCTTTATTGCAGTAGCAGCATTAAAATCCGGCGATCCGCTTTTATTCATTCCGGCCGCATTTGTTTTGATTATGGATGGCGGATTGGGGCTGGTAAAAGTATTTTTACTTCGTTTCCTGAAAATCAGAATTCTGAAAAATGTTCGTACACCATTACATGATCAGGCAAGAAAAGTATCCGGCTGGTCAAATACACAGACCGTATTCCGTTTTGCCATTATTCAGCTCGTTATCAGTATGGCAGTCATTTATATGGTGATAAACAGATTATAGTGTGACAATAACAGATAATATCCGCAGGTAAGTAACATCACTACCACCTTATGTATTCCATATTTTGAAATGGAAAGTGGGGTATCTTTTATAAGAGAATAGGTTTGTGCCATGCAGCACAGACCTCCGAAAGGAATCATGGCTAAAACAAGCCATGGTTCTTTATTTTTTACTAAATTTACTCCATTAGAAATTTCAAAAAAGCAGGAAAAGAAATATGTGATACGAACTTTTGTTTCGTAGGAAAACGCAGAGAACAAACCTTTCTGCATAAACATACGCGGTAACATATTAAAAAGATTAAAAAAGATCATATAACCACCCAATTTTGTAATATTTTCTATACCGGATACAATAGCGCCATCTACAGCCTCCAAAAAAGACACAGGGGTGGTATTTATTTCACAACAGCGTACATGATTACTTTCACACCATACTTCTGAAATTGCATTTACAGTTTTTACTTTCCTTTTTTTCAGTATTTTTTTCAATTGAAATTGTGCCATACCATACAAAACCGGTATGCCATACATCCCGAAAATAAACGGCAGTTTATTGGAAACTTCTAATGTAACAAGCACGAATCCACAAAAGTAAATAGGACCGATATTATTACAAAACGACAACAGATATTCTGCTTCCCCAAAAGATATTTCACCTTTTTTATACAAATCTGCAACGACTTTTGCTCCCATGGGAAAACCGCACAAAAAACCTATCAGAATGCAGAAGATACCATTTACACTTACTCCAAACAGGTGGGAAAACAGGCCTTGCAACGGTGCACACATTGGTTTTACCAAATCCATGCGTATCAGTATACCGCTGACTACCATAAACGGAAACAGCGTGGGAATCATTTTGGTAAACCATAAATTTAAACCGGACAGAGCAAAATTCACACTGACTTCCGGCAAAAAAAGCATTCCTGATGTTAGAGATAAAGCAAGTAATAATATTCCGATTTTTTTTATAAATTTTTTATGCAAAACCATCCTCAAACCCTTAAAATTGTTGTATACTACAAGAGTATGTTTTTATTTTGGTTTCATGACTTTTACAGGTAGGGAAATTTCATGCGTTTAGATAAATTTTTATGTGAAAACGGCTGTGGTACGAGAAGTCAGGTAAAACAGCTGGTAAAGCAGGGACGTGTATGTGTCAATGGCATTCCTTGCAAAGCTGCTGATTTCAAAATTGAAGAGAATGATGATATTGTAAACGTAGACGGCAAAGAACTGAAATACGCCAAATTCGTGTATTATATGTTTCATAAACCGGCAGGCTGTGTCAGCGCCACCAAAGACAATCACGACAAAACGGTACTGGACTATATAAAAAAAGAGGATAATAAAGCGGATTTATTTCCGGTTGGAAGGCTGGATAAGGACACCGAAGGTTTATTGTTAATTACCAATGACGGAGCACTGGCACACAAGCTGTTATCTCCCAAAAAACATGTACCGAAAACTTATTATGTGAAAATAAAAGCACCTCTTTCCTCGGAAGATATTCAAAGATTGGAAGAGGGGCTTGATATCGGAGAAGAGAAAAACACCCTTCCGGCAAAAGTCGAAATTTTAGAAGAATGTGAAATTCTTCTTACGATTTCCGAAGGGAAGTTTCATCAGGTAAAACGTATGCTTTTGGCTGTAGGAAACGAAGTACTTTATTTGAAACGACTTTCCATGGGAAGTCTGAAACTGGATGAAAATCTAAAAGCAGGAGAGTACCGGGCTTTGACCGGGGAAGAAATAAAAGAATTATGTTGACGAATAAAAATGCTGTCATTTTTGACTTAGATGGCACGTTGGTAGATTCCATGTGGATGTGGGAAAAAATTGATATTGAATATTTAGAGCGTTTTCATCTTACCGTACCGCAAGGTCTTCAAAATGCCATTGAAGGCTTTAGTTTTTCAGAAACGGCTCACTATTTTAAAGAGCAGTTTCAATTACCCGATTCCATCGAAAAAATTAAAGCTGATTGGAATCAGATGGCAAGGGAAAAATACGAAAACGAAGTGTTTTTAAAACCAGGTGCCTTGGAATTTTTAAAACATTGTAAAGAAAATAACATTCGCCTCGGCATTGCCACAAGTAACTCAAGAGAGCTTGTAGATGCTGTCATAAAAGCACTTTGTCTGGAAGATTACTTTGACTGTATTATGACTGCCTGTGAGGTACAAAAAGGAAAACCGGCACCGGATATTTATCTTGCCGTAGCCGAAAGACTTTCCGTACCACCTGCAAACTGTCTCGTTTTTGAAGACATCGTACCGGGGATCATGGCAGGAAAAAATGCCGGAATGCATGTATGTGCGGTAGAAGATGTTTATTCTAAATACCAGCGTGAAGAAAAAAGAAAAACAGCAGATTATTATATAGATAATTATTTTGAATTATTAGAACAGTAGGAGAAATATGTTGAATTCAGAAAATAAATTTTTACCAATTTCCAAACAGGATATGGAAGAAAGAGGCATTGAACAGCTTGATTTTGTTTATGTTTCCGGAGATGCTTATGTGGATCATCCTTCTTTTGGTCCTGCGATTATTTCGCGTATTTTGGAATCCCACGGTTATACCGTCGGTATCATAGCCCAGCCGGACTGGAAAGACGAAGAGAGCATTACCATTTTAGGAAAACCCCGACTTGCCTTTTTGGTGTCTTCCGGCAATATGGATTCCATGGTAAATCATTATTATGTATCAAAGAAACACAGACAAACGGATGCCTATACTCCCGGCGGCGAACCATTCAAACGTCCCGACCACGCAACTGTTGTCTACGGAAATCTGATTCGCAGAACTTATAAAGATGTGCCGATTATCATCGGTGGTATTGAGGCAAGTTTACGAAGAATGGCTCACTATGATTACTGGTCCGATTCCTTTAAACGTTCCATTCTTTTGGACAGCCAGGCAGATTTGATTTCCTATGGCATGGGCGAAAAATCCATTGTGGAAATTGCCAATGCCTTAAATAGTGGTATTGCTGTTAAGGATATTACCTTTATTCAGGGTACAGTTTATAAAACAAAGGATATTTCAGGTATTTATGATGGAGTAGAGCTTCCTTCTTACGATGAAATGAAAGAACTTCCTGCCCGTTATGCAGACAGCTTTGATATCCAATACAAAAACACAGATCCGTTTACCGGAAAAACTTTAATTGAGCCTTATCCAAATGGACAATATGTAGTGCAGACACCTCCCCAGCCACCTCTTACCACAGAGGAAATGGATGCAGTTTATGCACTTCCCTATATGCGAACCTATCATCCTTCCTACGAAGAAAAGGGTGGTGTGCCTGCGATTAGTGAAATTAAATTTTCCTTAATCAGTAACCGGGGCTGTTTCGGCGGATGTAGCTTCTGTGCTCTGACATTCCATCAGGGCAGAACGATTCAGGTACGAAGCCACGAGTCCATTATAGAAGAGGCAAAACTGCTCATACAGGATAAAGATTTTAAAGGTTATATTCATGATGTCGGTGGTCCTACGGCGAATTTCAGACATCCTTCCTGTCAGAAACAGCTGACAAAGGGCGTTTGCAAAAACAGACAGTGCCTGTTTCCGTCACCGTGTAAAAATATGACCGTAGATCATAGTGATTATTTAGCCCTTTTAAGAAAATTGAGAGTGCTTCCGGGGGTAAAAAAGGTATTTGTCCGCTCCGGTATCCGTTTTGACTATTTAATGGCAGACCCGGACGATACTTTTTTCAAAGAACTGGTGGAGCATCATGTCAGCGGTCAGTTAAAGGTAGCACCGGAACATATTTCCGACGTCGTACTGAAAAAATTAGGAAAACCTGAAAATGCGGTATACGAACGTTTTGTGAAGAAATATTACAAAATCAATGACGCTTTGGGTAAGAAACAATTCCTTGTTCCTTATCTGATGTCTTCCCATCCGGGTTCAACTTTAAAAGAAGCCATTGAACTGGCGGAATATTTAAGGGATTTAGGATATATGCCGGAACAGGTACAGGACTTTTATCCGACCCCTTCCACAGTGTCTACCGTAATGTACTACACCGGAATCGACCCAAGAGACAAGAGTAAAGTTTACGTATGCAGAAACCCCCACGAAAAAGCAATGCAGCGTGCATTAATCCAGTATCGCAATCCTGCAAACTATGAGCTTGTTTTAGAGGCACTAAAAACCGCCGGAAGAGAAGATTTAATCGGTTTTGATAAAAAATGCCTGATTCGACCGAGAAAAACGGCTGATTACAACCGGAACAATTCGAAAGACAACAACACGTATCAAAAGAATGCCGCTTCCGGTAAAACAGGTAAAAATACAAAAAAAGGAACCCCTATAAACGCCGGTAAAGCTTCCGGCAGCAGTTCAAAAAAAGATTCTATAAATAGCTCCGGCATGAAAAAGAAGAAAAAGACGATAAGGAATGTTCATCGCAAAAAATAATTATATCATCCATATAAAAAGTATAATTGATGAACATTATGAAAACAAATTTGAATAACCGAGAATTAATTGACAAAAATTATTTTAAGGAATGTTATAAAACTGGAGGAACAAATATGAGCAAAAATGTTGCCGTCATTACAGGTGCTTCATCCGGCTTAGGTATGGAGTTTGCCTTTCAGATTGATCTTCTTTTTACCAAAATAGATGAAATCTGGCTGATTGCCCGAAGAAAAGAACGCCTTGTTGAGCTTTCAAAATTACTGGAGACAAAAACAAAAGTTATTCCTATGGACGTTGCCAATAAAGAAGACATGGATCGCTTTTATGCTTTATTAAAACAGGAAAAACCAAAAATCCGTATGCTCATTAACTGTGCAGGATACGGTCTCATGGGAAAAGTGTCCGACATTCCGATTGTAAAACAGCTTGGCATGATTGATGTGAATGTAAGGGCACTGACAAATATGACCTACGCCTGTCTGCCTTACTTAACAAAGCATACAAGAATTATCCAGCTTGCTTCGGCAGCTGCCTTTTTGCCACAGAAAAACTTCGCAGTATATGCTGCCGGAAAATCTTATGTATTAAGTTTTTCCAGAGCTTTGGCAGAAGAACTTAGACAAAAGCATATTTATGTAACAGCAGTATGTCCCGGTCCGGTAGCAACCGAATTTTTTGTCCATGCGGACACTTACGGTCATTCACTTTTAATGAAAGAAAAAACAATGGTAACTCCCGACAGAGTAGTAAAGCAGGCTTTACATGATTCCCACAGAAAAAAACAGGTTTCCGTGTGTTCACCACTTATGAAGGCATTCATGCTTGCTACAAAAATATTGCCGCATAGACTGATTTTCTTTATTATGCGTTTCTTAAAATAAGGGGAATTACCGGAAAGGTATTATTACAGCATGAAAAAATTATGGATTAACAAGGGCTGTTTTGGATATATGCAAAACAGACGTTACTGGGCAATTTTTAAGACCATTCTTTTTTTTGGTATATCCATTGCACTTTATATTGCAGGAATACAGGCTACCGGGAGCAACAAAAACCTTTTGACAATTGTTGCCATCTTAGGCTGTCTTCCCGGCAGTAAAAGTGCTGTGAATATGATAATGTTTTTAAGATATAAAGGCTGTTCGAAAGAAGTTTCTGATGCGTTGAATAAAAGCTATTATCAACTTTACACACTTTATGATCTGGTCTTTACTTCCTATGATAAGACATTTGAAGTTCATCACATGGGACTCAATGATAACGTCATTTGTGCTTATACCGCAAAAGAAAACTTTGATACAGCAGCATGCGAAAAACATTTAAAAAATATACTGACACAAAACGGTTTAAAAGACATTACAATAAAGGTATTTACAGACCTGCCCAAATATAAGAATCGTTTGGAACAGTTAGAAACATTGTCAGACTTAGGAAATACAGCCGCTGAAATAAAGCAGCTTATGTTTGAAATTTCACTTTAATACATAAAGAGAGTAAGAATATGCAGTTAATTATTATTGAAGAAAACGATGCCGGTCAGCGTTTTGATAAATTTTTACATAAATGCCTTCCAAAGGCTCCAAACAGTTTTTTATACAAAATGTTGCGTAAAAAAAACATTACTTTAAATGGAAAGAAATCAGAGGGCAAAGAAATTCTTAAACTGTCCGATGAAGTAAAGTTTTTTCTTGCAGATGAGACTTATCAGAAGTTTGCCGATGAAGAACCTTCTACCGGAAACGAGGCAAAAACTTCGCTAAAAACCTCTGAATATGAAAAGGCATATGAGACTTTAAAAGGAATTCAAGTTGTTTATGAAGACCATCACGTTTTAGTATTAAATAAACCGGTGAATGTTCTTTCTCAAAAGGCAGTCCCTGAAGATTTATCCTTAAACGAATGGGTTATTGGTTATTTGCTTCACACGAAAGCTATTACAGCAGAGGGTTTAAAGCGCTTTAAACCTTCCATCTGCAACCGCCTTGATCGGAATACCACCGGATTAGTACTTGCCGGTAAAACTCTTGCCGGCTCCCAGATGCTTTCCGAGCTTTTAAAACAGCGAAATGTACATAAATGTTACCGCCTTTTTGTAAAAGGCAGACTGGAAAAAGAATGTCTGATAGAAGGATATCTTTCCAAAGACAATGCCTCTAATAAAGTGACAATATCAAACAAGAGTACTGACAAAAAAAATACTCTTGAGAAAGAATCTTATATTCAGACCTTTTATAAACCAATAAAAGTATTTAAAGATAAGACCCTTTTGGAAGTAGAGCTGATTACCGGTAAAACCCACCAGATACGTGCACATCTGGCAAGCATCGGGCATCCATTAATTGGAGATTTTAAATACGGTGACCGACGTTTCAACCAACACTATAAGGAACGCTTTGGAGTACAATCTCAACTTCTCCACGCTTATCGGGTTGTCTTTCCGATGTTGGATACTCCTTTTGACACTTTAAGTGAAAAAGAACTGACAGCACCATTACCTGCCATATTTGACAAGCTTTCTTCTGAAAATTAACATATAAATTCAACAAATAACAGGAGGCGCTGTTTATGGCGACTTGGAACTCAAGAGGACTGCGTGGTTCTACTTTGGAGGATATGATCAACCGAACAAACGAAAAATATTTAGAAAACGGACTTGCCTTAATACAGAAAATTCCAACTCCGATTACTCCGATTAAAATTGACAAAGAACACCGACACATTACTTTGGCATATTTTGAACAGAAGAGTACCGTTGACTACATCGGTGTGGTACAAGGCATTCCTGTCTGCTTTGATGCCAAGGAATGTGCCGTAGATACTTTTTCACTTCAAAATATACATGAACATCAGGTAGAGTTTATGCGGCAGTTTGAAAAACAGAACGGAATTGCATTTTTTCTTATTTATTACTCATCCAAAGATTTGTTTTATTATATTCCTTTTGAGATGCTTGATTTTTTCTGGCAAAGGGCAAAAGAGGGCGGTAGAAAGAGCTTTCGGTTTGAAGAATTAAATCCGGATTACATACTCCCGAAAAAGCACGGAATTCTGGTTCCTTACTTAGATACCCTGCAAAAAGATTTAGATGACCGTTGACATAATGAAAAAAAACAGTTATACTACGAATAATTCACTTTGGTAGTATGCTACCAAATTAGCACGTTAATTCACTAAAGTATTAAATAAAATTGCGGATTCCCGCAGAAATGAGGAAATAATATATGGACAAACGAATTGTACATACCCCGGAAGGCGTTCGGGATATTTATGGCCAGGAATATGCAAAAAAACTTGCGGTAGAAGAACTTCTTCATCAGACTTTCAGAAGCTTCGGTTATCAGGATATCCAGACACCGACCTTTGAATTTTTTGATGTATTTTCAAAAGAAATCGGTACAACACCTTCCAAAGAATTATATAAATTCTTCGATAAAGAAGGAAATACCCTTGTATTAAGACCTGATTTTACGCCGTCGATTGCACGTTGTGCCACAAAATATTTTATTGATGAAACACTTCCGGTACGTTTTTGTTATTCAGGAAATACATTCACAAACACTTCCAATTTACAAGGAAAGTTAAAAGAAGTTACCCAGATGGGTGTTGAGCTTGTAGGTGACTCTTCCGTATATGCGGATGCGGAAACCATTGCACTTATTGTAGAATCCCTTAAAAGTGCGGGCTTAGATAAATTCCAGATTAGTGTAGGTGATGTAGAATATTTCAGAGGTCTTTGCAGAGAAGCCGGTCTTTCCGAAGAAACGGAATCTGCTTTAAGAGACTTTATTTCTGAGAAAAATTACTTTGGAGCAGAAGAACTTCTTATTCAGGAAAACATTTCCGAACATCACAGAGAAGGACTTCTGAAAATGAATGAACTTTTTGGCGGTTTTGATGTCATTGAAACAGCAAAAAAACATGTAAAAAATGCTGTTTCAGAAGAAGCATTAAATCGTCTTGAGAATCTTTATGAAGTTTTAAAAGAATATGGCGTTGAAAAGTATATTTCTTTTGACTTAGGACTTTTAAGCAAATATCATTACTACACAGGTATCATTTTCAAGGCATATACCTATGGTATCGGTGATGCCATTGTAAAAGGCGGTCGCTATGACAGTCTGCTTGAAAAATTCGGTAAAAAGGCACCTGCCATCGGTTTTGTCATTGTAGTGGACGACGTTTTAGAAGCGTTATCAAGACAAAATATTTCCGTAAACATTGCAACTACGGATACTTTGATTGTATACAAAGAAAATGCCCACAGTAAGGCATTACAGGCAGCAAAACAGTTAAGAGAGGATGGTTGTTTCGCAAGCCTTCTTCCTGCAAACGAACAAAAAAACGATGCAGATTATGAAAACTATGCTCTTACAAACCGCTTTGCACAAATTATATTTATGGAAGAAAACGGAAGCACTAAGACAGTTTCTGTACCTTCAAACGGGGAGGAAAAATAGTAATGAGTGAAGACAGATATTTAACGTTTGCCTTAGGGAAAGGCAGACTTGCAAAAACAACGCTTTCTTTATTGGAAGAAATCGGAATTACATGTGAAGAAATGAAAGATAAAGATTCCAGAAAGCTTATTTTCGTAAATGAGGAATTAAAACTGAAATTTTTCCTTGCAAAAGGACCTGACGTACCCACTTATGTTGAGTATGGTGCTGCCGACATCGGTGTAGTCGGAAAAGACACTCTGTTAGAAGAAGGCAGAAGAGTATACGAAGTTTTAGACTTAGGCTTCGGAAAATGCCGCATGTGTGTCTGCGGACCGGCAAGTGCAAGAGAGCTTTTACAGCATCATGAAAGAATCCGTGTTGCCAGCAAATACCCGAACATCGCAAAGGATTATTTCTATAACAAAAAACATCAGACTGTAGATATTATTAAATTAAACGGTTCTGTGGAATTAGGTCCGATTGTTCAGCTTTCTGATGTTATTGTAGATATCGTGGAAACCGGTTCTACCTTAAAAGAAAATGGCTTGGAAGTGTTAGAAGAAATCTGCCCGTTATCTGCAAGAATGATTGTAAATCAGGTAAGTATGCAGATGGAATCTGAACGTATTAAAAAGCTGATTAGTGAACTCAGAAAGCATATATAATGCAGATTTAGAAACTTTAGCAGTAGTTTACCTGCTATTTTTAACCTGAGAATCAGATTTTCAGGTTTTAAGAAAGGATGATATAAAATGAGGATTGTAGACCTTACAAAAGAAACAAAAGACAATCTTTTAAACGACTTATTAAAAAGAAGTCCTAACAATTATGGTACATATGAAGATACCGTTGCCGAAATAGTGAATAAAGTAAAAACAGAAGGCGACAAAGCATTATTTGAATATACAAGCAGATTCGACCACTGTGACCTCACAAAGGATACCATTCAGGTAACAAGAGAAGAAATCGAAGAAGCTTATGCAGCATTAGATAAAGATTTTATCGAGGTTATGAAAAAATCCGCGGAAAATATTCGTGAATTCCACGCAAAACAGATGCACAACAGCTGGATTGACACAAAAGACAATGGTTCTATCTTAGGACAGCGCATTACTGCATTGGAAAAAGTCGGCGTGTATGTACCGGGCGGAAAGGCAGCGTATCCTTCCAGCGTATTAATGAACATTGTGCCGGCAAAAGTAGCAGGCGTAGAAAAAATTATGATGACAACACCTCCGGGAAAAGACGGTAAAGTCAATCCGGGAACATTAGTAGCTGCTGATATCGCAGGTGCAGATGTCATTTATAAAGTAGGCGGTGCACAGGCAGTTGCAGCACTTGCTTTTGGAACAGAAAGTATTCCAAAAGTTGATAAAATTACAGGACCGGGAAACATCTTCGTAGCCCTCGCCAAAAAGGCAGTTTACGGTCACGTAAGTATTGATTCCATTGCAGGCCCCAGCGAAATTCTTGTACTCGCAGACGAAACAGCAAATCCTCGTTTCGTAGCGGCAGATTTGCTTTCACAGGCAGAGCATGACGAACTTGCTTCCGCCATTTTAATTACTACAAGCAGAGAGCTTGCAGAAGCAGTTTCCGTACAGGTAGAAGAGTTCGTAAACCAGTTATCCAGAACAGATATTATGAAAAAATCTTTGGAAAATTACGGTTATATTCTGATTGCAGATTCTATGGACGATGCCATTGAAACAGCTAATGAGATTGCTTCCGAACACTTGGAAATTTTAACAAAGAATCCGTTTGAAACTATGACAAAGATTAAAAATGCAGGAGCGATTTTCCTTGGTGAATATTCCTCCGAGCCTTTAGGAGATTATTTTGCGGGTCCAAATCATGTACTTCCTACAAATGGAACAGCACGTTTCTTCTCGCCTCTTAATGTAGATGATTTCTTAAAGAAAACAAGTATTATCTCTTACTCTAAGAGTGCTTTGGAAGCCGTTCACAAAGATATTGAACTGTTTGCCGAAAATGAAGGTTTGACGGCTCATGCAAATTCTATTAAAGTAAGATTTGAGAATTAGAATGAAATTTGGAATAGAAAGCAGGAAATTTTATGGCAAGAAGTACAACGATTGAACGCAATACAAAAGAAACTAACATTTCTGTTTCTTTGAATATTGATGGTGCAGGAAAAAGTGAAATCAATACAGGAATCGGCTTTTTTAACCATATGTTAGAAGGCTTTGCAAAACACGGTTTTTTTGACCTGAATTGCATGGTAAAGGGTGATTTGGAAGTGGACGGACATCACACGGTAGAAGATACCGGTATTGTGCTGGGAACCGCCATAAAAGAAGCACTTGGGGATAAAGCAGGTATTACAAGATATGGCTCTTTTATACTGCCAATGGATGAAACTTTAGTGCTTTGTGCCATTGATTTGTGCGGACGCCCTTATTTTTCCTTTGAATGTGAGTTTGATTCCGATAAAGTAGGAGAGTTTGATACACAACTGGTAAGAGAATTTTTCTATGCCATTTCCTACAGTGCAGCCATGAATCTGCACATCAAAGTGCTCTCAGGAATGAATGACCACCATAAAATCGAGGCAATGTTTAAGGCTTTTGCAAAAGCACTTGATATGGCGGTTACAAAAGACGAGCGTATTACAAGCGTTTTAAGTACAAAAGGAAGTTTATAAAGGAAAATTTATAAAGGAAGGTACCTTATGCAACAGAAAAAATTTATACCATGTATTTATCTTTATCAGGAAAAAGCTGTAAAATGCTTAAAAGATAAAACGGTTATTAATATGAACCCTGTAGAACTTGCAAAATTCTACAACGATAACGGTGCAGATGCACTGATTGTTTTTGATTTATCAAACGGTGATGCAGAACATGAAGCTGCACTTGATGTAATTAAAGCAATTTGCGCATCTATTGAAATTCCGGTCATTGGTGCAGGAAATGTGCATCGTATGGAAGATATTAAGAAATTACTTTATGCAGGATGTAAACAGGCAGCTTTAAATTACAGTAAAGAAGAAAATATTAACATTACAGAAGAAGTTTCCTTAAAGTTTGGAAAAGAGAAAATTGTAGCATGCTACAGTGGTGCCGATGCCGTTCACGAACATAAGGAACTTATCGAAACCTATGTCAGT
This sequence comes from Lachnospiraceae bacterium, assembly GCA_017437065.1. GTDB lineage: Bacteria > Bacillota > Clostridia > Lachnospirales > Lachnospiraceae > RGIG3002. The sequence goes on from JAFSBX010000061.1 coordinate 22,442, forward strand.
GAACTGATTTTAGTAAATGAAGCTGCTATTAAGGAATCTTATTTTGCATGCAGTATTCCTACCATTATAGCTCTTCCGGAAGTTTCTCTTGATAAATTATTTGAAATTCTCGGAAATGCTTCTGTCAGCGGCATTACAGGCAATGCGGTAAATGACAACGCAAAGGAGCTGAATGCCATGAAAAATATGTGTAAGTCCAACGGAATTGAAGTAAATCTTGTAGAACCTTCCCTTACATGGAAAGACTTTAAGTTAAATTCTGACGGAATGATTCCTGTGGTTGTACAGGATTACAAAACAGAGCAGGTTCTTATGGTTGCCTATATGAACGAAGAGGCATTTAACACGACCATTAAAACCGGAAAAATGACTTATTACAGCCGAAGCCGTAACGAGCTTTGGATTAAAGGAGATACCAGCGGACATTACCAGTACATGAAGTCTTTGACAACAGACTGTGATAAAGATACTTTACTTGCTAAAGTTTCTCAGGTTGGTGCTGCATGCCATACCGGAAGCTACAGCTGCTTCTTTAATGAAGTCGTTCCGGGAGATGCAAATGCTGCCAACCCGTTAAAGGTATTTGAAGATGTATTTAATGTAATTAAGGACAGAAAAATCAACCCTAAGGAAGGTTCTTATACGAACTATCTTTTTGACAAAGGCATTGATAAAATCCTGAAAAAAGTCGGAGAAGAAGCTACGGAAATCGTTATTGCTGCAAAAAATCCGAATGCAAATGAAATTAAGTATGAAATCTCTGATTTCCTTTATCATATGATGGTTCTTATGGTAGAAAAGGGTGTTACCTGGGAAGAAATTACAGAAGAATTGGCTAATCGATAGATTCATATATAAACATAAAGAAATGGATATCAACGAGTGGGAAGCTTAGTCTTCCCACATTTTTTATGTAATAGGAAATTGCTCAAATGTAGTGAGAGGCCAAAGAAGGAATTTTTATTCTTTCTTTATCATATCTTAATTACAAAGCCTTGCCCTAAATTAAAAAGGAACTTCTTATGGAACAACATATTTCTACAGATACAAAACTTCAACTTATACAAATGATTCGAGCAGAAAATCAACAAAATCGTATGAAAATGCAGTCTCGACAAAAAATATTAAATTATGGCTATATTGAGCCGGAAAGTTTTACTGAAACCGACAATGTACATAACCCCTTTCTTGGACTACGCATTCGTATCGCCTTGTCATTCCTACTTTTTCTTGCAATTTTCTTTCTTGATTATACAAACACAAAAATAGATACAATAGGCTCAAAAGAAATCATTTCTGCCATAAATCAAGAGATGGATATAAATTCAATTGATTTTATTCAAAATTTCACTTATACTTTATCTGATAAAGAAGAATAGAATATTGCCGTTTCTCTTTATTATTACATGAAACGGCAATTTTTTATGTAATAGTACAGAAAGGAACTTTATGATTAAACCAGCATTATCTGATGAAATTTTATTAAAAATCGAAAAACCGGCACGTTACATCGGCAACGAAGTAAACAATGTCATAAAAGACAAAAACAAAGTCGACATCCGTTTCTGTATGTGTTTTCCTGACGTATACGAAATCGGTATGTCTCATTTGGGTATTCAGATTCTTTATGGTCTACTCAATTCTTTTGAAGATACATGGTGCGAGCGTGTCTATTCACCTTGGACGGATTTAGACAAAATCATGCGTGAACAGAGCATTCCTCTGTTTGCCTTAGAATCTCAGGAACCGGTAAAAGATTTTGATTTTTTGGGAATTACTCTGCAATACGAAATGTGCTATACAAATATTTTACAAATTTTGGATTTATCTAAAATTGCACTGTATTCTAAAGACAGAGAAGAAGACGATCCGATTGTTATCGGTGGCGGTCCATGCACTTACAATCCCGAACCGATTGCCGATTTTTTTGATATTTTCTACATCGGTGAAGGTGAAACTCAATATCGTAAACTTTTAGATGTTTATAAAGAAAATAAGAAAAACGGCGGAAGCAGAGAAGATTTCTTATATCTGGCAGCACAGATTCCAGGCATGTATGTACCGAGATTTTATGAAACAACCTACAACGAAGACGGAACCATTGCCTCTTTTGCCCCAATAAAAGAAAATGTTCCGGCTACTATATTAAAAGAAATGGTTACAGACGTTTCAAATGTTTATTATCCCGAAAAACCGGTCGTACCTTTTATTAAAGTTACACAGGACAGAGTTGTTTTGGAAATTCAACGTGGTTGTATCCGTGGCTGTCGTTTCTGTCAGGCGGGACAGCTTTACCGTCCGGTCAGAGAACGTGACGTAGACATGTTGAAAAAATACGCTGTAGCTATGTTAAAAAATACAGGACACGAAGAAATTTCTTTAAGCTCCTTAAGCTCCAGTGACTACTCACAATTAGAAGAACTAATTGCATTTTTAATAGAAGACTGTAAGCAGAAAAACATTAATATTTCCCTGCCATCTTTAAGAATTGATGCCTTTTCTTTGGATGTTATGAGTAAGGTACAGGATGTGAAAAAAAGTAGTCTTACCTTTGCACCGGAAGCAGGAAGTCAACGTTTGCGTGATGTCATCAACAAAGGCTTAACCGAAGAAGTCATTTTAAAAGGTGCCGCTTTGGCATTTGAAGGTGGTTGGACAAAGGTAAAATTATATTTCATGTTGGGACTGCCAACAGAAACCGAAGAGGACATCCGTGGTATTGCGGATCTTTCCAATAAAATAGCCAAAACATTTTTTGAAACTGTTCCAAAGGAAAAGAGAAACGGAAAAGTACAGATTGTTACCAGTACATCTTTCTTTATTCCAAAGCCTTTTACTCCATTCCAGTGGGCTGTGATGAGTACCAAAGAGGAATTTATTGAAAAAGCCCGCCTTACGAAAAAAGCTGTAATGGAACAGCTAAACCAGAAAAGTATCAAATACAACTGGCACGAAGCAGATGTCAGCGTATTAGAAGGTGTTTTCGCACGAGGTGACAGAAAGGTCGCTCCAGTCATTGTCAAGGCTTATGAAAAAGGTTGCTTATTTGATTCCTGGAGCGAATATTTCCACAACGATTTATGGATGGAAGCATTTGACGAATGTAACGTTTCCATTGATTTTTATACGACAAGAGAACGCTCCCTTGATGAGATTTTCCCTTGGGATTTCTTAGACTGTGGTGTAACAAAAGACTTCCTGAAGCGTGAATGGTTAAAGGCAATGAACGAAACAGTTTCACCAAACTGCCGCGTACACTGTCAGGGTTGCGGTGCAAACCGTTTCCAGTGTGGGGTATGTACAGAAGAAAAAGGAAGTACCTGCGGCTAAGATTCGCAGATTGTGAGAAAGGAATAGCAGTTACTATGAAACTTAGAATTAAATTTTCCAAACATGGCGTCATGAAATTTATCGGACATCTGGATGTCATGCGATATTTTCAGAAAGCAATGCGCCGTGCGGATATTGATATTTCTTATACAACAGGATTCAGCCCTCACCAGATTATGTCCTTTGCGGCACCTCTTGGTGTAGGCTTGGAAAGTAATGGTGAATATCTTGATATAGAAGCCAATTCCGTAACAAGCTCTGCGGATATGACAGCACGTTTAAATGCAGTTATGGTAGACGGCATGCACGTTGAAAGTGTACGTATGCTGCCGGAAACAGCCGGCAATGCCATGGCAAGTGTAGCTGCCGCAAAATACAGCATTGGATTTGCTACCGGAAAAGAACCATCCTTTGACTTAAAAAATGCCGTAAGTGCTTTTATGTCAAAAGACACCATTTTGGTTACTAAACAAACAAAAAAAAGTGAAGTAGAGCTTGATTTAAAGCCCTACATTTATGAAATGACTTCTGAAAATGGGATTTTGACACTTTTTGTAGATGCCAGCAGTTCAGGTAATATCAAACCTGCTTTGGTTATGGAAGCTCTTTATAAAGAGAACGGTTGTGAACTTCCTGAATTTGCATTACAGGTTACACGAGAAGATACTTATACAAATATCGGAACAGAAGAAGCACCTGAATTTGTTCCGTTAGAGGATATTGGACATGAGTTCTGAAAATGGCAAGCTGTTGCTGACTCCTTATAAAAATAAAATTTTGTTACTTCATATTAAGAACAATCGTCTTGTTTTTGCACAGGCTTTTTCTGCAAAAAACGAGAGTATTTTGGGTAATATTTATATTGGAAAAGTAACAAATGTGGTAAAAAACATTGATGCGGCATTCGTGGAAATTTATCCGGGGCAGATTTGCTTTCTGCCTTTAAAAGAATGCCGCCATGCCATTTTGACAAACCGTACTTATGACAAGCGTATTCTCGCCGGTGATGAAATAGTGGTACAGGTTGTAAAAGAAGCCGTGAAAACCAAGCAGCCCTCTGTAACGGCAAATATCTCCTTTACAGGAACCTACTGCGTAGTAACGACAGGAAAGAGAACTATCGGATATTCCAATAAATTGAAGGTTGCAGAGAAAGAAAAATTGGAGAAATTTTCAAAGGATTTCTTTTCCAATTCAACGTTTGGTTATGTTTTTCGTACAAATTGCAGGGAACTACATGGAAATTATGAGCCCCTTACGGAAGAACTTCATGTATTAACAAAAAAGGCCAACGATTTTCTTACTACAGCTGTACATCGTACCTGTTACAGTCTGCTGGAAGAATCATCTGCACCATATATTTCCGCTGTAAACTCTATCTATCAGAATGAATATGATGAGATTATAACTGATAATCAGAGTCTTTATGAAAAGTTGACAGCATGTGCAGAACTTTCTTCCGCAAAAATCCGTTTTTATGAGGATGACAGCTTTCCTTTACAAAAACTGTATTCTGTAGAAACTAAGCTTTCAGAAGCACTTGCAAAGCAGGTCTGGTTAAAATCCGGCGGATATCTTGTGATTGAACCTACAGAGGCACTTACGGTAATTGATGTAAATACCGGGAAATCCATTGGGAAGTGTACACCGGAGGAACATTACTTCCGTACGAATATGGAAGCTGCAAAGGAAATTGCAAGGCAGCTGAAATTGAGGAACATTTCCGGGATTATTATTGTGGATTTTATTAATATGGATTCTAAGGATAAGGAAGACGAATTGCTTTTGCAGTTAAAGACAGATTTGAAGGGTGATTCTGTTAAGACGAAGGTGGTGGATATTACGCCGCTAGGCTTAGTGGAAATTACAAGACAGAAGATTAGCAAAACGTTGGCTGAACAGATGATGGAAATATCTTAGAAATAGTATGGCTGGCAGAAAGATATAAAAGAAAGAGAACACCAAATGAATACGTTTAATTTAAAATGCCCTTGTTGCTCAGCAAACATGACATTAGACACGACTCACGAGTATGCTGTGTGTGAATACTGTGGTCATCAAATAGTACTTGAAAAAAAAGAAAAGCATGTAATAAAGAAAGAGCATCTTGGTTTCGTTGTTTTTTTAACAATCTTCCTGTTACTTGGCACATTAGGATTGGCAATGACGTTCTATTCAAAGCCACTGTTAGAAGATCCTTTTGTTTATCTGGAAGTTACCTTCGAAGGAATTGATGGTGATGGAGAACTTTCAATGAAGGTAAATAATAATGCGCCCGATGGAATTGACATGGCTAACGTTTCCTTTCAGAGCAAAAGTAAAACAAACTTGAGAGAAGGGGATATGATTGTCATTGAAGCAATCAGTACAGAATATCGTTTAAAAACATCAACCAAACGCTATACTGTAGAAGGATTAGAGCGTTATTTGAAAGATGTACAATCTTTAGATGAAAAACAGTTGGATACTATCTTTGGTGCTAATGAATCTATTCAATTCTATAATGTAGAGTTGGTTTTAGAAGATGAGGAAAATTTACAAATAAAGCCTTGTCGTCTTATTTGCTATAACAATAAAACAGAAAATGAATTATATTTGATTTCAGAAGTTTGTTTTACTGTATCAGACAAAAAATATTATACCGTTTCAGAGTGGGAAGACGTTATTGTAAATAGTGCAAATGGGAACCTTGCATTATCTTCTGGTTCGTATCGCGGAAATCTCACAATTGTAAAATCATGGAGAAGTGCGATGTTATATGGAACATTTGAGGAAGCTGTAAGAGAGGTAGAAGGAGAACAGTCAGCACAGGAAGAATCAAGTATCCGCGACTTTGAGTAAGTATTTTTTTGCACAGAAATGGAGTAATCATAGAATGAAGTTTTTAGGTATGAAAAAAGTTCGGGATGGGAAGTATCTTAAGGGGTACGAGTTGGCTTATTTGAATAAGTCTGGGGTTGAGAAGACTTATGAAATGGTAAGTTTTGCGGAGCTTAAGAATGCGGATGAACTTGGAAAAAAAATAAATGGAATTTCGATTGTTGCTTTTATGGACGGAAAAATGCTTCTGTTAAGGGAGTTTCGTATGGGTGTGAATCGGTTTGTTTATAATTTGTGTGCGGGTATGCTGGAATCCGGAGAAACGATAGAAGAGTGTATTGCACGGGAATTGTATGAAGAGACGGGATTAACGCTAAAACGAATATTAAGGATTTTACCGCCTTCTTTTGCGGCGGTTTCTATTTCGGATGTGAAGAATCAGATTGCTTTTGTGGAGGTTTCCGGGGAACTTTCTGATCATACTTCACCGAATGAAGATATTGAGCCGCATTTTTATACGAAAGAGGAAATGGCAGAGCTTTTGGAATGTGAAGAATTAAGTACGAGAGCACAATTGGCAGGATTTTGTTTTACTCAAAATCTTATTTAGTTTCATTTATTTGAGATGAAATTTAGACTATTTTTCCATTTTAGTTGCCCCCAATGAAACCATATGGATTATGTACCTATGAATAGGGAAAGGAAACTTTTTCATGATACAATATTTTTCTGATGAAACAAACTGTATAGAAATTATTCTTTCTGATAATTCAACAATTTCCTATCCCCGGCACAATCATGTTTCCGTTTATACTATCGGAGCTGTCTTAAACGGAAATCTTATATTTAATGTAAATAACAAGTCCTTTGACTATAAGTCCGGTAACACCTTTATGCTTTCGCCTTATATGGTTCATAGCATAAAGGCTGTTACCCCATATACTATGCTAAGTATCTGCATAAAAAAGAGCTCTATAAATCATCTTGATTTTAACGGATTAAGAAAATATCTCATAAGATTACCGGCACACAATTTCGGCTTAACTGACAATATAAAAGAACAAATTCTTTTGCATTTAGCTGATATTTCATTGGTAAAATCAGTTTCCAATCATGAAGTGCAAAAATCTTCGTCATACTCAGCTAATACGAATCTGAGTATGACTACATTAAAAGAACATTTGGAGAACTTCCCTGAACTTAAAATCAGTGTAGAAGAAATGGCATCAAAAGCATTTATAAGTAAATATCACTTCATCCGCAATTTTAAGACTGAAGTTGGTTTAACGCCACATCAGTTTCAGCTTCAAAATCGCATTCGGAAAGCCCAGCATTTACTGCAGCATACTTCTGATACAATAACAGAAGTGGCAATGACCACAGGTTTCTGCGACCAAAGCCACTTTATAAAGCAATTTGAGAAAATAATAGGACTGACACCTACAGATTACAAGCTTGCTTGCAGTACGTTAAAGTTATCCTGAAACTTGTTTCTTCAATGCAGTTTTCTTGTTTAAGACTACTTAAATCAGATAAGTGCAGGCATAAACTTTGCAAATATATAAAGTCCATCCTTACCGGCTGTAACCTCATGTGGAACATTCTGAGGTAATATAGATATTGTTCCCGGTTCATAATTTATTTGTTTTCCATTAACAACGCAATTACCTGTTCCGGCAATTACTTCATGTGTTTCCAGTTGTTCTTTATGAACGTGATTACCAATTTTTTTATTTGGTGCAATTCTTACAAGGTGATAGCTAAACTTTCCATCTGTTTCCTTTGATGTGACAATATGTTTCAGTTCAACACCTTCAAAAGTAACATGCTTTGACCATTCAATATTTGCAAATTCAATCGCAGCATCCGCCAATAGTAATTTCCCTTCCTTATCAAACTTTTCAAATACATTTTTTAATTCCATGCTTTTTTCCTCCTTATTTTCACCCATCTGGTTAGTCCAATTTTATTAAACATAATTTTTTTTGTATTGTAAAAAATTGCTTTTTTCCTCATTGCATTCCCTAAATCGATGTGTTACTATACTTACAAGCAATGATTTCAGTTTATATTCTAAGAAATAATCTAATTTTCTATGAGCCATACGCATTTGGCTGTCAATCGAACTCTTTGCTTAATTACCCAAATAAACTTATAAAAGCAGAGAGAAGATTATATATATGTTTTCTTTCTGCTCAAAGAAAGGAAAACACATATGACAAAAGAAAGTATGAACACATTATCAACAGAAAATTACAACGTTAATCTCAGTGACTTTGCCTTATTTTTATCAGTCATGAAGATACACCTATATTGAAATCAGGAAAGAAAACAAAATATAAAAACCTGCCTTCAACTATAATCATATTTATTACACAGGATGATATTTTCGGAAAAGATCTTGCCATGTATACATTTACAGAACAGTGCAAAGAAATTCCGGGATTACCACTGGATGATGGCACACAGAAAATTTTCTTAAATATGAACAGCAAACACGGAAGACCGGAATTAGTCAGCTTATTGCAATATATGAAAGATACAAGAATTGATAATCCTGACATCATTGTAAAAGACAGACGAATTTTAGAATTAGATGAAATAGTAACCGAAATAAAACAAGATGAAGAATGGGAGGATACAAAAATGAGCATATATGGACTTGGCCTTGAACAGGGTGAAAAGCAGGGCGAATTAAATAAAACAAAAATTGTTATTCGAAATCTTCTAAAACGCGAAATGTCAGATGAAGATATATGTGCTTTGGCGGAATGTACTCAGGAATTGATAGACGAAGTCCGCAACACAATCAAATAATACTTGTGAGGTCATATTATGAAAACAACAAAAATTTTCACCGTAAATGCAGCCGACAATTATACTCTTAATGTTAAACTTGATTTTCCACAAGCCCCTAAAAGCGTTGTGATATTCTGTCAGGGCAGTGGAGCAAACACTTACGATAATCACCGGCAAATTGGCGACTTGGAATTTAACTATTTCGATCTATTTTCAGACGAATTTTGCAAAAGGGGGATTGCCTTTTGTCGATGGAATACAAGAGGCTGCTCAACATCGGAAACTCCTCCGGATTTTCTGACAATAAACGAAAAAGATTTCCGTACATACCTTCCTTCCACATCAATCGAAGATATACTTTCCGTTACGGCTTATATAAAAACAATGCCCCAATTCGAAAATGCAAAAGTGATATTTATGGGAATTAGCGAAGGTGCAACCCTTATTCCTTTTGCTGCACAGAAATGTAATCATGTGTCTGGTTTATTATTACTCAGTTTCTCTTATGAAAATTTAAAGCAAACTTTAGAATGGCAATTGAGTGGCGGCAGTTCTATGGTAAATATATGTAAATGGTTCGACTACTCGAAAAAAGGGTATGTGACAAAAGAAGATTTTGAAACGGATAAGTATCAGGTTCGGCCAAGTGTGTTCCCTGATATTTCATTTGAAGATTTAGATTTAGACAAAGATGGCAGATTAACAGAACATGATTTTGCACTTTCTCTGGCTGATTATAAGAACAGTGTATTTCAGGCAATTGAAAACAATGATGATGAATGGTTGAAAAACAATTACGAAGTCCGTATAACTTCAAAATGGTGTAAAGAACACTTTGCTTTACCACCTGTAACAGAGGCGTTAGCTTCATTATCTGTTCCAATACATATTTTTCAAGGAAAATCCGATGCAAATATTCCATTTTCCGATATAGAAAAGATAGAATTGGACTTTAAAAACAATAAGAAAGAAAATCTCTTTATTCATTCCTTTGAAAATCATGACCATGATTTAAATTATTTACAGTTTCCTTACTACGGAACTATATCCGAAGGATTATTAAGTGTTTTTAATACAGCCGGAACTATTTAATACACATACATTTTATAAAAATAAAATATTTGCACATACAAAAAAATTAAAAACCTTGAACTTCCCTGTTGACACCCGCCTTTTTCGGTGTTATTATTTATGTGTATGCCGCATAGCGAGGTAAAAGTGTGTTGAAAATGCACCACCAAAGCTAGCGAGTAAACGGAAGAATCCGTGAATAGGAGGTGCCTATATGTACGCAATTATTGCAACAGGTGGAAAACAGTACAAAGTTTCTGAAGGAGATATCATTAAAGTTGAAAAACTTAATGTAGAACCGGGAAACACTGTAACATTTGATCAGGTTATCGCTGTAAGTGACAACGCTCTTAAAGTTGGAGCAGATGTTGCTAACGCTTCTGTAACAGCAACTGTTATGGAACAGGGTAAAGCCAGAAAAGTTATCGTTTATAAATATAAAAGAAAAACTGGCTACCATAAGAAAAATGGTCATAGACAAGCATACACTCAGGTTAAAATTGATAAAATTAATGCTTAATCGTGGTTAAAGATGTATGACTACTGTAATCATTAGAAAGTCAAAGCAAGGCGACTACAAAAGTTTTACCTGTATGGGTCACGCAGGTTATAAAAGGTTCTTTTTTCAAAAAGACCTTGTCTGCTGTGCCGTTTCGGTTTTAGTAATTAATGCTGTCAATTCTTTGGAGGAGCTTTCAAAGGATATTACGACAGATATAGTTACGACAAACGAAGAAACCGGATTTATTCAATGTTTTTTTGAAAAACCGCTTTCAGAGAAAGGAACACTTTTGATGGATTCACTTGTACTTGGCTTAAGCCATATTGAGAAATCGTATGGTACAAAGTATTTTAAACTCACATTCGAGGAGGTGTAAAGCCATGTTAAATATGAACCTTCAATTTTTCGCTCATAAAAAGGGTGTTGGTTCTACTAAAAACGGTAGAGATTCCGAATCCAAGAGATTAGGTGCGAAAAGAGCTGACGGTCAGTTCGTAAAAGCAGGAAATATCCTTTACAGACAGCGTGGAACAAAAATCCATCCTGGTATTAACGTAGGTAAAGGTGGAGATGATACATTATTTGCATTAGTTGATGGTGTACTCAGATTCGAAAGAAAAGGAAGAGACAAAAAACAGGCTTCCGTATATCCTGTAGAGAAATAATGAATTTACTTAGGCTTCAAACGTTTTGTTTGAAGCCTTTTTGCATAAGTTATAAAGCTTATGAGAAAGGCATGGTTATTAATATGTTTGCAGATAGAGCAAAAATATATGTAAAAAGCGGAAAAGGCGGAGACGGACACGTTTCTTTCAGAAGAGAAAAATATGTTCCTAACGGAGGTCCTGACGGTGGCGACGGCGGTCACGGCGGCAGTGTTATTTTTGAAGTTGACGAAGGATTAAATACACTTACAGACTTTAGACATATCCGTAATTATAAGGCAGAAAATGGAGAAGAGGGCGGAAAGAAAAACTGTCGTGGAAAAAACGGACAGGATATTATCATTAAAGTACCGGCAGGCACCGTAATTAAAGAAGCGGAAAGCGGTAAAGTTATTACAGATATGTCGGGTGATAATAAAAGAGTAGTCCTGTTAACCGGCGGACGTGGCGGAAATGGAAACCAGCATTATGCAACAAGTACCATGCAGGCTCCAAAATATGCACAACCCGGACAACCAGCCAAAGAACTGGAACTTTTATTAGAATTAAAAGTAATCGCAGACGTAGGACTTGTAGGTTTTCCTAATGTAGGTAAATCAACCTTTTTATCCCGCGTAACCAATGCCCGGCCTAAAATTGCAAACTACCACTTTACTACCTTAAATCCCAACCTTGGTGTAGTAGATATAGAGGATGCAAAAGGGTTCGTTATTGCCGATATTCCGGGATTAATTGAAGGTGCTTCTGAAGGTATCGGTCTTGGTCATGAATTTTTGCGTCACATTGAACGCACAAAATTAATGATTCATATTGTAGATGCTGCCTCCACAGAAGGACGTGACCCGATAGAAGACATTTATGCCATAAATAAAGAGCTGGAACTTTATAATCCTGAAATAGCAGGGCGCCCTCAGGTGATTGCAGCAAACAAAATCGATATGATTTATGAAGGCGATGAAAATCCTGTTGACAAAATTAAAAATGAATTTGAACCAAAAGGAATAAAAGTATTTCCTATTTCAGCCATAAGTGGCAAAGGTGTAAAAGAACTTCTGTATTATGTAAGTTCTCTTTTAGATACTATCGAAGATGCCCCTGTGATTTTTGAACAGGAATATTTCCCTGAACTCACTTTGGCAGATACAGACGATCCATTCACAGTTACTTATGACGCAGATGCAGACGAATATGTAGTAGAAGGCCCTAAAATCGAAAAAATGCTTGGTTATACAAATTTGGAATCCGAAAAAGGATTTGTATTTTTCCAGAATTTCCTGAAAGATAACGGAATATTGGAACAGCTTGAAGGATTAGGCATTCAGGAAGGCGATACAGTAAGAATGTATGGACTTTCCTTTGACTACTATAAATAGAAAGGATACCATTATGACAAGTAAACAGCGCGCATATTTAAAAAGCCTTGCAAGTACCTTAGATCCGATTTTCCAAATCGGAAAATCCAGTTTAACCCCGGAACTTACCGAAGCAATTGGCGAAGCTTTTAACACAAGAGAACTGATTAAAATAGCCGTTTTAAAAAACTGCTTCGATGATCCGAAAGAAATTGCAAACGTAATAGCAGAACGTACACATTCACAAGTAGTGCATGTTATCGGCAAAAAAATTGTTCTATACAAAGAGAGTAAAGACAAAAAGAAAATAGAATTGCCAAAATAATCTTGCTATTTTTTTAACAAAACCATGCAGAAGTTTTTTGTTTATTTTGGCATTCATAACAAATTTCATTTTTTTCTCGTGAAACTCTTGTAATAATTTAGAATTGTATTAAAATAAATACAATGACAATTATTTATCAAACTTAGATTAAGAAAAATCAATTGAAATTTATAGAATTCGAGAAAGGCATGGTTATTAAAATGGATTACAGAAAAAAAGTCGGTATTATGGGTGGTACCTTTAACCCGATTCATTTAGGTCATATGTTAGTGGCTGAAAATGCTTATGAAACTTTCGATTTAGATGAAATATTATTTGTACCAAGCGGCATCCCATATATGAAAGAAGATGTTCTTGATGCCAAAACACGAATTACAATGACAGGAATTGCAATTGAAGATAATTCTCATTTTGCATTATCAACAATAGAAGTTGACCGCGATGGTAACTCCTATTCCTACGAAACAATTCGTGATTTGAAGACAGCAAATCCCAATATTGAATATTATTTCATTGTTGGGGCAGACTCTTTATTTAAGATGGACAAATGGAAATGCCCTGAAAAAATATTCAGCGAGGTCGTTATATTAGTTGCAAGACGTCTCGGTAACGATGGTCCTGAATTAGATGAAAAAGTAGCAGAATTAAAAGAAAAATACAATGCTGACATACGCATGCTTCCTATTAATTGTGTAGATATTTCTTCTACAAGCATTCGTGACAAAGTAAGAAAACATCAGTCCATTCGTTATATGGTACATTATCGGGTAATAGAATATATTAACAAAAATCATATTTACTGGTCTGAAGACGAGAAATAGTATTCCAGCATAACAATATGACCGGGAAAGGATAGCATGAAAAGCGTAGATACCAAAAAAATACGAAAAGCTATGGAAAAGGTGCAGACAGAAAGCCGTTATGAACATACATTAGGTGTTGCTTATACGGCAACTGCACTTGCCATGCGTTATGACTGTGATTTGCACAGTGCCGAAATTGCGGGACTTCTTCATGATTGTGCCAAATGTATGGACAATAGCAAGAAGATTCAAATTTGTGAAAAACATAATATTCCAATAAACGATGTAGAACGCAGAAACCCTTCCCTTTTACATGCAAAAGCGGGTAGTTTTATTGCAATGGATACCTATGGCATTACGGATACTGATATTATAAATGCTATTTTGAATCATACAACCGGAAGACCCAATATGAGTCTTTTAGAAAAAATTGTATATATTGCTGACTATATTGAGCCTAATCATACCAAACAGCCAAACCTTTCTGAAATCCGTAAGCTTGCTTTTTCGGATTTGGATAAAGCTCTTCTGAAAATTTTGGCAGATAACTTAGCTTATTTAAGTGAATCCGGCAAGGATATTGATCCGATGAGCCAAAAGGCCTATGAATATTATCAGGCAAAACTGAACAATTCAAGCGAAAAATAATAGGAGACATAAAAACATGACAAGTTCAAAAGATTTATGCAAAATGGCGATTTCCGCTTTAGAAGACAAAAAAGCGGAAGATATCAGTGTTATTGACATCAGCGAAGTATCTGTTCTGGCAGACTATTTCCTTATTGCAAGCGGCTCAAACCGTAGCCAGATACAGGCTCTTTGTGATAACGTAGAAGAGACCTTAGGAAGAGCCGGCACACCTGTAAAACAGATTGAAGGATATGATGGTGCAAACTGGATTCTGATGGATTTCGGTGATATTATTGTTCACATTTTTGATAAAGAAAACCGTTTATTTTATGATTTAGAACGTATTTGGAGAGATGGAAAAAAAATTTCTCCAGAGGAGTTAGCTTAAAATCGCTGCCTCTTGGTGGCGATTTTTTTCTTGACAGAAAAATTTTTTAATAGTAACATATTCTGCAAAAGGCGACAGTTATTCTATGTTTTGCCAAAATGAGGAGGATTTATTATGAAACAATTAAAAAAATTCATGAGTTTAGCTATTGCATGCACCATGACAGCATCCTTGCTGACAGGATGTGGCAGCTCTGAAAAAGCAAACGATGCTACAACAGACACTACTGCAACCGGCACAACTACTGAAGATGCTTCAACAGCCGGTACTACTTTTAAAATCGGTGGTATTGGTCCTGTTACCGGTGGTGCAGCCGTATATGGTTTAGCAGTTCAGAACGGTGCACAGATTGCTATCGACGAAATCAATGCAGCCGGTGGTGTAAATGGTTACCAGTTAGAATTCAAATTTGAAGATGATGAACATGATGCTGAAAAAGCAATCAATGCTTACAACTCATTAAAAGACTGGGATATGCAGATTCTGATGGGTACAGTAACAAGTACACCTTGCCAGGCTGTAGCTGAGAAAACACATGAAGACAACTTATTCCAATTAACACCTTCTGGTTCCGCACCTACTTGCGTACAGTATGACAATGCTTTCCGTATCTGTTTCTCAGATCCGGCACAGGGATATGCATCTGCACAGTATATCGGTGAACACAAATTAGCAACAAAAGTAGCAGTTATTTATGACAGCTCTGACGTTTATTCATCAGGTATCTATGAAAACTTCTATGCAGAAGCTGCAAACCAGGGAATTGAAGTAGTAGCAGCAGAAGCTTTTACAGCTGACAGCAATACAGACTTCTCCGTTCAGCTTCAGAAAGCAAAAGATGCCGGTGCAGAGCTTGTATTCTTACCTATTTACTATAAAGAAGCTTCTTTAATCCTTACACAGGCTGCCGGAATGGGATTTGAACCGATGTTCTTCGGCTGTGACGGACTTGACGGACTTCTTTCCGTAGAAAACTTTGATACAGCTTTAGCAGAAGACGTTATGCTTCTTACTCCATTTGCAGCTGACGCTACAGATGAATTAACAGTAAGCTTCGTTACCAAATACAAAGAACAGTATGGCGAAACTCCTAACCAGTTCGCTGCTGATGCATATGATGCTATTTATGCAATTGCAGCTGCTTTAGAGAAGAGCGGTGCTACACCTGACATGAATGCTTCTGATCTCTGTGATATCATGAAAACAGCTATGACTGAAATCACTGTAGACGGTCTTACAAGTTCCGGTATTACATGGAATGCTGCAGGTGAACCTACAAAAGAGCCTAAAGCTGTAAAAATTGTAAATGGTGTTTACACAGCAATGTAATTTGACGAAAATGCAATTTTTTTAATGAAACCATGGAGGTTGTCAGTATTGGCAACCTCTTTTTCTTGATTAGATTTGCATTGAATGCTATAATAAAAAGAATCGTAACCAAATTCGCAGTAAATGCGAGAATGGAGGAAATTAATGAGTTTCATATCTTATTTAATTAATGGTATCAGTTTAGGAAGTGTTTACGCAATTATAGCACTTGGCTACACAATGGTTTACGGTATTGCCAAAATGCTTAACTTTGCACACGGCGATGTTATTATGGTTGGTGCCTTTGCCGTATTTACTATCGTCAGCACAATGGGACTTCCTGTCTGGCTTGGTATTCTGATATCAATTTTAGTATGTACCGTTCTTGGTGTGGTTATAGAAAGAGTAGCCTATAAACCACTTAGAAATGCAGCTTCTCCGTTAGCCGTATTAATTACAGCCATAGGTGTCAGCTACCTTTTACAGAACGTTGCTCTTTTAGTATTTGGTGCAAATGCGAAATCCTTTACATCCGTTGTTCCCTTTGAAGGTCTTAAACTTGCCGGAGGACAACTTATTATTTCAGGAGAAACCATTGTAACCATACTTGCCTGCATCATTATTATGATAGTACTGACTCTTTTTGTTAATAAAACAAAAGCAGGGCAGGCTATGCTTGCTGTTTCAGAGGATAAGGGCGCTGCCCAGCTTATGGGAATTAATGTAAACGGAACAATTGCATTAACTTTTGCAATCGGATCAGCACTTGCTGCAATTGCCGGTGTACTTCTTTGTTCTGCATACCCGTCCATCAACCCTTATACAGGTTCCATGCCGGGTATTAAAGCCTTTGTTGCGGCAGTATTCGGTGGTATCGGTTCTATTCCGGGAGCTATGATTGGTGGAATTTTGCTTGGTATTATCGAAATATTCGGTAAAGCATATATTTCTTCACAGATGGCAGATGCTATTGTATTTGCTGTACTTATTGTTGTTCTTCTTGTAAAACCAAGTGGTATTTTAGGTAAGAACATTCAGGAAAAAGTATAGGGAGGAGGATAAACAATATGAAATCTTTAAACAAAACAACAAAAAGCAATTTAATTACATATGCATTGGTTATCCTTACTTATATTATAGTACAGATTTTCCTTGCCACAGGAAGTATGTCCAGTCTGATGAAAGGACTTCTTGTACCACTTTGTATCTATGTAATTTTAGCAATTTCGTTAAATCTGACCGTAGGTATTTTAGGTGAGCTTAGTCTTGGACACGCAGGTTTTATGTGTGTTGGTGCCTTCTCAAGTGCATTTTTTTCCAAGCTTACAGCTGATGCACTTCCTTCAGGACTTCGCTTTTTCCTTGCTCTTTTGATTGGAGCAGCAGTGGCAGCACTTTTTGGTATGCTTGTAGGAATTCCTGTACTTCGTTTAAAAGGAGATTACCTTGCAATCGTTACATTGGCATTTGGTGAAATTATTAAAAACTTAGTAAACGTTTTATATGTGGGAATTGATGAAAACGGTATGCATTTTTCTACCAAAGATTCTATTTCTTTAGGATTACAGCCGGGTGGCAAAACAATTATTAATGGAGCACAGGGCATTACCGGAACACCTAATGATTCTACTTTTACAATTGGTGTTATATTAATTCTTGTAGCATTAGTTATTATTTTGAACCTGATTCATTCCAGAGACGGTCGTGCCATTATGGCAATCCGTGATAATCGTATTGCTGCAGAATCTATCGGTATCAATATTACAAAATATAAATTGATGGCATTTACAATTTCAGCTGCTCTTGCAGGTGTTGCGGGTGTATTATATGCCCACAATTTATCTACTTTGACAGCTCTGCCAAAAAACTTCGGTTACAACATGTCTATCATGATACTTGTATTTGTTGTTTTAGGCGGTATTGGAAACATTCGCGGTTCCATGATTGCTGCAGTAGTTTTAACCCTGCTTCCTGAGCTCTTAAGAGGCTTAAATGATTATCGTATGCTGATTTATGCAATCGTATTAATTGTTATGATGCTCTTTAACTGGAGCCCGAAAGCAATTGCATTCAAAGAACGCTATTCCTTAAAACAGCTTCTTGCAAAAAAATCCGCAAAGGAGGTTAAATAAAATTATGGCATTATTAGATGTAAAAAATTTAAGCATTTCCTTTGGCGGTCTTCGTGCAGTAGACAATTTTAATATAAAAATAGAACAGGGACAGCTTTACGGACTGATTGGACCAAACGGTGCCGGTAAAACTACTGTTTTTAACCTTTTGACCGGTGTATATAAACCAACCGAAGGAATTATCACTTTGGATGGCACAAATATTACAGGCAAAAAAACAATTGACATTAATAAAGCAGGCATTGCAAGAACATTCCAAAACATCCGTCTTTTTAAAGATTTAAGTGTATTGGATAACGTAAAAGCAGGTCTTCATAATAATTATCATTATGGAACTTTATCCGGAATTCTCAGACTGCCTTCTTATCGCAAAACAGAAAAACTCATGGATGAAAAAGCACTGGAACTTCTGAAAGTATTTGAACTTGATAAAGAAGCTTCTTTACTTGCTGCAAATCTTCCTTATGGTAAACAACGTAAACTGGAAATTGCGAGGGCACTTGCTACCAATCCAAAACTTTTACTTTTAGATGAGCCGGCCGCAGGTATGAATCCGAATGAAACCTTGGAATTAATGGAAACCATCCGCTTTGTAAGAGATCATTTCCAAATGACCATTCTTCTGATTGAACATGACATGAAGCTGGTTTCAGGTATTTGTGAAGAACTTACTGTACTTAATTTTGGAAAAGTATTAACACAGGGTAAAACCAGTGATGTATTAAATGATCCTCAGGTTATTACAGCTTATCTTGGTGAATAGGAGGAACACTTAGCATGGCAATGTTAGAAATAAGAGATTTAGAAGTTTATTACGGAATGATACAGGCTATTAAGGGCATTTCCTTTGATGTCAACGAAGGAGAGGTTATCGCTCTTATTGGCGCAAATGGTGCCGGAAAAACTACAATTCTTCATACCATTACAGGACTTTTGGGTGCAAAAAGCGGAAAAGTTAACTTTAATGGTACAGATATTACAAAAGTTCCGGGACACAAAATTGTATCTATGGGAATGGCACATGTACCGGAAGGCAGAAGAGTATTTTCACAGCTTTCCGTATATCAGAATTTAATGATGGGTGCTTATACCCGTAAGGACAAACAGGAAATCAATGATACTTTAGAGAATATTTATCATCGTTTTCCTCGTTTACAGGAACGTAAAAATCAGATGGCAGGAACCTTAAGCGGTGGTGAACAACAAATGCTTGCCATGGGACGTGCACTGATGTCACACCCGAAAATTATTTTAATGGATGAGCCTTCCATGGGACTTTCTCCAATTTTTGTAAATGAAATTTTTGATATTATTAAAGAAGTCAGTAAAGGCGGCACAACAGTTCTTTTAGTAGAGCAGAACGCCAAAAAAGCTCTTTCTATCGCAGATAGGGGCTATGTTTTAGAAACCGGAAAGATTGTTCTGGAAGGAAAGGCTGATGACCTCTTACATAACGATTCCATCAAAAAAGCATATCTTGGAGAATAAGATAAATAAAAATTAAGGAGGGAATTGATTTGAATACAGTAATTACTATTGCAAGAGAATATGGAAGCGGTGGTCGTACAATTGGTGAAATGCTTGCCAAAGACCTGAATATTCATTACTATGACAAGGAATTAATGAAACTGGCAAGTGAAGACAGTGGAATTAATGAAGCTCTTTTTGCAAAGGCTGATGAAAAGGTAAAAGCAACTTCTCTTTTTCGTATTGCGAAAAGTGCATACAGTGGTGAACTGATTCCACCAGAAAGTGATGATTTTGTATCAAATGACAATCTCTTCAACTATCAGGCAAAAATTATACGCCAGCTGGCAGAAGAGGAGTCCTGTGTCATCATTGGTCGTTGCTCCGACTATGTTTTAAAGGAATATGATAATGTTTTAAGCGTGTTCATTCATGCACCTTTAGACTTCTGTTTAGAGCAGGCAGCCAAACTTCATAGTATGCCACCTAAAGAATTGGAAAAATTTGTAGAACGTACAAATAAACGCCGTGCAGAATACTATAAATATTATACAGGAAGAAACTGGACGGATGCCAAAAATTACGATTTATGTTTAGACAGCAGTAAACTTGGCTTCGAGCGCTGTGTAGAAGAAATTAAAGCTTATATGGATGTACGTTTCCGTTAAAAAATATCCGGGAAAATTGATAAGGTTAATACTTTAGCCAATCAAATTTTCTCGGATATTTTAATGTCTAACGCATAATACGGAATACACCGAATACTTTTCCTAATATTTTACAATCGTCTACAATAATCGGCTCCATAGTATCATTTTCCGGCTGCAAACGGATATGACCATCTTCTTTATAAAATGTTTTTACTGTAGCAGAATCATCTACCAATGCAACAACAATATCTCCATTTTGGGCAGTAGAACAAACATTTACAAAAACCTGATCACCACTTTGAATTCCTACATTTATCATAGATTCCCCTTTTACATTCAATGCAAAAGATTCCCCTGAAGGTACAAATTCTGCCGGAATAGGAAAGTAGCTTTCGATATTTTCTTCTGCAAGTATCGGCATACCTGCAGCTACAGTACCAATAATTGGAATGCTGACCATTTCTGTACGAACCATTTGAAAACTATCATCGCATATTTCAATAGCTCTTGGTTTGGTGGGGTCTCTTCGTATGTAACCGTTCTTTTCTAATGTCTCCAGGTGGGAGTGTACGGAAGAAGTTGATTTCAAATTAACAGCCTCACAAATCTCACGTACGGCAGGCGGATACCCCTTGCTTAATATTTCTTCTTTAATAAAATCCAGTATTTCCTGTTGTTTCGCAGTAATTTTACCAGCTCCCATAAATATATTCCTCCTTAATATCATTTGATAATAATCAATAAAATATGTTTATTTAAGAATAACACATCTGTCTGCAAAAAGCAAACGTATATTCCAAAAATTTGTTCGATTTTTTCATAAAATCTATTGACAAAAGAATGAATGTTCGATAGAATTCAACTATAAAGAACGCGTGTTCACAACATTTGTTCGTTTTTTGAATATATTTATAAGATTGGAGAATATATTATGAGCGAAAGAAGAATAAGAAATAATAAAATTAGAAGACAACGTGAATTAAGAAGACATTTACTTATTTCCATTTTTACATTATGTATGACCGTTACACTGGCTCTCGGAATCTTTTCCATTCAAACCAGTGCTAAAGATTCTTCCGAAGCAATTGAAATAAAATATTATACAAGCATTACAGTATCTGATGGTGATACTCTTTGGTCACTTGCTTCTGAATACAAGGGAAACCATTATAAGTCTTCCACTGCTTATATCGAAGAAGTGATGAATATAAATGCTTTAACAAATGAAACAATTTATACGGGACAACACCTTATTATACCTTATTATTCTGCTGAATTCAGAAATTAATCTCAGCCCACAATAATAGGTCTTAATTAAGGTTTAGTCATATAAATTCCAACTTTTAACTCCGGAAAAGGCAGTGAAGATATCCTATCAATCGCTGCCTTTTCCAAAAAAATTTTTATTATATTCCCTATTTATCATTATTAAAACATTATGTGAAAGTTAATTATTACTTTTATTTTCTCTTAACCTCACAACTCTTGCTGCTTTACGACGTCTTTCATCCTCAATTGCAGCATAATGTTTACGAGTAGTATTAACATCCTTATGTCCTAATACATCCGCAACCAAATAGATATCTCCAGTTTCCTGATAAAGAGTAGTACCATAAGTACTCCTTAATTTGTGGGGTGTGATTTTTTTTAACGTTGTAACATTAGATGCATATTTTTTAACGAGATTTTCTACTGCACGCACAGAAATACGCCTGTTCTGCATGGAAAGGAAGAGTGCATTTTCATTTCCTAACTGTGGTATAACATGCTTTCTTTTTTCTAAATATTGCTTTAAAGCTTCCTCAACTTCATCACCAAAATAAAGCACCGTTTCATAACCACCCTTTCTACGGATTTTCATACCATTTGTCTCAAAATTTAAATCCGTAATATCCAAACCGACACATTCTGAAACACGGATACCGGTGCCAAGCAGGAGAGTAAGAAGAGCAATATCACGAACCTTTGTTTTTTCATGGTATTTTGCCTGGGATTTCGTCAGTTTCTCTCCATCCTCCACCATATCCAATAATGTTGCTACTTCATTAGGTTCCAGACGAATAATTTCTTTTTGATGCTGTTTAGGCAACGGGACAAGTACAGCGGGATTTTTTTCAATTAACTCATTTGAATAATAGTAATTGTAGAAACTCCTTAAAGATGCCAGTTTCCTTGATTTTCCCCGTTCCTTATTACTTATTTCCCTACCTTCTTTTTCATATAGACTTACATGCTCCACATATTCTTCAATATCTTCTCTGGATATTCTGTCCAAAACAGATAGTGGGAAATCTGTTATATCCATTTTAGAGCATACACTGTTATTTTCATGTAAGAACTCAAAAAAGATACGTAAATCATAAGCATATGCAAGTCTGGTTCTACTGGATGTAGTTTCCTCAATACCTCTAAAAAATGCCTTGCAAAATCCGGGAAGCTCCTTAACAATTTCCCTCATTTTCAATATATTTTTTTTATCCTGTTCATCGTGATAGTTATGATTTTCCAATAATATCAGTCCATCCTTTTAAATTTCCGGTTTGAATAGCAGTAAACATACGCATCTTAACCCCCGGATTTTCGTGATTTAATGTCTTTAATAAATTGTGTACATATTCCCTTTTTGTATTTCCGTCAGCAGGGCAGGGACTTTTCACAACCGGCACATTATTTTTATTAACAAAGCCAATTACGTCTGCTTCATCCATATACATTAATGGTCTTATTACTGTCAATTCCGTTCTGTCCAAATAAGTTACCGGAGAAAATGTATGAAAGCGACCCTCAAATATAAGCGACAACAACATTGTTTCTACAACATCATCCTTATGATGCGCATATGCCACCTTATTGCATCCTACCGCCTTTATCGCGTCATTTAAAGCTCCTTTTCGCATTTTTGCACATAACGAACACGGATTTGATTCTTTACGTTGCTCAAATATAATATCTGCAATATCTGTTTTTACAATAGTATACTCCACGCCCAGTTCCTGACAAAGCTGTTCTATTTTCGTCAAATTAAGGTTTTTGAACCCTAAGTCTACTGTAACTGCATGAATGTCAAATTTGTTCGGATAAAAGCGTTTTAGCCCATTTAAAGCATACAAGAGAGTAAGACTGTCTTTTCCCCCTGAAATACCTACTGCGATTTTATCACCATCTTCAATCATATGATAATCATCAACGGCACGTCGAACATAACTCATAACCTGCTGTAATTTCATAAAAATATCTGCCTTTCTGCCATTACCAGCAATAAATAATCTGCGTATTTTTCTTTTTCATTTTAGCCTTGAATCATAAATAAAGCAACACAAAGCCGAAAAAAAATGTTATACTGTATAAAAATGGTATTTAATAGTGATACTTATTCACAAAACACTATTTGTTTTATTCTACACTTACTTAGGGAAGGAGCTAACAGTAACTATTGTTATTGTACAACAGACAACTATGAAATTTAACATTGACAAAAAAACTTTTTCTTTGGGCTTAACAGCTTTTCTTGTAATAGCTGCAAGTATTATTCTGTTTTATTTTGTTTTTCATGGTTCAAGCATCTCGACAGGATTTCAGACTTTATTGCACATAGCCATGCCAATCATTGATGGTGTCATTCTTGCTTATTTGCTTACACCTCTTGTAAACGGCATTGAAAAAAATTTATTAATTCCAATATTAAAAAAACAACAAAAAGAAATCACTGAAAAGACAAAAAAAAGAATGCGTATGCTTTCCATTCTACTTACTTTAATCATTGTATTCCTACTTATATACGCTTTCTTTGCAATGGTCATACCACAGATAGTAAACAGTATACAAAATATTGTTTTACAGTTCCCTATATATGTAAAAACGTTAGAACACTTTACAACCAAAATTCTTGCAAACAATCCATCTATCAGTGAATTAGTAAATGATCTTTTAGAAAAATACTCCATGCAAATTCCTGATTGGATTAACAATAGCCTGATGCCACAAATTAATTCTATAATAAAATCACTTTCCTTAAGTGTAATCAGCTTCTTGAAAGCAGTTTGGAATTTAATTCTTGGTTTAATTATTTCCATATATATATTAGGCAGTAAAGAAACTTTCTGTGGACAGGCAAAAAAAATGGTATTTGCATTCTTTGAACGCAAAACTGCAAATTCTATTATTAGTGATTTCCGCTTTGCACACAAAACATTCAGTGGATTTATCAGTGGTAAAATACTGGATTCACTCATTATCGGTTTAATATGTTTTTCATGTATTTCCGTTATGGACATGCCTTATTCTGTTTTGATTAGTGTTATTATCGGTGTAACAAATGTCATTCCTTTTTTTGGACCATACTTAGGTGCCATTCCAAGTGCATTACTTATTTTATTAATAGACCCTATAAAATGCCTGTATTTTGTTATTTTTATCCTAATATTACAGCAATTTGATGGAAACTTTCTTGGACCAAAGATTCTTGGTGAGTCCACTGGACTTTCCAGCTTTTGGGTTATATTCTCCATTACCGTATTCGGAGGCTTTTTCGGGGTTTTCGGTATGATTATCGGTGTGCCTACCTTTGCAGTAATGTATGCTTTTGTTCGAAAACTTACAAACAGGTTACTGCGAAAGAAGGGTCTGCCTATTATCACAAAAAAATATATGCATCTGGACATGATAACATCCGGAAATACATTCCGCGAATTAAAGCCAATTGATTCTACTCAAAAAACAAAAGGTGTTAAATTTCACTTAAATAAAAATCTGGGTACTTTAGATTCAGAAGATGATGATATAGATAATCCGGAACATACAGACAACTCAGATAAAAACTTATAACTATTATATTTTCGTTATTTTTTAAACAATAGGAGAAGAGTAGAGGTCATGCGATTATTAATACAAAGAGTACAATATGCTAATGTAACTGTTAAAGACGAAACAATCGGTTCCATAAAGAAAGGTTTTTTGGTATTTATAGGTATCAGCAACACAGATACCAAAGAAGTTGCAGATAAAATGCTTCGTAAATTATTAAATTTACGGCTTTTTGAAGATGAAAACGGCAAAACCAATTTAGATATCAATCAGGTTGACGGTGAAGTTTTACTTGTTTCACAATTTACTTTATATGCAGACTGTAAAAAGGGAAATCGCCCATCATTCATAAAAGCCGGTACGCCAAATGAAGCAAACGAATTATATCAATACATGATTGAACAATGTACCAAAGAACTTCCTAACAAGACTGCCTGCGGAAGTTTTGGAGCTGACATGAAGATTTCCTTATTAAATGATGGTCCATTTACCGTGATGCTGGATTCTGATGAAATATTTACCTAAATTATGCCTTTCACGACCCAACTATTCGTTAAACTTTCCCTGTTTTGCGAATGCCGTAGCAAAGGTATGGTATACCTTTGTGGAGTGCCGTCAGTGGAGAGGATGCAAAAATCCGTTCCTCTGACTGGCTTTTTTATTTCCGTGGTTTTGCCAAAGCAAAACTTAGGTTCAACGTAAAAAAGCTATGCAAGGATTTTTTCATTCTTGGAACGCAGAGTTGCTACGGTAGCGGAATTTACTTCCGCGTGAGTGCTTAGCAACTATTTGCAAAACCTCCAGTTTAACGGTCGGCAGACGGAAATAGTTGGGGAACTCTTTAGCCAATACCGCAGATTGGGAAGCGGTTGCGTAGCACTTCTGAACCCCTTTAGGGGTGTCTTTCCGCGGAGTAGAGCTGACCTTTCGGAAACTGCCAGTCACTTTCTCCGAAACTAAAACACATCTTTCATTCTGCCTGTAATGCTGATTTTCAGCCGATAAACTAAGGTGGTTAAAATAAGGGGTTGCAACTGGTTGGTCTGGCACGCGGAACTGTCTTACACTTTTCCTGTAACTTTTTCCGCGTGAGGGAAAGTTGCAACCCCTTATTTTAATTACCGCATATTGCCACTCTGAAACTTTCTATTTGCCCCAAATTTTAATTTTTCGGTGGGAGAGTGGTATTTTTCCCACCGAAGTATCTTTTTCTCAAATTTGAGCCTTATACGCGTTTACTGGTTCTGCATAACTTAACCCTGTCTTGTATTTTTATGCATATTACGCTAAGATAGTTTTATGCATTGATTTATTTATCCCCTATTTCTGACGGTTGGGTACAACGCTTGCCCTTGCACTTAGGGGTGCACGGAGTAGCCTGTGGCGGTCAAGGTCAGCAAGCGTAGCGTGACCTTGACAGGCACTTGCAACGGCAGTGCACGGGTTCATGAGTGCAAGGGTACTTAACCGTCAGAAGTTCCTAAAGCCTAGTATTACCTTTAGGAACAGATTTGTACCAAAATGCCCTAATCCTAATAGGGGCATTTTGGTTCTGATTTGTATTTTATGATTTTGACAAAAATGTACCATCGTCCCCTAAATTCTAATAGGGGGACGATGGTGCAGATTTGCAATATTAGTTATTTTATTTTTTATATTTTATTCTTGTTTTTTATTTATTTTTCAACGGAATTATTTTTCACATTTTCCAGTTGCGATTTCGCAAATTATCACGGATTGTGTTCATAAGCCGACAGAGGACTTATCCACCCTTATATGCCTTTCACGACCCAACTATTCGTTAAACTTGTCTTTTGCGAATAGTTGGGTCTCTTCTTTTTTTCTCTCTTTACTCCATATTGGTTCTATAATTGATTTCTTACTATATTAGTTGCCTCGACCAGATTTTTCAGACTGGCATCCGTTTCCTGTATACCTCTTGTTTTTAAACCACAATCAGGATTTACCCACAATTTTTCTTTATCAATTTTGACAAGCATTCTTTTCAATACCTCCACAATTTCTTCCACGGATGGAACTCTTGGAGAATGAATATCATAAACCCCTGGTCCAACTTCTGTTTCAAAATTACTTTCCTGAATTGCATCAAGTATGGTGAGCTTTGACCGTGACGCTTCAAATGAAATCACGTCCGCATCCATATTATCAATATCTTTGATAATATCGTTAAATTCACTATAGCACATATGTGTATGTATCTGTGTTTCCGGCTTTACACTACTATGACACAACCTGAATGCCGGAATTGCCCAATCAAGATATTCGCTATACCAATCACTTTTCCTAATAGGAAGTTTTTCTTTCAGTGCCGCTTCATCAATCTGAATAATACGAATACCTGCTTTTTCCAAATCATGAACCTCTTCCTTGATTGCAATTCCTATCTGATACGCCATTTCCTTTAAGCTTATATCTTCCCGTGGAAAAGACCAATTAAGAATTGTAACCGGACCTGTCAACATCCCTTTAACCGGCTTCTTGGTTAGACTTTGCGCATATGCTGAATATTCTACAGTAATTGGAGCAATTCTCTTTACATCACCAAATATTATTGGTGGCTTTACACATCTTGTACCATAGGACTGTACCCATGCTTTATCAGTAAATACATACCCTGCCAGATTTTCACCAAAAAACTCAACCATGTCATTTCTTTCATACTCACCATGAACCAGAACATCCAACCCTATCTGTTCCTGCTTCTCTATGCATTCTTTTATGAATGCATAGATCTTATTATCATATGCATTTTTGTCAATTTCACCTTTCCTATAATTACTGCGATTCTTTTTCACTTCCTGCGTTTGTGGGAAAGAGCCAATCGTAGTGGTAGGAAGTATTGGCAATTCCAAAACTTTTTTTTGCACATTCAGTCTTATTGCATGTTCCGGTTGCCTGATAAAATCTTTTTCTGATAGAGCAGCAACCTGCTGTCTTACCTCTGCATTCTGAAAAAATCTTTGCTGTTCAAATATTTTCTTATTATCAACATATGCTTTCTGTTCTTTATAATTATCACATTCAGTTAATACACTAATTTCCTGTAATTCTTGCAACTTTTCCAATGCAAATGAAAAATATTGCTTTACTTCGTCTTTTAAAATGTTTTCATTTTCGAGTGTATACGGTACATGCAACAACGAACATGATGTCGATAATACAATTCTATTTGCATATTTTTTCAAATCACTAAGAGTAACTATTGTTTTCTCATAGCTACATTTCCATATATTTTTTCCATTTACTAACCCTGCAAAAAGAACTTTTTCCTTTGGAAAACCATGCTTTTCAACTAATGTCTTTGTATGTTTTCCTTCCAAAAAGTCCAATCCGATTCCATCAAAATTTAAAGTGACAATATTGTCATAACAATCTCTGACATCACCAAAATAAGTCTGTAATAACACCTTTAGTTTTCCCTTATTTTCCAAAATCTGATTATATAGCGTTTCAAACAAACAGATATCTTCTTTTGTCAAATCTGTCACAAGAGCCGGTTCATCAAACTGAATCCACTCTGCCCCCAAATCATCAAACTTTTTCAAAATTTCTTTGAAAGCTTTAACAATCGAATCTATATAATCGTTTGCTGTTTTATTTCTCTGATATTTTGCAAGTTTTAAAAATGTAAATGCTCCAATCAATACTGGCTTTGTCTGTATCCCTGCATTTTTTGCCTCAAGATATTCTTCAAACGGTTTATTTCCACTAAGTTTAATTTGTGTATCCTTTTCAACTTCCGGTACAAGATAATGATAATTTGTATTAAACCATTTCTTCATTGCAAGTGCCGGAGCATCACCAGCCTTACCTTGATATCCTCTTGCCATTGCGAAATAGGTATCCATTTCATTCAGCTTGAGTTTTTTATAACGTTCCGGTACTACATTCAATAAAACTGCTGTATCAAGCATATTATCATAAAAAGAAAAATCATTTGATGAAATATACTGTACTCCGGTTCTTTTTTGCCATTCCCAATGTTCCTTTCTCAACCCTTTTGCAATTTCCAGTAATTTCTCTCTGTCTATTTCACCACGGAAATACTTCTCGGAAGCAAATTTTAATTCTCTAAGTTTCCCCACTCTCGGAAAACCAATTACTGCACTTTGCATAATCATTCCTCCTCATCAACTTCGTTTTTTTCTATATGAGTACAAGTATATCGTTACTGTGTCAATTTGAAAAATATAAAAAAATAGTGTCATGTCATAGTTTAAAACTATTGCAAGACACTTTTTTTGCTATTTTACTATTATCTATCTTTATCAATCGGAATATGCCTTTTCAAATATTCCATATAAGCAGTTCCATACCGACTAAGAGGCATATTTTTCTGTGTAATTGTACCAATTCTCATATATTCATCTACTGCCAATGGCTTTGCAATAATATTTTCTCCATTCAACTCTTTACTGATAACACCTGAACTGACTGTATATCCATTGAGACCAATAACAAGATTAAACAACGTTGCTCTATCCCTTACCTTTATGTTTTTGCTACGATCAAGCGTACTTAAAATTTCTTCTGAAAAATAGAAGGAATTATATTCCCCCTGTTCAAAAGAAAGATATGGATATTCTTCAAGTTCTTCCAAACTCAATACTTTCTTGGTAGCTAAAGGATGCTCCGAATATATAAAAACATGTGGTTTTGCTATAAATAATTCCTTAAACTTTAATCCATTTTGTTTAATTAATTTTAAAATAAGTTCTTCATTTTTAGATGAAGTATAAAGTATACCAATCTCACTTTTTAATCTGCTGACATCTTCTATAATTTCATAAGTCTGCGTTTCTCTTAAAGTAAAATCGTATTTGTTCCCATCAAATTCACGGATAACGTCTACAAAAGCATTTACTGCAAAGGAATAATGTTGACATGATACCGAGAATTTTGAACTTCGCTCCTTTTTATTTAAAAATTTCTCTTCCAAAAGGCTTGTTTGTTCTAATACCTGTCTTGCATATGACAAAAAAACATCTCCCTCATTTGAAATGAATACTCCCTTATTTGTTCGATTAAAAATTGTTAACTGCATTTCTTTTTCCAGTTCATGAATTGCATTTGTAAGACTGGGCTGAGAAATAAAAAGTCTTTTTGCCGCTTCCGTAATGTTTCCTGTTTCTGCAACTGTCACAATATATCTTAATTGCTGTAATGTCACTACACTATACCTTCTTTCACAATCCAAATTTTATTGTCCATTATATTATAACAAAAAAAATACTATTAAAAAGTCGTATAATAAAAAATCCCGACACGCATTGTTGTGCCGGAATTTCTATTTACAACTATAAATTTTTATTTCTTTTCACCATTATTTCTTGCTTCAAAATCCTCGATATACTGCGTAATCAACTTCACAGTACCTTCCACACCTAAAACACTACTATTAATACATAAATCATAGCTGTCTGCGCGTCCCCATTTCTTAGAAGAATAATAGTTATAATAACTTTGACGCTGTTTATCTTTTTTAACAATCATATCCTTGGCTTTAGCTTCGGTAAGATCATACTTTTCCATAATACGTCTTACTTTTGTTTCTTCATTACCATATATAAAAAGATGAATACAATTTTTCAAATCACTCAATGCGTAATCTGCACAACGTCCAACAATTACACAAGGACTTTCACTTGCCATTTTCTTAATTGTATCAAACTGCGCCAAAAAAACTTTGTGACTAATCGGCATATCTACAAATGAAGATGCATTATATCCAAAAGAATATGTATCCATAACCAAATTATATAAAAAGGAATTCGTCGGACGTTCATCATGATTTTGAATCATTTCTTCACAAAAACCACTTTCTTTAGCAGCCCTTGTTAAAAGTTCTTTATCATAGCACGGTATATTAAAATATTCCGCTACTTTCTCGCCAATTTCTCTTCCAGCAGACCCAAACTGCCTTCCTATGGTAATAATTGTATTCATACAATACACTTCCCTTCAAAATAAAATTATGCTGATAAATAATGTATTTAATATATCTATTATACAAAATTTTATCCAAAAATACAATAATTTTATACACAAACAACAAATCATAAGAATTGACAGACATATCAAAATAAATATAACTTCTCACAAAATTTTCCAATAACTAAATATAGCAAATTCTTTATGCAACCTTCAATAATTATAATAGAAAGTTTTATTATTAAGCTTCAAATACGCTTCTCTTCTTATTTCAAAATACTCAAAAGATGCTCAAAATATTCCGGAAGAGGTGCATTCACTTCCAAATATTCTCCCGTTCTTGGATGCATAACCCCTAATGTCATAGCGTGTAATGTCTGCCCTTCTAATTTAAAGGATGACTTCAAAGTTCCATAAACCTCATCCCCTAATAACGGATGTCCCAGACTCGCCATATGAACGCGAATTTGATGCGTTCTGCCTGTTTCCAGCTCACATTCCACATAGGTATACTTTTCAAAACGCTGTAAAACTTTTACATGGGTTATAGCTTCTTTTCCGTTTTTTTCATTAATCGCCATTTTCTTTCTGTCTACCGGATGCCTTCCTATGGGTTTATGAATAGTATATTCATCCTCTTTTAAAACCCCATGACAAATAGCCCTGTATTTTCTCGTTATAGAATGTTCCTTTAACTGTTCTGCTATGCAATTATGCGCAAAGTCATTTTTACATACAATTAAAGAACCTGTTGTATCCATGTCAATCCTATGCACAATTCCGGGACGCATAACACCATTAATTCCTGATAGCCGGCCTTTACAATGATACATAATCGCATTCACCAAAGTTCCCGTAAAATGTCCTGCAGCCGGATGAACTACCATCCCTTTCGGTTTATTTACAATCAGAATATCCTCATCTTCATACAAAACAGAAATCGGTATATTTTCCGGCACAATATCCGGTTCCACAGATTCCGGTATCTGAAATACAACTTCATCATCTGTCCGCATCCGATAATTTGCCTTTACAACGTTTCCATTTACCAAAACCTGTCCATCTTTTATTAGCTTTTGTATATATGAACGCGACAAAGAATCGATAAGGCTGTTAATGCACTTATCGATTCTTTCGTCTTCCCATTCTTCAGTTACAATAAAACGGAATTCTTCCATATTATTTATCTCCAGAAATCTTTTTTCTCTTTAAAGTCAAAAAACTAAAATCTTCTTCTTTATAAACGAATAGTACTAAAACGACAAGTATTGCCATGGAAATAGTCACATACATATCCGCTACATTAAAAATAGGAAAATTAATCAAAACAAATGACAAAAAATCCACTACATAATCAAACCGAAGGCGATCTATCATATTTCCGATACCTCCGCCAGCAATCATAACCGCAATTATATGTAACAAATTATATTTTTTTTCATCCGGAACCTTATACAGAACAAACACTACACCACATAAAATTATCACACTCATAATCAAAAAGAAAACTTTCTGATTCTGTAATACTCCAAATGCAGCACCTCTGTTCTCCAAATACTTCAATTCAAAAACTCCGGAAATAATTGGGATTGCCGGCTGATTCTTTAATTTTAATATTGCCCAGTACTTAGTCACTTGATCTAATGCAACCAATACTATAAGCACAATTACATCTGCCAGCAAAAAAGCTCTTTTCCTCTTACTCATCTTTGCTCCTATACTCGCCCAAAAGTTTATACTCTCTTTTAGCGTATATTCTAATTTAGATTCCCTCAAATTATTCTGCCATATCATCTTCACTAAAATATATTTCTTTCACTGCATTCAGAATATCTTCATCGGAAACAGTTGTATCAATTACTGCCTTTCCGACTTTCTTTAAAAGTACAAACTTAATCTTGCCTTCTTCCATTTTCTTATCGGATTTTGTCAATTTCAAAATCTCCTCCGGATCAATTCCATCTACGGAAATCGGCAGATAAAATGGTACGAACATATCTCTGATTTCATAATACTCATCCATTGACAAAAGCTCATGTTTCCATGAAATATACGCAGCTGCAACCGCACCAAGTGCAACACACTCTCCATGCAGAAGTTCAAAATTTTTCGCTTTTTCAATAGCATGTCCAATCGTATGACCAAAATTTAAAAGTGCACGATCACCTTTTTCTGTAGGATCTTTTTCTACTACAAGCTTCTTTATTGTGCAACTCTTCATAATCATTTCTTCAAGAACATCAAGATCTCTTTCACAGATTTCGTACATATTCTCAATCAGCCATTCATAAAAAATATGGTCTTTGATAAGTCCATGCTTCATAACCTCTGCAAATCCTGCAAAAAACTGTCTTTCCTCTAAGGACTTTAATACAGCCATGTTCATATAAACCAACCTTGGCATATGGAAAGCACCAACCATATTTTTATAACCGTCAAAATCAACGCCTGTTTTTCCTCCAATACTGCTGTCACACTGTGCAAGAAGCGTTGTTGGAATTTGTATAAAATCAATTCCTCTCAAATAGGTTGCTGCCGTATAACCTGTCAAATCGCCGACTACACCACCTCCCAGAGCAATCAACATATCTTTTCTGTCAAATCCTTCTTCAATTAAAAAGGTATATAAATTTTTTACAACATCCAGATTCTTGCTTTCTTCTCCTGCCGGAAATGAAAATATTACAGCCTTTTTAGATATATCTGCTACTAAATTTTTCAGTTCTTCTCCATATAACTTTTCTACCGTAGAGTCTGTAACAATACAGAACTTATGATTCTGTGCTCCCAACTCTTTCAATTCGTCCGTCAAATCTTCAAAGCTTTTTGAAAATACTATATCATAGCAAGGCTTTTTATTATAATTAATTTCCATTCTCTGTGCCATATAACACCATCCTTATATTTTTAAAAGTATTGTAACTATTCAGTACCTTCATAGTTACATGCAAAAACTTCCTGTCAGACTTTTATTGAGACAGGAAGCTATAAATTTAAACCGTTTTAGAATCCATTATTAATCGGAACATCAAATGAACCGGATAATATTTCCTGAAAATCTCCCGAGATATCTACACTTGCAGGGGTAATAATAAAAATATAATGTGAAATCTTCTGTAAATTGCCACTTATTGCAAAGCAGGAACCGGAAGTAAAATCAATAATACGTTGTGCTACTTCCACATCAAGACCTTCCAAATTCAAAACCACTGTTCTATTTGCAAGTAATGTTTCCGTAATCTCACGTGCATCCTCTACATTTGTAGGTTTAATCACACAAACTTCCATACCTGTGCCGGATACCTTCTTTGTACGAATAGGTGTCACTTTTGCAACCGATCTTTTAGAAATTCTATCTGCATCCAAAGAAGTTTCTTTTGTCTGTGTAATTTTACGAACAGGAGCTTCTACTTCCTCTCCATCATCATAATCGTCATAATCATCGTAATCATCATAATCGTCATCATCATTTAATTTCATAACATTTAAAAGTTTATCCATTACACTCATTTTTGTCCTCTTTCTGCATCTGTAAATGCGTCAGCTGAAAACATATCTTTCAACTTATATTTCTCTATTTACTAACCGCTGTGTAATCCCGTTCTCCAAATATCCCTGTTCCTACACGGACATATGTTGCCCCTTCTTCAACAGCGACCTGATAATCTCCTGTCATACCCATGGATAACACACCCATAGAAACATTATCAATGTTTTTGTGCATTATGTCAACAGATAATTGCCGTAATTTCACAAAATATTGCCTGTTTTCCTCCGCGTTTTCTACATATGGTGCTATTGTCATAAGTCCTTTTATGGCAATTCCCGGAAGCATGGAAATCTCTTTGATAAGTTCAGCAGCAGCCTCGGATGTAGTTCCAAACTTTGTTTCTTCCTCTGCCACATTAACTTCTACCAGAATATTTGCCGTTACATTCTTTTTCACAGCTTCTTTGCTGATTTCTTCTGCAAGTCGTAAAGAATCTACACTATGAATTAAATAAGCCTTATCTACAATATACTTTACTTTATTACGCTGTAAATGACCTATCATATGCCATTTGATGTCCTTGGGCATAACCTCATATTTTTCTACAAGTTCCTGCACTTTATTTTCGCCAAAGTGTCTGCATCCGCTTTCATATGCTTCCTCCAGCATAGATACCGGTTTTGTTTTGCTTACTGCAATCAAAGTAACATCTTCTACGTTTCGATTTGCTTTTTTACAGGCATCTGTTATATTTTCTTCCACTTGCTTTATGTTTTCCTTAATCATTTCAATTCACCTCAATATACATAACTCATTTATTCGTAAATAAAATCATCCTCATTTACAGTAGACGCATCTAATACAATATAATCATATACATTCAGACCATATGCCGTATTAGATTGAACAATGGCATACTCATCATTCTGATATAAGATAACAATCTGCTTAAAATCTGCATACCCTTTATTAATATTATAAACACCAATCAAAGACCCTTGTTTGCTGATGGTATAGCTTTCTGTGGAATCCGGCTTAATCAGCCGGTCACCGATTCTTAAAGCAGAATCATCCAAATAATACGTTCCATCCTCTTCATTATACACCGTAGTCTCAATAAATTCCGTACTCTGTGTTCCATCTTCCAGATATGTTTCACGCATCACACCATATTCATCATTTTTTCCACCCTGCGTTACATATTCCTCGGGAATCAGATAAAATTGTTTTTCAACAATAGACGAATTCGGTATCTTCAATCCACTGTCTTCCTCTAAAATTAACTCTATATCAATATATCTTTCTGTACAAAAAGTAACCATGGAATTAGAAAAACTTAAACCAACTAAAGATTGCCCGTCAGCCGTAGTATAAGTACTTACCTTTCCCCATGCAGTATCCTGATTTTTCAGAAAACGCACTTTAACATAATCTTCTTCCAAAAGTTCTTTTGCTTTTTCTTCATCTGTCTGTATAACAATCATCCAATTATCATTTGTTGCAAGCTTGTATACCGCATCCTGTGCTGCAACCAACTCATTACTGACAAGCTGACTCTTGTTATAGTCTTTCGCTTCAAAGTCTTCTGTTGTTAAAGTTTCCGGTGTTTTTTCTTCAAAGCCATCTACAGAATAAATAACAATACCTGTGGATGCCGAATTTCCATATGTAATCAAAGAAGAACCATTTCCCAGACTATCTGCATTTTCAAGAAGACTAATATTCGCCAGTTTCAAAACAGTTCCTTTTACACCATACTTAAAATCATAAACAGATGCAAACTTATCTTTTGAAAAGGTATTTACAAAACCTGATATTTCCGTTTTAAGCTCTGATAAATCTTCATCCGAAAGTGCATTTTCGCCAAGTGCAGCCGAATTTATATAATCCGACAATTTTCCTGTTTCATCTACGGTATAAACAAGGTCGTTATATGCAACCCGTTCTCCCTCTCTTGCATAATAATTGATATATCCAGCACTATTACTGTAAAAAATGCTTTCTTCCCGGAGCGCAATTCCTTTATAAATATTATTTGTAGAAAGAGACCCTTTCGTCACTTCATATCCAACAATGTGCTTGTCTGTAAAATAAGTAAATACACAAATAATAATATAAACAAATACAACCCCGAAAATAATCATACCTATATTAATATTCAGTGGTTTTCTATATCTAGTTACTTTGTTGTTGGATGGATTTTTTTGTGCCAAAATATAACCTCCATTTTTCCAAAAATCCACTGCAAAAACTGCATGCCTGTTATTCCGAAAAAAAACCCCGGAAAGCATCCGAGGCTTTTGTATTACACTGGCTTCCTCCTATAGAGAAAGCGTCCTGCTCTTAAAGAGAAACAATAACTTTTGATTTCACTGCTTCCGGTAACTCTGCTTCATCCAAAGATACACTCAACACAAAATCAACTTTAAATTGTTCACTGAATTTTTCAAGTTTATCTACAACCGGTTGCATATCTTTATCTTCAAGACATGCAATCTTTAAGAAACTATCAAGATACATCTGCTGTAAATCTCTGTCCTGAGATAAAATTCCACTGATAAATCCTAAAAATTCATCACTGTTTGTTATCATGTATTCCGATACATCTATAAGTCTTACCTTATTATTCAGTTCATACATATGCTTCCCGCTTTTGTCAAGATATACGATACTTCCCTGTGTTTCTGTTACTGCACCGTTTACCTTATCTAACAGCTGTTTTGTCTTACCTTTACCTTTTTTGCCTACAATTAATTGAACCATTGGTGAACCCTCCTGCCGTAAATTTGATATACAAAGCACAC
Organism: Lachnospiraceae bacterium; assembly: GCA_017437065.1. GTDB lineage: Bacteria > Bacillota > Clostridia > Lachnospirales > Lachnospiraceae > RGIG3002. The sequence goes on from JAFSBX010000061.1 coordinate 59,733, forward strand.
ACGAAAATTCTTTATATAATCTTATTCTTATTATAGTTTATATCTTTGTAAAAAACAACAACTATTTCCGTATTTCACCTAATAATTCTGTCATTTGTGCATATAAAATATCTCTGGATTCCGCGCTGAGAATAACAGAAATATATGGCTGTCCTGCTGTATCTTTTGACAAAAGTACAAGACAATGTCTTGCTGCTGTCGTCGTACCTGTTTTTCCTCCAATAACCGTTACCTTTTCCGGCATAACACATGTATCGTTTAAATACCAGTTGGTTGATTTTACGGAAATTTCCTTTTCGTTTCCCGCGGCATCATGATACACTGTATCATAAGAAGCCATATGTATAATTTCTGTAAACAAATCGTACTTCACTGCTTCATTAAATATCAGATACATATCATAAGCAGTCACATAATGACTATCATCTGTAAGTCCATGAGGATTTACAAAATTACTGTTGGTAGCTCCGATACGTTTTGCTTCTTCGTTCATCATTGTTGCAAACCCATCCACGGAACCACCGATATGCTCTGCTATCATAACTGCTACGTCATTGGCAGAATACATAAGCAGTATGTGAAGCGCCTGATCTAAAGTCATGGAGTCCCCCGGTTTTACACCACACAACTGTGCTCCGGATTCAGAAATTTTTACGTTTTCTGATGCTGTCAGTATATCATTGGGATTACCGTATTTTAATGCAACAAGTGCCGTCAAAACCTTCGTAAGACTTGCCGGATGCAATTTTTCATATACATTTTTGGCATAAAGAACTTCTCCATTGTCTACATCAAAAAGAGCTGCTGCACTTACGGAGGTCATATCCACATCTTCCGGCATGATATCTTCTGATACAACGCACAAATCTTCCGCAAAAGTAGATGCTGTATCCTGCATTTCCGTATTAACAATCCTGAAACTGCTAACAGAAGAATCCGGATTATACTTAAAAGTATAAGAAACATTTCCGCATCCTGTAAGCACCATACAGACTGCTAACGTTGCAATACACATTCTTATCTTATTTGTACATTTCACGCCACTCTAAATCTCCTCTGTCCAGTGATTTAATTAGCAATTCTGCTGAAGCCAAGTTCGTAGCAAGCGGAATGTTATGCATATCACACAGCTTTACTACGTTGTTGACATCCGGTTCATGTACTTTCGGAGTCAGTGGATCTCTTAAAAAAATCACCAAATCAATCTGATTATGTTCTATTTGTGCTCCAATCTGCTGTTCGCCACCTAAATGTCCCGCAAGATATTTGTGGATATTCAGATTAGTTACTTCTTCAATCAATCTTCCTGTAGTTCCTGTCGCATAAAGTTCATTTTTACTTAAGATTCCTCTATAAGCAATGCAAAAGTTCTGCATTAATTTTTTCTTTGTATCATGAGCAATTAACGCAATGTTCATATTCATACCCTCTCTTACTTAATATTTTTTCCCATGTAATCGTACATTCAATACAAATCCAATTCCGATGTATACACTCAATAAAGAGGTAAGCCCATAACTGACTAATGGTAACGGAATACCTGTATTGGGCAATAATCCGGTTGCAACCGAAATATTCATAAACCCTTGAAATCCTATTAAAGCAGCCACTCCGGATGCAATAATTGTTCCGGCAAGATTTTTGGCTTTCCTGGCAATGGAAAAACACTCTAATACAATCAAAACCAAAAGACCAATGACTGTACAGCATCCCACAAACCCAAATTCTTCACCGATAACCGCAAATATAAAATCTGTCTGCGGCTCTGATATAAAATTACCATTTTTCACGGAACTGATTACGTTCGTCTTATATCCCTTACCCATAAGCTGTCCCGAACCAACCGCAATCATGGAATTCATCTGCTGATAAGCAATCGTATTTGCATAGTCTTCCGGATGAAGCCACGCAAGAACACGAAGTCTGTGATATGGTTTTATCATTCCCATATCAATTAAAATATTATTTTCTACCGGCTGTAATATTAGGAAAAATACCGTTGCAACCGCAGGAATCGCAACTGCCAATATGCCTCCAACCAGCTTATAACTGACTCCACCAACAAACATTACAACACAAAAGATAATCATAACCATAATACTGGTAGACATATCCGGCTGCAAATAAATCAGCAATAATGGTGGTGCTAAAAGTATAATACAGAGCATAATATATTTAAAGGTATTTAAATACTCCTTATTTAACATAATAAACTGTGCAAAAAATAAAATCAATATTATTTTCGCAGATTCCGAAGGCTGAAATTGAAAACCAAATATATTCAGCCATCGTTGTGCGCCACCTGCTTCTTTTCCAAAAATAGGGAGTTTTACCATGATAAGCAACGCCAAATTCCCAATATACATAATCCAATATAATTTTAAAAGTACATTATAATCCAAAAAGGATATGACCACCATAATAAAAGCTCCTGCAATCAATCCTAAAAGCTGTTTTGACTGTACAGATTCCTTTGCACTTCCGATTGCCATAACACCGATGACATTCAATGCAATTACCATGATGACTAACTTTATGTCATAATCACGTATCCGGTATTGTTTATGCACGGTAAACCTCCTAACCTGCTTATTGCTTCAAATCAAGTATGGGAATATTGGCATAGAGTGATGGATTTTTCATATTTCTACCCTTACTGCCGGTTTTTGTAATTTGTATTTCCATACTTTTTGTATCAATCTTCATGTACTTTGATATTACTTTTGCAATATCTGTTTTTATCATTTCCATCATTTCCGGAGAACAGTTTGCCCTATCGGAAATTAACAGTATCTTCAGACGGTCTTTTGCAACCTGTCTGGAACTTTTCCTATAAAAAAATCTGCTTATTATCATAATATATCTGCCTCCTTAATTCTTGTGGAAAATACCCGTTACTCTTGTCCAAAACGAAATTCCTTTCTCAAATTCCATAAACGGTACTTCCTGTCCCAATACCCGGCAGCATATATTCTGGTACGCTTTCCCCGCAAGTGTATTATTTCCAACAAGCGGTTCTCCCTGATTTGTTGCAATTACTACGTTTTCATCATCCGGTACGATTCCGATAAGCGGAATGGATAAAATATCCGTCACATCCGCGGAAGACATCATATCTCCTCTCCGAACCATATCTACACGCAGTCTGTTGATTATCAAATCAATCTTTGTAAATTCATTTGCTTCCAAAAGCCCTATAATACGGTCTGCATCTCTGATGGCTGACACTTCCGGTGTAGTCACCACCAGTGCCCTGTCTGCTCCTGCAATGGCATTTTTAAATCCCTGTTCAATACCTGCAGGACAATCCAGAATTATGTAATCAAAATGTTGTTTCAAATACTCAATCATTTTGACCATCTGGTCTTCTCTGACCGCAGATTTATCTTTTGTCTGTGCTGATGGAAGAAGATATAGACTTGGATGACGCTTGTCCTTTATCAACGCCTGCTTCACACGACAATTTCCTTCCACTACATCCACAAGATTGTATACAATCCTGTTTTCCAGTCCCATAACAACATCCAGATTTCGTAGTCCAATATCCGTATCAATTAAGACTACCTTCTTTCCCTTTGCTGCAAGACCTGTTCCTACATTTGCGCTGGTTGTAGTTTTTCCAACGCCGCCTTTTCCTGATGTAACAACAATTACTTCGCTCATTTTGACATGCTCCTTTCAAAAAGCTGTGTCCCCTGAACGTTTTTAGTATAAATCGTCCAGTAAATCTTTCGTAATTGATTCCATCACTACGTCGTTGTTTTTCACGTAGGCAATTTTCGGCTGTGCTTTCGGCTTTAATGCCCACCTGCTTTTGTGATATTTAGTTTTATATTTGAAATCACCGATTTTTAATTTTTCCGGTGCCATTTCAAGCGCTACAACAAAATGCTCTTTCTCGCCGTTTCCTCCGGCATAAGCCTCTCCATAAAGGGCTCCGAGAATAATAATATCTTTTGTAGAGATTACGGCAGCCCCCTGACATACATCTCCAACCACCACAATACTTGACTCTGTTTCCAAAATCTGATGATTTTTTAATGTTCCTCTATAAAACTGTCCGCCATATTCTTCTGCTTTTCCTGATTTCCAAGCCTCCAAAGCACAAAAGAGTTCTTTGTTCTTTTCTTCATCTTTTCCTACAAGACATACAATTTCTACACTTGAGTTTTGATGAATCGCCCGAAGTATTTGCATTTCTTCCTCTTTATTTACCACTCTTCCTTCTATGGACAATGCCATCTTCGCCTCTCCAAAAAATTTACTGGATTCTTTGAATTTTAAGGCAATTTCCTGAATAAGATTTTCAAACGGAGTTGTTTCATCCAGGTAGATGGAAATTCCATTTTGAAAACTTTTCAATATGACCGCGTTTTTCATACATTAATACCTCCAAAAACTTTAGTCACCACCGCCACTTACCTGTTCAACTTCAACCGCGGTTCCGGTCAATATTTCTTCTTTTTCTTCTACACCACCATAGTAATATTTAATTACCTCTTTTGCGGTTTGTGCTGCGTAATCGGAAGTATATCCATATGCAATACGGGTAGCTATTGCAATTTCGGGATTTTCATATGGTGCAAAACAAACAAATAACGCATGGTTGGCACGCCCCTTTTTTTCTTCTGCTGTACCGGTTTTTCCGGCAACATCAGTTGCCACTTCCTGAAAATAGGCTTTCGACTCTACTACCTTACGCATTCCCGCCTGAATAGAATCCCAATAAGAAGACGGCATATCAATTCGATTTCTTACTTCTGCTTCATTCTTGTAAAGCAAACTGCCGTTTCTGTCTGTTACCCGGTCTATTAATGTAAGATTATAACACGTTCCACGGTTTGCAACCGTTGTAACATATCGCGCAAGTCCGACAGTCGTATAACCACTGTTTCCCTGTCCAATAGCAGTACGCACCGGATCTTGTGTAGAAACTTGCGGTGCATATTCCTCTATCTCCACACCGGTTGTTTCAGATAAGCCATACATATCCGCATATTTTTCCAATGCATCCAAACCCTTTTCCGTATTATAAGTGCCGTCTGCCGCAGTACTCAAACGATAACCGACCTCATAAAAAAAGTCATTACATGAATGCTGTATTCCACCTGTTACATTTAAACTTCCATGTGCCGAAGGATAAATCCAGCATCTCGCCACCGGATTAATCTTATCAAAAATACCGGTACAGGTAACTGTAGATGAATTATCGATTACCCCCTCCATAAGACCTGCTGTAGAGGACACCATCTTAAACGTCGAACCGGGAGCAGTTCTTTGTTGGGTTGCATAATTTAAAAGTGGCGTTGCTTCATCATTTAACAACTGTGCATAATAATCTGCATCAACTCCATTGGCAAGTCGGTTATTGTCATACCCCGGATAAGAAACAAGCGCAAGTACCTTTCCTGTATTTACATCCGTTATCGCCATAGAACCGGAATAAGGATCCAGTGCAAGCTGTGCCGGAGTAATATCCAGATTTTCAATGCGGTTTAACAAGAAATTGTATGGACTAATTGTCCCATTATACAAGTTTGTCTCTTCCTCGACGTCTACCTCTATCACTCCCTGCTCACATAAAAGAATGCAAACTTCCCTACCACTTATCTTATCGCCTTTAATCATATAACGGTAAATTTTCTTATAAAAATCGGAGTTTTTATCAATTTCCGCGATAATATATTCCACAATTTTCTCATAAACTTCCTGCGAATCGGAATACTTTCCTGATAATTCCAGTTTTGAAACATCAATCCAATTCATAGAAACCGCATATTCAATATATTCCGCAAGACTTATGGTTTCTTCCTCTCTCCATGCTATATAAGTCGCATCTGAAGTATCTACCTCACTGTCAAGAATAATTCCGTTTTTGCTCAGCATAGACGTAATATAACTTTCATAAACCTGATATTCTGCATTCAGATTCTGATATGCCGTCTTCGTTTCGGTAAGTTCTTTGCGTATTTTATTTAATACTCCTGCTTTATATTCTTCAAATCTGCCATATACTTCTCTTTCTGTTTCCCCTGCATTGGATTCCGTAAAATGATTGAAATCAATCACATTATTTTGAAACAGTGCAACATATACATCATAAATCGGTATCTTTATGTTTATACTCTTCGTATTTTCTCCTGCATTAACTTCCTTTGTATTTACAATCTGATTCAGTAGAATACCTGCAATTTTCTGCTCCAAAATATCATATGCCGCTTCCTGCAGATTTTTGTCAAGCGTCAGATATACATCATTACCTGCCACCGCTTCTACATAATTACTTGTCTCAATTACTTTTCCCAAATTATCTACATAAACGGTTTCACTTCCCTTAATTCCCTGCAAAGTAAGTTCCATATAGGATTCAATTCCAGACTTACCTACAATGTCTGACTGCGTATAATTATGCGGTCCTGTCTTAGCACCTGTGGCAACTACCGATTGTAAATCCTGCTGTTGCAAATCAGTCAACTCTTCTGTAGACACTTTTCCTGTATAACCGATAATGTGACAAAAATATTCGCTGTCTACATATTTTCTGACTGTATCCTCCGCTATAGAAACACCATCCAACTGATCGCTGTTTTCCATGATTACTGCAACCGTTTCTTCACTGACATCCGTTGCCACCGTAGTTGCAATATATTTTTGGAAACTGTTTGCACTCATTGCATAACGTATTGTCAGAATTTTCAAAAGTTCTTCTTTTGTATATCCTAATCCAACCTGGAAAGTACTGCTGTCATCCGGATCCAAATATCCACCGATTCCAAATTTACTTTTTCCGGCAAGAAAAGCAACTACTTCTTCCGCAGTCGCTGTTTTTTCGCTATACTCCAACTCATCCGTATAAGTATGTCCATAAACATCCGCCAGAAAACGCAGTTGCTTGGTTCCTTCCAAAGTAAAAGCAAATTCTCCATCCTGATCAATCACAATATCAAAATCATTAATAATCATGTCTCCATTTTGCTCAATCATCTTAATCAGTCGAAAGATTGTATCATTTACCTGTGCATTTTTCTTACTGCCGGACTCATAAACGTCTTCAATTTTTACAGAATAAGCAAGTTCGTTATATGCCAGCAACTCCCCATTCTTATCGTAAATATTTCCCCTGGCAGCTGAAACAGTTCTTTCCTTTTGAATTTTTAAACGAAAATTGTTCAGATAATCCTCACCTTTCACAATCTGCAGTTCAAAAACCCGGTAAACCAATAAGGAAGCCAGTGATAAAAATACTACTGTCAGAATAAGAAGTCTGGAATTTATATTGTTGAATAAGCTGTTCTTAATTCGATTAAACAAATTTTTTCGCGCTCCTCTTTTCTTTGGATTCCAAATGATAATTAATTTTCAAAACGAGCGGATATAAAAATATGGTAACAATCAACGTATATACAATTTCCGGTATAATTACATGCATCATATAATATCCGAGCTGAAATCTGCCTCTCAGCAAAAACATAAATACATAGCAGATAAAACCATATACAAAATCACTGCCTATAATAAGACACATAGGCATCTTAATATCTTCCGGATAAAACTGGCGACTGAATTTTCCGTTTATATAGCCGATATACATATACACCAATGCATAAAATCCAATAATATCAGCAAAAAAGATATCCGTTAAAAGTCCACATACAAACCCTATCAGAAGCCCCGTTGTTTCTCCACGCATAAAGCCGAACGAAGCAGTAAGAATAATAAGCAGATTAGGCACAATACCACCAAAATCAAAAAAACGGAATACGGTACACTGTAATATAAAACAAACAAGTATTAAAATAGCACTTATGATATTACGTTTCATATACTTTCCATACTCCTTTCTTTTCTCTAATCCTCTATCTGCTGCTTTAACTGGGTAATTACCAGAACTTCCTCTAAATGTTCAAAATCTACCGCCGGTGTTACTCTTCCTGATTTTGTCAGATTATTGGAATCCGCAGAAATACTGTTGATATATCCGATTAAAATACCGGGAAGATATTTATCACTGATAGAAGAAGTTACTATTTTATCTCCTTCTACAACCTGATTATCCGAATCAATCAGCTGACTAAAGGAAATAACGCCCTCCGCCATCAATTCCAGATTTCCTGATACAATCAGATTATCTGATGTAGAAAGCACTTTTCCACTAACATTAGCATTATCGGCAATAATCGAAGTAACCTTCGCCCAGTTTGGTCCCACATCTACCACAATTCCTACAAGACCTGCACCGGCCATTACATTCATATTGACTTCGATTCCGTCATCGTATCCCTTATCAATTACAAAAGACGAATACCAGTTTCCAGCATCTCTTGCAATAATTCTTGCTCCTACTTTTTCATATTCATCATATTGTGAATCCAACTGATACAATTCACGTAGGTTATTCAGCTCATATTTATCCTGCTGCAATCTTGTTATATCTATCGTCAATTCATCAATCTGTTTTTTTAATCGCTCATTTTCTGCCAGTAAGTCCTGAATCTCAGAAAGTTCTTCCGAACGGTCATTCATCCAGCTTCCCACTTCACTAATCCCTTTTTGGAATGGTACAACTATATAACCGGCTATCGTACCAAGAGGTCCGCTAAACAGAGAAGTATTAAATGTAAGAACTACAAGCAAAAGACATACTGTCGTCAAAATAAAAAGGAGATATTTACTCGGTAAAGTAAATTTCTCTCCTTTTTTCTTAATTACCGGACTCATTATTTACTCATCCCTTCAATTGCATAGGCTACCGACTTATAGTTGTCGTCTTTAATAATTTTAGAAAGTCCTACTGCTACACTGGTAATCGGATCTTCTGCCACATTCACCTTAAGCCCCGTACCATTGCTTATAAGCTGCGCCAGATGATTAATCTGTGAAGCCCCTCCGGTCAGATAAATACCATGACGATAAATATCTGCCGCAAGCTCAGGTGGAGTACGCTCTAAAATTACTTTTATATTATCAATAATGGAATTGAAGTGTTCTTTCATAGCCTCATCAACAAGCTGGGTTGGAATTTCTCTCTCTACCGGAAGCCCTGTAACAATATCTCTACCATAAACAACGGCACCTTTTCCTTCTTTCTCCAGCTCACGCAGATTCATCTTAATACTTTCTGCTGTTTTACCGCCGATAATCAGACTATATTCACGGCGAACTGCATTGCGGATGGCATCGTCAAATTTTAGTCCACCCACTTTAATCAATTTACTTAAGACAATACCACCTAAAGAAAGAATGGAAATCTCTGTAGTATCATAACCCACATTAACAACAAGCACACCCTGAGAATTTTTTACATCAATATCAAGTCCAAGTCCATCTGCCACTGCTTTTTCCACAACCATGATTTTCTTAGCTTTTACATTTGCATCTCTGATCAAATCGTAAAATGCTCTTTTTTCCACCTCTGTTACGTCTGTCGGTACTGCCACATAGTAATCTGCCGGCTTCGTATTTCCTTTCGACAAATCGTTTACAAAATATTTAATCAGCGTTTCCATATTTTTGATATCCGCAATCACACCATTGCTCAGCGGATAGGAAATATGGATATTGCTTGGTGCTTTCTCATACATTTCAAAAGCAGAATCACCATATGCAAAAAGAGTATTTTTATTCTCAATTGCAATCATATTTTTTTCTACGATAATTTTATCGTCTGCTCTGTTATAAATTTTAATATTATTGGTACCAAGATCGATACCAAACACATTGTTTGCCAAAATGACAGCCCCTTTCTATAATAAACCTGATTCTTTAAAACTGGTATATCTGTTATCACCGATAATAATATGGTCGAGAAGCGGAATATCCATCAACTCTCCCGTCTGTATAAGTCTTTCTGTAATTTCCACATCCTGCCTGCTCGGCTGTGGATCTCCACTTGGATGATTATGCAGTATCATAATATAAACTGCCTGCATCTTTAATGCATATTGAAACGCTTCTCTGGGAGAAACAAGCGATGCATTAACCGTTCCTACAGATAAAACCGTTTGTGAAATCATCTGTGCCTTATTATCCAGACACAGCAGAATAACCTTTTCTTTTTCTTCATGCCGAAGCTGCTCCATAAAATAATCTGCTACCGTGCCGGGTGCGTCAAATCTTACAAGCGGCTCGTTTTTGGCCTTTGACATTCTCATGGAAAGCTCTGCAATACACTTGATTTTAACTGCTTTTACCTCACCAATTCCCCGAATCTGTTTCAACTCTTCTACGGAAATATGATATAGTCCTAACAAGCCCTTGTGTGGTGAAACCGCTAAATTCAATATCTTTTTCCCAAGCTCCACGGAATTACAGTCCTTGGTTCCAGTCCTTAATATAATTGCCAAAAGTTCTGCTTCTGATAAGCTTTCCGGTCCATACTTTAAAAATTTTTCATATGGCATCTCTGTTTTTTCAATGATTTTCTTTTCTTTTTCCATATCTGCCTCTTTCCAACTCTCCGGGCCGACAAAAAAGAATATTTAATGCCTATAAAAAACGATATATAATCAAAGCAACTACAATACCTATAATACTCGCAATTGTAATTTTAATGGTAAGTGCAAATGTAACACACAGAATTCCCAAATCAAGAACAAGCGGATTTGTAAGTCCGAAAGTTTGTCCGTAATTAAGCCAGGTACTTGGAAATAAATTTCCAATAAATCCACCAATTACAATGCCTGCCAAAATCAAAAGGAAACATGCCCAGTTATTTTTACGCATGATTCGCCTCCTTAATTCGAAGTATTTGAAAGGCATCTTCGATACACTTACCTTATGATTTGAATTACATACTTAATATGTAGTGTATCATAAATGCCTTTCAATGTATATAAATTTTCTTATAAATTATCCGACAAAATTCCACTATCTACCAAAGACTGCACTGTTTTCAAAATACCGAACTTGGCATGCTGCCATGTCAGTCCGCCCTGAAAATATACTGCATACGGCGGTTTTACAGGTCCGTCTGCAGAAAGCTCTATGGAAGAACCTGATACAAATGCTCCTGCCGCCATAATCACATCACTGTCGTATCCCGGCATTGCCCACGGTTCCGGAGATACAAAGCTGTCTACCGGTGCCGCTGCCTGAATTCCCTGACAGAACGCAATGAGCGCCTTATCATTTTGAAATTCCACTGCCTGAATAATGTCATGTCTTGATTCTGTACCGTTTGGCACTACTTTATATCCTAATTTTTCATAAAGATTCGCTGCAAAAATCGCACCTTTTAAAGCTCCTGCCGTTACTGTCGGTGCCAAAAAAAGTCCCTGATAAAAGGCGCTTAAAATTCCCAAAGATGCGCCCACTTCTTTTCCAAGTCCCGGCGAAGTAAGTCGATATGCCGCATTTTCCACGCATTCCTTTTTTCCTGCAATGTAACCGCCAATTGGTGCCAGCCCACCGCCCGGATTTTTAATCAGAGAACCTACCACCATATCAGCTCCCACATCTGTCGGCTCTATCCGTTCTACAAATTCACCGTAACAGTTGTCTACCATACAGATAACGTCAGGCTTGATTTCTTTAATAAATTTAATTAATTCACCAATTCTTGTTACGGACAGCGTAGGACGTGTCTGATAGCCTTTCGAACGCTGAATGGTCACAAGTTTTGTTTTTTCATTGATTGCTTTTTTGATATTTTCAAAATCAAAACCGCCATCAGGAAGCAAGTCTACCTGTTTATAAGAAATTCCGTATTCCTTTAAAGAACCCTTGGAATCTCTGATACCGATGACTTCTTCCAAAGTATCGTATGGCTTTCCTACCGGCGAAAGTAATTCATCCCCCGGTCTTAAATTACTCATAAGAGCAAGTGCAAGTGCATGTGTTCCACAGGTAATCTGCGGACGTACCAATGCATCTTCCGTATGGAAAATGTCTGCATAAACTTTTTCCAGTGTATCTCTTCCGATATCGTTATAACCGTATCCGGTAGTTCCCAGAAGACACGCCTCACTTACTTTACTATCCTGCATTGCTTTCAGCACTTTCAGCTGATTATACTCCGCTGTTTCGTCAATTTCCTTAAAACGCTCTTCCAACTGTTTTTCCATTTTAGCACCAAATGCATAAACATCATCAGAAATGCCCATTTGTTTATATATATTATCTAACTTTAATTCTTCCAATATTCTGACTCCTTTTCCTTTGTAAATCATGCTTACGCACAATTTCCCGCTATCTAAAATACCATTTTTTTATGTAAATTTCAATCCTGCTTTGTTTCGTTTCATTGTTTCGTTTGAATCCTCTGCTTCCATTTCTCTACAATTGCCTGCAATATTTTTTCTTCATCATATCCAAACTCATTTTTGTTTATCCAGATAACCTCTTTTTCTCTTCGAAACCATGTGAGCTGTCTTTTGGCAAAATGTCTTGTATCGCGTTTTATCAGATAAACTGCTTCTTCCAGACTGATTTCACCGTCTAAATAGCTTAAGATTTCTTTATATCCGAGTCCCTGCATGGAAACTAATGTTCTGTCACATCCCATTTCTTTCAGTTTCATAACTTCTTCTACCAGACCGTCTTCCAACATTTTATCTACACGTCTGTCAATTCGCTCATACAAAACAGCCCTGTCGTCATTCAGCACAAAATAACAGGAATCATAGGCAGACTCTTTGGCACGTTCTGCTTCATTATGTTCAGAAATTTTTTTGCCGGTAAGTTCATAAAATTCCAGTGCTCTGATGACTCTTTTGATGTTATTGGCATGAATGCTTTCAGCAGACTCTTTATCTACTTCTGCAAGGCGATTGTGCAGATACTCTGCCCCTTTTTCTTTTGCAAGTGTTTCCAGACGTTTACGGATTTCCGAATTTTCTTCATTTTCCGTAAAATCGATATCATATAATACTGCCTGAATATAGAAGCCGGTGCCTCCTGTCAGAATCGGTATATGATTTCTTGCCACAATTTCTTCAATGCACAGCTTCACTTTTTCTTTAAAAATAACAACATTAAATTCATCAAACGGCTCCAGTATGTCAATCATATGATGTGGCACTCCTGCCATTTCCTCTGATGTAATCTTCGCAGAACCTATGTCCATATACTTATATACCTGCATAGAATCAGCGGAGATAATCTCCCCGCCCAGCGTTTTTGCAAGTTTAATGGATAAATTTGTTTTTCCTACCGCAGTAGGCCCTGTTAATACAATTAAAGGCATTTTTGCCATATATCCTCCATACCGGATGAATACTATAAATTTATAATATTCTATTATCCGGTTCATTTAATCATCAAACAATTCTCTTAAATTTCTTCTCTATTTCATATTTTGTCATAGAAATAATTGTTGGTCTTCCATGCGGACAATTATAAGGATTATCCAACACTAATAACTGATCCAGTAATGCTTCTACTTCCACAAAACTCATGGACATATTTCCTTTTACCGCCGCTTTGCAGGACATAGACGCAATTTTTTCTTCAATTACTGTTGCATTTCCACGCAGGGAACCTTGCGACAATTCATCCAGAACCTCCTCAAACAATTCCTTTTCGTTACAACCGTAAAGATCTGTGGGAACTGCACGAAGAGCATATTCATTTCCACCAAATTCTTCAATTTCAAAACCTAACCCGGCAAATATATGTGCATATTCTTTATAGACATTTTCCTGCTGACCGGTCATGGTAACAACAAGTGGAGGATTCAGTAACTGTGAACTCACTTGTTTGTCTTTTAATGCTTTAATAAACTTCTCATACTTTACCTTTTCATGTGCCGCATGCTGATCCATAATCATCAGTTTGTCCTGATAGTTTATTAACCAGTATGTGTCAAAAATCTGTCCTAAAATTCTATATTCCTGTCTGGCTTCCTTCGTTAAGATTTTTTCTTCAAAGAGCTCCATCTGGATAGGTTTTTCAATAATTTCACGTTTCGGATTTACGTCCTGTTTCGGTGTTGCTACCTGTTGCGTTTCTGCAACTGATTCCTTTTCTGCATTTTTCTGCTCAGTTGCCGCATTCTCCTGTTCGACACAATTTGTCATCCCGACTGCTGCTTTTGCTTTATCTTCTTCCGTATCTGAACTAAAAAACGTTACGCTCTCAGATTTTGTTTTATCTGTGTCCCGTTCTATTGCCGGCTTTATAGGCAGTATATCCTCGTTTTTCTGTTTCTCACTGTTTTCGTATTTTTCCGCATTTCCGATGACACGACTCCACACAGGATTTTTGGCATAATTTTGTATTTTCGCCTGTTCGGTTCTGTACTCCGCTTCTTCTTTTACTCGTGTCTGTGCCAGACGATTTACTTCAAAAGGTTCCGGTACCGTATAATTTATTGTCTTCTTCTCTTCTTTTTCTTCCGTAAGCGAAACATTCGGTATCATTTCCCTTCGGGTAAGTGCTTCTGCGATTGTATCTGATACAAATTTAAAGAACACTTCACCTTCCGTAAAACGAATGTCCATTTTCGTAGGATGCACATTTACATCAATCATTTCCGTATCAATGGAAAAATGTAATACCGTAAAGGGATATTTATGTTGCATTAAATACCCTTTGTAGCCTTCCTCAATTGTTTTTGCAATCAAAGTGCTTTTAATATATCGTCCATTCACAAAGTAGTTTTCATAATTACGATTGGAACGGTTAATGGTTGGCTTTCCTAAAAATCCGGCAATTTTCATACCATTTTTCTCTTTATTTACCTCAACGAGTTCATTAGCAATGTCCCGTCCGTAAATACGATAAATAATTTCCTTCAAATCTCCATTTCCGGTCGTATGAAACTTAATCTGCCCATTTACCATATATTTAAATGATACCGTAGGATTGGAAAGTGCCATATGCTCCATCAAATCCGATACATACCCGCCTTCTGTCATAGGCTGCTTTAAAAATTTACGTCGAACCGGAGTGTTAAAAAACAGATTTCTCACAATAATAGTAGTGCCATCCGGTGCTCCGATATCTTCAAAATCCTTCTGCACCGCACCTTCAATCACATTACGTATGCCGGTTAATGCGTCTTTTGTTTTCGTAATCATCTCCACCATTGCCACCGCTGCAATACTGGATAATGCCTCCCCGCGAAATCCCAGACTGACTACACTGGTCAAATCCGAAACTGTACGTATTTTACTGGTAGCATGTCTGATAAAAGCACGTTCAATCTGAGATTTATCAATGCCGCACCCATTATCTGTCACACGAATAAAAGAAATTCCGCCTTCTTTTATTTCTACTGTGATTACATCGGCTCCGGCATCCACTGCATTTTCCACCAGTTCTTTTACTACACTGGCCGGACGTTCCACAACTTCTCCTGCCGCAATTTTATCAATCGTATCTGTATCCAGAATTCGGATTTCATTCATCCGTGTCACCTCCTAAATGTTCTTGGAAATTTAGCTGCTTCATTCAATTTTTTCGCTTATACAGTCCAACGATTTTTCAGCTTATTCTGCAATCGATATAATGTATTCAATGCATCTAACGGTGTCAGATTTGTCACATCAATTTCCTTTAGTTCTTCCAATACATCTTCATCTTTTACCGTATCAAACAGCGTCATTTGTGCCAAATCCACTTCGTCATATTTCTTTACTGCTGCTTTTTTACCATCGCCTTTTGTATCAACTGCAATACTTTGCACCTTTTCCGTAATATCATTATCACTTAACTGTTCCACGATTTCCTTCGCACGGTCAATAACAATATCCGGCACGCCTGCAAGCTTTGCTACCTGTATACCATAGCTCTTATCCGCACCACCTTTTACAATCTTTCGTAAAAAGACAATATCGTCGCCTTTTTCTTTCACAGCGATACAATAGTTGTTTACATTGCTCATTTTGCCTTCCAATTCAGTCAACTCATGGTAATGGGTTGCAAACAACGTTTTTGCTCCTAAGATTCTGCGATTACTGATATATTCAATGACCGCCCATGCAATACTTAAACCGTCAAAGGTTGCGGTTCCTCTACCGATTTCATCTAAAACAAGCAAACTGTTCTGTGTGGCATTCCGCAAAATATTGGCAACCTCATTCATTTCTACCATAAAAGTACTCTGACCGCTTGCCAAATCATCCGAAGCACCCACACGGGTAAAAATACGGTCTACAATACCGATATTTGCACTTTTGGCCGGAACAAAGCTTCCAATCTGTGCCATCAGTACAATCAATGCCGCTTGCCGCATGTAGGTGGATTTTCCTGCCATATTGGGACCTGTAATAATGGCAATGCAATGATTTCCGTTATCCAAATAAGTATCATTCTGAATAAACATATCTCCCGAAATCATCTGTTCCACCACAGGATGTCTTCCATCCTTAATATCAATAATCCCTTTTTCATTTAACGAAGGACGTACAAAATTGTTTCGTTCTGCAACAAGGGAAAGAGAAGCAAATACATCCAGCTTTGCCACCGCCTTTGCGGTTCTCTGTATACGTTCAATTTCCATAGCAATGGAATCTCTGATTTTACAGAACATTTCATATTCCAGCGTATAAAGCTTGTCCTCCGCATTTAAAATAGTATCTTCCAGCTCTTTTAATTTGGTTGTGGTATATCTTTCCGCATTGGCAAGGGTTTGCTTACGAATATAATCCTCCGGCACCAAATCTTTGTAAGAATTAGTTACTTCAAAATAATAACCGAATACCTTGTTGTATTTGATTCGCAGATTTTTAATTCCGGTCCGCTCTTTGTCCTCTTCTTCCAGCTTTGCAAGCCAATTTTTTCCTTCGGTTTTTGCATTACGAAGAGTGTCAATATTTTCATCAAAACCTTCTTTGATAAGTCCGCCTTCTTTAATGGCTATTGGCGGGTCTTCGATGATAGCCGCATCAATCAAATGAAAAATATCTTCCAGTCCGTCTATTTCATCTTCAATTTTAGTAAGCAGCTCTTTTTCAAAGCCTTTTAATACAGATTTAATATGTGGCAGCATCTCCAAAGAATTGCGAAATGCTATTAAATCTCTGGGATTGGCTGTTTTATAGCTTACTTTTCCGAGAAGTCTCTCCAAATCATAAATCGGATTCAGATATTCCCTGATTTCATCTCTGGAAACCGTATCATTATTGAACTCTTCAATGGCATCCAGACGTATTTCCATTTCTTCTTTATCTATCAAAGGCTGCTCTATGTAGCTTCGCAGGGTTCTTGCCCCCATTGCTGTCTTTGTCTTATCAAGTACCCAGAGTAAAGAACCTCTTTTTTGCTTTTCACGCAAGGTTTCTGTCAGCTCCAGATTTCGTCTTGTAGAGCTGTCTAAAAGCATATACTTACTCGTTAAATAAGGATAAAGATGTGTGAAATGGCTGAGTGAATTTTTCTGTGTCTCATAAAGATACTGTAAAAGCGCCCCCGCTGCAATCATTCCCACCGGAAAGTCTTCTATGCCAAGACCGATTAAAGAAGTTACTTTAAAATGGTTCATCAAACACTTTTTACAGCCTTCATCATCAAAATAATGGGGTTCCAGTGAATTAATGGCAATTCCAAGTCTCCCTCTTAAATCCTCCAACTCCATTCCGCTTACGAAAAATGCATCGTTACCGATAATTTCGGAAGGGGTATATTTATTAATTTCATCTAACAGCTTTCTGTTATCTTCCACCTCAGTCAGATAATAATCACCGGTTGTCACATCCGCAATGGAAATACCAATTTTCTCCGGAAAATAAGCAACAGACATCAAAAAGTTATTTTTACTCTCTTCCAATGCCTGTATGTTTAAATTGGTTCCGGGTGTAACAATCCTGACAACTTCACGTTTCACAATTCCTTTGGCTAATTTCGGATCCTCTACCTGCTCGCAAATTGCCACTTTATAGCCTCTTGAAACAAGTTTATTTAAATAACCGTCCACTGCATGATAAGGAATGCCGCACATCGGTGCACGTTCTTCCAATCCGCAGTTCTTTCCGGTCAGGGTAATTTCCAGTTCTTTCGAGGCAGTAATCGCATCCTCAAAAAACATTTCATAAAAATCTCCCAATCTATAAAACAAAATGCAGTCACTATACTCCTTCTTTGTTTCCATATACTGCTGCATCATCGGGGTTAATTCTGCCACGTTTCTCTCTCCTTAGTGTGTTAATATTACACATTTTCATATTAAAAAAGTAAGTGGATAACCCTTTTCAAGTTACCCACCCATCATAATAACATAATTCAAAAAATATATCCAGCAGACGTTTCAAGAATTCAAAGAATTCTTCTCATTATTGTACGACAACCTCATTATTTTTCTTTTGCTTGCTTCTCTTTTTCCCATATCACCTCATTTTCCGCCATTTTACACATTGCACTGAGTTGTCCACTCTTGAGAGCATGCAGTACATTAAATCCTCCATTCTCTGCCTCTTTGGCCATGATTTTCATTAAGTGAAAGACTATTGACATCGCCTCATTATTCGAAGATATGCCTAATATTCTCTTAACAAAATCTCTCATAATGGTAAGTTCATTGTAACCTGACGGTATTATACTAGCCTGCTTAATATCCTCCTTATCCAGCTCAAAATATATTTCTTTTCCGACACTTCTGACCTGTGACATGATATTCGTATTAAACATATTTCCCGTGGTAACTTGTCTTTCGTTTGCATAGTTCTCCCTGTCAATCTCCTCAAAGCTTCCAACTATTTTGTCATCCGGCAAACTTTTCAGATACTTTTGCAATGTTTCTACCCTATTAACACATGCCTGTATTTCATCGTCCATAATTAATCCCTTTAATGTACCTTCAACGGCAGATAATGACACATCCAATATCTTATTACGAAATCCTTCTGTTACAACCGGAAATGCTTTATCAAAAAATAATTCTGCCTGACCCTGTGCATTTATTACTTCTACACTTTCACCTTCTGCATTATCTTGCTTAGTTATACTCTTAAACTGCTGAGCTGTCATATTCTTAGTTTCTCCACCCAATATATGACCTGCCTTACGCAAACTGAAAGCTGAGTCGTTATCAATTCCTTTTACCCCTGCTTCTGTCATCATAATATTTCCTGCATGACGATCCACATGACCGACGATAATATCCAATGCCGCCAAATTATAGGTACTTTCCAAAAACTGCGAAGAATTAATATTTACGAATTGTCTGGATTCCGTATCCTTTCGATTTTTCATTTCATCATCAGCTTCTTTCTTATTTTTAAACTGATAATCCAATCCATTTTGCAAATATACTCTGTTTAATATAATTTGCTGCAATAACTCAGCACGACTTTTTCCTTTCTCATCCATATAGGAGTAAGTATTATTTACCTCTTTACCTCTCGCTTTATCCATCAACGACGCCTGATTACCACTCTTAGTTCTTGCCATGGAAGTATCTACTACTGCATTTAGATTAAACAGCTTATCTATCATAGATACCGCCACATCACGATGTGCTGTATTCATGGTATGTGTAGTACCATTTGATGGCTTCTTCATCCTTATTCTTTCGTAAACACTGTCCCCAGTACCACCGGACATTTTCATATTCATATGCCCTTCTTTCAGAACACGAGTTTCTCCTCTTTCCGCATCTGCCACTGTATAAACAGTATTAATTCCTCCTTGTCCTAAAAAGTTTCTTTCTGTATCTTCCGTCTCCTGATAGAAGTTTACTGTTTTCATTAAATCCTCGTATTTTGCACCATAAGGCACTCCCAACCCTTTTCGTAATGCATAGAAACAATTCTCCTGTATCTTATTCACCCAGTCCATTTGGGTACGAATGTTCGTAGCAGCCGCTGCACAGACGCCCATGACTCCGGCATATTTTTTCCCTTTTTTTGCATAACCCTGTGCTTTTCTTATAAGGTAAGACTGCATTTCCTGCATGTAGGCAAAGACTTCTCCATTTACCTGTGCCATTTCATTCATGAATTCCTGTTCTGTAGAAGTCTGCTGAGGAATACGCATTCTCTTCATGGCTGCTTCGTAATTGTCAATATGTCGAATCAGACTCTTCACCGATGCACTGCCTCGAACTTTCTTATAATCGGGTGCGTTCTCAACGACACCGCTGTTTAGAATTCCTCTGTTCATTCCCCTTAACTGTGCTACCGTAATTTCTCTCCTCGGTTCATCTTCCACGTTTCTTGCACCATTTTCTCCGGTTGTTATCTCATTCACTGTCTCACTTAATCTTTCACCGTAACCCATATTTTCCCTCCTTAAAGCATTCTTCTACAAACATCCTATTTACCGGTACTATTTCCCTTCTGTTTTTGTTATCCACATTGCCTGATAACATAGTTCCTCCAAAGTTCCATCCATTAAAGCTGTAAATATATCAAATGTATCATCTGCTTCTACTCTATCTTTTAACAATCGCATCATGTTAACAGTAACCTGTTCTGATTCCATATCAGCTCCTGGTCTTCCTACTCTGTTTATATAGGCTCTGATAACCTTTTCTTCACGACTCTTTGCTTCAAACATTTGCCCTATTCTTTCATCCGTTTCCAATTGTGCAGCTCCACCTGCTGCCCTTACCTGTGACATAATATTTACTGAAAACTCTTTACCCAGGTTAAATTGACTTGAATATGACTCTGTATCAACATCTCTGAAACTATCGACAATTTTTACATTTCTCATATATGCCTGCAGCTTTTTAGTTCTGTTAACACAAGCTTCTATTTCATCCTCCTGTATAAGACCTTTTAATGTACCTCTGATTGCGCTTTCCGATACTCCAATTATTTTCTGTTTAAACTCTTCCGTCACAGCCGGAAAAGCTTTGTCGAAAAATAGAACCGCCTGTTCTCCTCGTACCTCTATATCATTCGAATTTTTCCACTCTCTAATCTGTTTCCAACTCAAATTCTCCATATCACCATCAAAATTCTCAAATTCATCTCGTAAACTGAAGGCTGTATCATTATCAATTCCTTTAACTCCTTTTTCTGTCATCATAATATTTCCTACATGTCGGTCTACATGTCCTACTATGATATCTAGTGCTGCCAGATTATATGTACTTTCCAAAAACTGTGCAGAATTTATATTTACTAACTGTCTTTTTTCATTTTTTGCCTTTTCAGCCTTATCTTCTTTACTCATCTCATAACCTAAGCCATTTGTGAGATATTTTTCATTTACCATAATCTGCTTTAACAACTCGGCATATTTTCTTCCTTTATCATTCATATATGAATAAGTTTGTTCCACCTCTTGACCTTCCGCCAAATCCATTAGGGAAGATTGATTTCCATTTCTACTTCTTGCCATTGAAGTATCTACTACTGCATTTAATCCAAACAACTTATCTATCAGGGAAACTGCCACATCTCTATGTGCCGTATTCATGGTTGCCATCTTACCGGCCTCAGCTTCCTTCATTCGGATTCTTTGGTAAATGCTTCCCCCTCCCTGCATCTGATCCACATTTGCATGACCTTCTTTGAAAACCCTGTCGGTATTTCTCTCTTCGTCTCTTACCTTATAAACAGTATTAAGGCCTCCGCTACCCAATACTGTGGAAACAGTATCATCTTTTTCCTGATAAATATCTGTCTGTGTCAAAAGATTCTCATAACTCTCACCATAAGGCACTCCATGCCCATGTCGAACTGCATAAAAACAATTCTCCTGTATCTTATTTACTAGTTCTATCTGCGTCTGAATTCTCATAGCAGCAGCAACACATGCATCTCTAACACCCTTGTATCTCTCGCTCTTGTGTTCGTACCCCTGTGCTTTTCGTATAAGATACTCTTTCATTTGCTCCATATGTCCAAGAACTTCTCCATTGCATACACCCATTTCATTCATAAACTTTTGGTCGGCATTGGCTCCATCTTGACGCTGTGGAATACGCATTCTCCTCATAATTGCATGGTAATCATCAAAATGGCGTATCAGACTCTTTACCGAAGGACTGTGGCTGACTTTATCATAGTCCTTTGCCTGCGTGATCATATTATTACTCAAAATCGCTCTTTCCTCAGCACGACATCGTACTCCATCATACCCTGCATTTTCCACCTGTACCGCATCTTCATGTCCCCAGTTTACAAATTTATTTCCTATATCATGTAATGCGTCATTTATCTTTTCCCAAGTTTTCATTCCGTCTCTCCTTTTGTCATGTTGCTGTATGGAATCCCTCTATTTTTCAAAATAGAATCCATATTCCCCAAAATCTCGGGCAATCATCACTTTACCCATTTTGAGTTTCTCCATCCGCAAACTCTCCAGAATGTGCATCATATTGACCGGTACATCCTCTGCCGCAGCCAAAAATACTGCATTTAATACAATATTTTTGATATTACCACCGGATAATTCAAAGCGATTGGCAAGATATTGGAAATCTATGTCCTCCACCGGAACCTCTGCCGGAAAACATCCTTTCCATATTTCATAGCGCATTTCGGCATCCGGCATCACGAACTCTACCACATAACGGATACGGCGCATAAATGCTTCATCTATGTTGTTTTTAAAATTAGTCGCCAATATGACAATACCGTCATATTCATCAATTCTTTGTAAAATATAAGACACTTCCGTATTCGCATACCGATCCTTCGCCTCGCTGACCTCGCTTCTTTTACCAAAAATAGAATCTGCTTCATCAAAGAAAAGAATGGTATTACTTTTTTCTGCCAGATTAAAGATAGCTTCCAGCTTCTTCTCCGTCTCGCCGATATACTTGTCCACTACCTGTGACAAATCCACACGATATAATGGGAGCTCTAACATGGTAGACATGATTTGTGCCGCCATGGTCTTACCGGTTCCGGGAGGTCCTGCAAACAAACAGGATACACCGGTTCCATAAGTATATTTACTCTGCATCTGCCATGTATCAAATACCTTATGTCTGTGCCAGATATGGCTACAGATATTGTATAGTATCTGCTTCTGAGACGGCTGCAGCTTCAAATCGTCAATGGTAAACTCTGTATAAACCCTCTTTATACTTCCCTGACTGGGCGGTGGAAGGATACGATTACAGATTTTACCTATCTGTTTTTCATCCACAATCTCACCGCTTAGCTCGCTCTGACGCAGATATTTTACCGCTAACTGTATCTGCCCCACGGACAGCTTGTATTTCGCACTAATCACTGCTGTATCAAGTGGTGTTTCCAGTCCTGATTCCCCCGCAAACTGCTCCCACAGAATGATTCTTTCATTTCTGTCCGGTGCTCCAATCTGCTGCTTATATACAGGAAAAGAAAGCAACGAAGCTATATCCACGCTTTCCGAAGTACAGATATAGATTCTGGATACTTTGCTTCCATAGGAATAAATACACAAATGTAGAAATGCCTCTATGCCTTCTTTATTACTGCTATTCTTTTCATCTACTCCGTAAAAACAAGGAATTGCCTGATAAAAGAAGCATTCCCGATAAAAATACCAAATCAGCTTTCGTGCCGTATTTATTTCCTGTGCTTTCAATGCATCATAATCAATAAAAACTGTGCTGTTACCAAATTCTCTTTCTACCTGCTCTGCCAGAAATCTTTTTCCGTTGTTCCCATTTCCCTGTATATGGATAAGCTGATAGTTTTTGCTTATACGATTGTTTTTAATATATGTGGTCAGACGTTCCTTTTCTCTCAAATGAATATACTGCACCTTCGAAACAGCATCCACATCCACCCGCTTACCAACAGACTCATATTCTTTTTTTATCTGATTACTTCCCTGTAAATATGCATACAGGCGCTCATCCATGGTAATCGTCTTCCTAATATGCTCTATCTGTCCATCTCGGTCAAAATAAAACCATTTCTGCAACTGCTCGTACGCCTCTTCCATCATGGTATGAGCATGAATCACAGGATCTTTATCGCAAAGACAGATTCGAGCCGCATTTTCTATGGTAAGGTAAGTATCACCGATGGATTCCCATATTTCTTTCCATTCGGGATAAATATACTGAACAAGTGCCAGTTCCATCGCAGTCTCTGCCACAGGATTAAAGCCACGCACCACTTTCTCATAACGATTTTGTGTGCCGGAAAACAAATCTTCCTTGATACGTCCAATAATCTCACTCTCTAATTCCTGTATGTCCTCTTTGTCTGCTTTACCATCCAGTATATGGGAGAAAGCTACCACCAGACTTCCTTGATGAATCGCCTTCAGATAGAGGGCTGCTTTCTTACTTATCAGTTTTGTTATTAAATCTATCATGGTTAATAACCTTACCTTTCCACATTCTCTGTTCTAATCAAACAGATATTCATACTTTGCAAAGTCTTTTTTTATCATTGGTTTTCCTATTTTTGCCTTCTCGTTTTTCAAACTTTCCAGAATGTGTATCATCTCTACCTCTTTACCTTGCTGTGCTGCCGAGAAGATAGCATTTAACACAATATTCTTAATGATTCCGCCGGACAGTTCAAAATTCTCTGCCAAAAAATCAAAATCCAATTCTTCTTTAGGCACTTGCTCTGTAAAGCTGCTTCGCCAGATTTCTTTTCTTGTTTCTACATCCGGTATCGGAAACTCTACCAGATAGCGCATTCTTCTCATAAAAGCTTCATCAATATTTTTCTTATAATTGGATGCGAGAATTACGATTCCGTCATACTGCTCGATTCTCTGTAAGATATAAGAAACCTCCGTATTGGCATACCTATCCTTCGAGTCATTTACTTCACTACGCTTGCCAAAAATCGAATCCGCTTCATCAAAAAACAAAATAGTATTGCTTTTCTCTGCCAGATTAAAAATCTCTTCCAGTTTCTTCTCTGTTTCACCAATATATTTATCTACCACCTGAGACAGATCAATCTTATACAAAGGCAGATTCAACATACTGGAAAGCACATGTACAGCCATGGTTTTGCCTGTTCCGGGTGCACCCACAAAAAGTGCCGATACATTTCGTCCGTAGGAAAACTTTTTCTCCATCTGCCAGTCATCATATACCAGCTGTCTGTGCTGTACCTGTGCACAAATGGCATACAGATTCTGCTTCTGCATGTCAGGGATTTTCAAATCATCAATAGTATAGTGGACTTCAATCTGCTTGATACTGCCACCTACAGGAGAGGGCAGTACTTCCTCACACACCCTTGCCAGGTACTTCTCAATTCCGATACTACCGCTTTTCTTACATTTCTTTGCAAGTCTTGCTGCCGCTTTGGCAATTTCACCACATGCCAGCCGATACTTGCCTGCTGCCATGCGGCTGTCTAGGTCTTCTATTCCATAAACATCACAATATCCTTCCCATACTATCTTCCTTTCAATACGGGACAGAGATGGCAATACAATGTTTTCTATATAGATGTCTGTCTTATCCACCAGATGTACATTTCTTTCTGTAATAATACAAACCGGATATGGCATCGAAGCAACCTCTTCCATACATAAGAGAATACATTTTTGTAATTCCGGGCTTTCTTCTACTTTCTCACTCACCCCGAAAAAACAGACACCCATACCATAAAAAATCATCTCACGTTTTATATGCTTCAACATATATTCTATCTGTTCTACGGCTGATCCTTTCGTTTTTACCTCTGCTGTTTCACATAATCTCTGAAAGTCAACAAACAGAAGATGTTGCTGTACTCTTTCACAGGCAGCTTTCAGTAAATGTTTCCTTCCACTATGATTCTCTCCTGCAATTTGTATGATTTGAGCACTATTCTGCAGCACTTCCTGTATCTGCACCACATATTCCTCCTGTACAAATATCTTTATATCCTCTGTACCTGCAAAATAATGACTGCATATCCCCTTGATAGGTTCCTGAATCTGATTATCTCCACACAGATAAGCTAACAAACGCTGATCCATGGCAAGCGTTCTTCGAAAGAATAGTTCGTTTTCATTTTCCGGCAATAATAGTATTGCAACACTTTCATATACCTCGTTCAGAAAAAAATAATTCTCCTCTATCGAAAAAGGAGAATCTATAATCCGAAGTATGTCTTCCAATGTAAACTGCGTTCCCGGATGAAAAATCTCCGTAATAATGGACTTGATTTCAGGATAATATATCTGAGCAACAGTAAACTCCATCACTGCTTCCGCCAATACTGTCTGCTTACATTCCTGTACCAAATAATAAAATCTGCAAAATCCGTTTTTCTTATCAAGTTCATCCATTCTTTGTTGGAGCAGGAAATCCTGTTTCTTTATTATGTTTTCAACCTCTTCCTTTGTCTCGCCTGCCTCGAATCCCAACATTCCATCCAATTTTTCGGCATAAATGTGAGCTCCTATTTTTTTACAATATGACGAAAGCCTAACAAGAGCTTTCGTCATTATCAAATCCATCATTATCATTCTTTCTTCCTAACATTCTTTTTTAGTTCATTTATAATCGAAAACCTTGGTACTTCTGTGCAATTCTTCTTCCTAACTCCTGCTGTCTGGCAGCTGAAGTATTCGTAGCTTCTGTAGTAAGAGTACCCATTTCACCCAACGCATCCGTTATCTTATCTTGTAACATTGCTCTGTAATTACCACCTAATTTGACGGAATCTGCTTTCATTCCAAATCTCTGTTGCATGATTTCCTGTGTCTTTTCCGTAATCATACGTTTCTTTTCCTCCGCAGAGTTAAGTCTAAAATATTCATCTCCATATTCTTCGAAAAAGATTTCTTTTGCCTTAATCATCATATGTCCATATTTTATATCACCATTACCAGTATCTATCGCAGTCAAAAAAGCTCCACGGTCGTCCTGTTCATTTATCTGATTGTATACAATTTCCAAATTATCTGTAGCCTCACGTAAATAACTGTCATAATCCTCGCCCATATCAATATTATTTTCCAGCATATAGGCATTCATTTTATCTGCAAAATCCTGAACATTTCCTGCATTTTCTTTTGACATTCGTCCTATTGAATTAATAAATACATCTTCACTCAATTCCCCATCATACAATCCATTTAACAAATCTTCATCTCTATCTGCTTTATTCCTCTTCCTGATAAAATCAAGACCTTCTGTATATTCTTTTTCCAAAAGACGGGAAGCTTTGTTTCTTCTCCATGAACCTTCTTCTCCATCAGCAAGCCAGTTACGCTTTTTATTATTCATCTTCTTTCCGCCTCCGGATGCCCAATAGCTGAAACGATCTGCCAGATCACTCATACGTCCGCCCAAACTTCTTTCCGATGTCGCCACAGGATTTTGCGTAAAGGCTGCTGCCTGATTTCCTGTTGTTTCATTTGCACTCTGCTCCGGTGCAGTGGTTTGCTGTCCGCCACCACCCCTTGAAAAGAAATTTCCTAATTTCTTTCCCCACTTTTTCAGATGATTAAATGCCATACCTTATTCCCCCCAAATTACTGTAATACTACATTTCCATACAATTCCATACCGTTTGCATTTGCAACTGCCAAAGATGCCAGCTCACTATTATGATCCAGATAACAATGTGTATCCATATGACAACTGCTACGCAAAAAGATAAGATTACAATCCGTTCCCAAAGGAAGCATCCTTGATACTACCCTATTCATACTCTTTCTCTCTGCTTCGGTATATGCTTTTTCGTCTTTTTCTTCAATGAGAATTGTAAGACTGGAACTATCCTGTCCATAGAGTTTCTGATACAGCATCAGCTCCTCCGGTCTGTTTTCCAGATACTCATACCATTTAAAATATTCTAAAAGCTGTATGTTTTCGCTATAAAGAATCTGCAATACCAGCTTCAATGCTTTTTTGGTTCCCTTACCGGACTGAATCTCATTGGCATGTGCAATCAGCTTACGAAGCTTATCACTCTCTCCTTCTCTGACTGCTTCTTGTACAATAACTTCATCCATTCCAATCCATTCTGCCAATTGTAACAAATCCTCAAACTCCGCTTTCTCGTAATCTAATCGCATGGGGAGTTTGTCAATCTTTCTTTCCAAATCCAGATACATACTCTGAAAAATAGAAATATATCGCTCAAAAAAATCATCCTTGGTCTGATATACCTCAGGAAAGTATTCCAAAAAACTATTTTTTGGAAATTCAACAGTTGCCATATTAATGTTAAATTTGCACTCTATTTGACCACTGACTCTGAAAAAAAGATATAGATAACGTCCCTGAAGTCCGGTCAAAAGTAAATCCGTGGCATTCACCTTTCTGATACCACCAAGAGAGCGAATCAACGCTTCTTTTTCCTGAACATTTACCTGCCTATCCGCCATGACCTCTCTATAATCCATTTCAGATGCAGCTGCCACCACTTCCAGCTTACAATCATGAAAAGTACCCTCAAGGCGTAATGACTGCCATGTATTTGCTTCTTCTCCTGAATCAAAAACAGGTGCAATATATAAATAACTACCGCTTCCATTTCCCACCAGAGAATATTCCTTATTCAGTTCCATGCCCTCATATTGACCCTTTTTCAGATATGCTCCTACATAATGCACATATTTTGGTTTACTTTTCATAATCGTCATCCCTATTCTTTATATTCAAATTCCAAATCACCAACATACGGAAGGCAATCACTATTGAGTAATATATCTCCCTTATCGTTCTTTCTTCCCATTTCGCCACCTAATGACAAATGTAACTCTTCTACTGTTTCCACATGGTCTAATGTCTCTAATTGCATGAAAATATCTCCATAAGAAAATACCGCACCGAACGTACACTGTTTCTGTCTTTCTTCTATATAATCCTTCAAAAATGATTCTACTTCAGCTTTTGCTGCTTCATAATTTCCTGCAATTCGAATCCTACCGCTTAAATTAATTCCCCCATAAACCGGTGCTACCACCTTCACACATGTATTTAGCATTCGATATTGCTCCAAATAATCACAAATGTAATCGTGATATTTACGGCTAAGCTTTTCTTTCGGTTTCATAGAATATGGACATACTACAACATATGTATCATATGGCTTATAAACAATGGCATGATTCCTACAATACTCATGTGCGGACACTACCTTGGCTCCACGAATCATCAAACCGGGAATTTCCTTCACTACCTTTTCATAATCCAGCGGACTTACCACTCGATTTTGTTCCATAATTTTACGTTCCAGACGTTCCTGCATTCTTTCAATAGAATCTGCTCCTCTTCCCCCTGTTGCCCTTGACGTATTGTATGCAATAATCTGACCGTAACTGTTATCCATTACTCTACGTATTTCGCCTTCACGAACGTTGCCTTCCTCGTAATCTGAAACGCTACACTCACTAACCATTACCACACATCCCGTATCCGGAACCATTCCATGCATCCCGTCGCCAAACTGAATGCTGTTGCTTTCGCTATTATATGTAAACACTCGATCCTCATAAGAGGCCTGTTCCAGCTGTGGCACATACTTCCAATGCTGATAACAAATGCTTCCTTCTTTTTCCGTTTCCAGTATCAACTGTACTTCATAAGGTTCCTGTATAAACAGTGGAATTTCCTGAGACGCACATCCATCTGTGACACCTATTTTCATATTCATAATCATATCTTCTTTTACAAGGAAGACATCCACGAAACTTCCTTCTGCCGGCTCCATGCCATCTATAAAACGAATCTGCTTCGTTTCATAATCCACCACACATTCATCTTTCTCCTGTGGTTCAAAAGTATATACCATCCGATAACTGTCATCTTCCATTTTGTCACGGACACCTACAGCAATTTTATCCTGTTTGCATACATAATAAGGGATACTATAACACCTGTTTGTAGCACAATATTGATAAGTAATCCTTTTGGACAATTCCTGTTTTTGTATCAATTTTACAGGATTTAGGAAAATTTTACCTATTTCCGGTGTGACATCATAGTGGTTTTCCATAATGGTCACTTTCAGATAATACCCTGCTCTGCCATTTACCGGTTCATATTTTTGCATTTCAGACGGAATCTGCAGAGAAATAACCCCACTACGCAACAAGCCATTGGTATTATCCTCTTTTAACTCCACAGGCAACCATTCCTTACCATTATAGTAAGAATATTGCAACACTGAAAGATGGAAATTCTCCGGAAGTGCATGTCTTTCTTCATATTCCCTGACCGTAACAAACAACTTTATTTCTTCATCAGTCGGTAATGCTTTTTCAAATCCCAGATAAAGATTCTCCGTTTCTCTGCTACCTACACGGAAAACTTTGGCATAACTTCCATCCTCTCCGGCAAATGCTGTTAAATCTTCAATTTTCCCATTATTCTCATATAACAATTCGCTAAAACTATTATCTATAATCTCTATCGAACTATCACATATAAAACACTTTTCACCGGCATATATAGGAAATCCGGCAGGAAGTATTGTTTTTCCCCCTTCCGTTTCCACACATACCCAGACCTTTGCTGCCTGCTTTGGCAATTCTGTAATACCTAACAACTTCATGTACTTCATAATATGCACTGTTCCCACAGCATTCATATAGTAATTCAGCATATCGGTCAACCATGCATACGTCTCCAGCGTAGTAATACCGGGATCATGACGATTAAAATCTGTCCATTCATTTGTTAAAAATGGTATTTTATGAATTGCTCCCTGCAATAACTGCTCATAGGTTATATCATCCAATTCGGGAATCTGTAACATTGTGTCTCCTTCCAGTCTTCTACTGTTTTAAATCAATATGTATCACGTGCTCTCCACTAATTGGCAAAATAAAAGGACTTTTACTGATGCTACTGATATCTTCTTTAATTTCCACTTCTCTGTCTTCTACCAGTGTAGTTACCGCCAGTCTGGCAATAGTAACATTCATTAACCGTTTTCTCAAATAAGCACGAATCTGTGACACTCGTGGAAAACTTCCTATCTTCCAACCATTACCATCCAGACCACCGCTTAATGGATCAATAAATTCTTCTATTACCGCATGTGCCTTATTTTGCAAATCATAGGCATTTTCCATCGTCTCTTTTTCCAACCACAATCTGACATTTAATCGAAGGAAATGCGGCTGTGTCATCTGTACCATTCTCCCCATAACGAGAAAATTTCCTGACTCTTCCAATTTCTTCTTTGTCTCACGTTCAATTTCATGGAAAATATGTGTTCCCTTATCATATTCCTTCGTGAGTACAGCAACCGTTACTCTTCCGGGTGCCGAATTTCCTAATGCATCTACATCCATTCCACATTTAATTCTGACTACACTATAAGAAATCTGTCTCAATAGATCCAATATATCGCTTTCCGTTACTACACGATTTCTGCTGCGTAAAGCCCCGGTAATATAATCTGCCGTACTTTCCTCCGTATAAGCATCATAACCACCATATGTAGGAAATGGATTATTCACTTCACTGACAAAACGATTGCTGTCGCGCAGTGTCAATATGGAATTCTCCGGCAAATTTGCTGCCTCTCCCTCATAACTACGATGTTTAACCATAATCTCCGGACCATCTTGTGATAATACAATATCCGTAAAGGCAAACTTTCCAAAACTAACAGTTCCTGCTGCCATATCTGCTTGATACACACGACCAAATTCATAGCTGCGAGAAGCTTGTTTCCATTCCACCCATTCATCCTTCACACCATTATATTCATGAACCCCTACCGAAAGTTGTTTCAGATTCTCAGCTTTAAGTTTTATGATAAGTTCTTCGTTTTTGTCATCAATATAAAAATACTCTTCACTTGTACTTCGATTCTCTACTTTTGCCACATTCGGATAAATCCCCTTAATCCAAGGAAGACGATAATCCTGATATTCCTTCTCGTAACCTGTAAAACGAAGAAAATACCCCTCTTTTCCGAATAGTTTTCTCCTCTCCATATCACTGGAAATAAGAAACTGCATGATACCGGAATTTAACATTCCTCTCGTACCATCTACAATGCGAATCGGTTTAAAGTCATCTTTTCTACTATATTCCACCGTAAAATCCATGGGTAAATTACTGTAGTTCTCCAAATCAAAGTAGAGTGAAAACGGTACTCCCTGTATCGGCTCATCAAAGCATAAGTACATACTGCGTTCCGGTCTTTCTGTGGAACAAAAAATCTCAGTATTCATTCTGCTTCTAAAGCGTTCCTGACAATCATTTAACCGATAATTATTTACAGTATAAGCAGCTAACGGACTCTGCTCTCTTTCTTCATAACTATAAGAAAGTCGTAACATTTTTATCACAGGACACTTATATACTGCCGGAATTTTGTAAATATTATCTGCTTGTAATAAACGGACTCTCAAACGCGGTTCTCCTGCTTCCTCTAATGAAACCATATCCTTTGGACAAATAAATTGTATTTCCACAGTACCTTCTCTATCTCCGTTCATTACCTGCTCTGACTCAGAATCCTCTAACAAACTCTTCCAACCTGTCGTACTCAGATATTCCCAAGATATTCTGTCTGCACATACTGCAACCGGTTTTGTATACGCAGCTTCCGGAGGACGCTTCATTATCGTTTTGTATTCGATATTTACATCCGGTACTTCCAGCTTTTCTTCTTTTATTTCATATTCCAGTTCAAAAGATAATGTAACTTTGGTGTCTTTTTTAGAAAATACTTCCGCAGAATCAATTCCACATTCTGCCAATAGCTGCAACGGTGAACCAAAAGGACTAAACTTATCTGCTCTTGTTCCTACTCCATCAATTCTTACTATATCAGGAACCAGATTCTCCCTTTCCATACTGATTTTTAATCCGGATAAAATCAACCCCTCTACTACTTCTAAAGCTCGAATTACTAGAAAATATCCCCTTTTTCCATCTATCTTTGTCTGAACCGGTGTATAGTTTGCTTTATCCAAATATACTTTATTACCTTTCGCAGCAACACTATCAAAAAGTATCCCCTGATAACTTCCCTCTTCTTCACCAAAAGGTTCTGCTATAACTATTTCTATTTTTTCGGAAGCTAATATTCTTGCAGATTCTACCGCTTCCTCTTCCTTTTCAGCCTCTACCTTCAGTACCAGTTCTAATCCGTTTGTATCATCCAAAATAGAATCAAAACAAATATAAAATAAATGAGTAGCCTCATTTGTTCCTCTGCAATCAAATGCTTTGCAGGAAATATTTTTTAACCGTTCTTCTGTATCTTTTCCTTCCAAAAATACGATTTTATCCTGTTTTCCATCTGTAACAACCACGGACGTAATACCTGCATCTGCCAGACAGATATCATGCATTGTCTCAAACAGTATCTCCTGTTCCTGTGCTTCAGCAGAAAGCTCAGTGCCTTTCGGCACTACCATAAGATCCTCACTTCCTGCAACCGGAGTAAATTGAACATATCCTTTGGATGCCGATACCGGTTCTTTCAATAATGCATCAAAACGATTCAGATATTGAATCTTATGTTTATGTATAGCTCTTTCTAATCGTTTACTACTATCCTCCAACATATCGGATATCAATATTCCCAATACGGATCCGGCATCCGGATTCTCTTCTGTAAAATTCCATTCCGGAGTATAGGACTGTGCCAGCTTATGTAATTGTTCTCTCATCTTTGTTGTTCCTGTTCCCATTTCTTGGATTACCTCCATGTACTGAAGCCTTCTTCCAGATAATAAGGAAATACCAGATTTGCTGCATTATTATTTTTTCGAACAGTATATCCAATTTCTATTAGCAGAATCCCTTCCTGTATCCGTTCCTTATTCACTGTTACCTGTATATTATCAATTCTTGGTTCCCACTTGGTCAGTGCGATTGTAATTGTATCTTCAATTCCACGTTCTGCCCTTGCATCCGGCAAATCAAACACATATCCCTCTATATCACAACCAAATTCAGGACACATCGGTCGTTCTTCCAATCTGGTTTTCAGAATCAGATAAATCGCCTCGTTAATATCTTCCTCGCCCTCAGACATCACAAAACGTCCTGTTGTAGCATCTACCTTAGGTGGAAACTGAAATCCTTTTCCTAAAAACAATGTTGCATCTGTCATATAGATAACCCCTTATCTCATTTTAATTTATCTTAACCATTGCTCCACTCACTGTTGTTTGTCCGGTTGCTTTCAAAGTTGCCGATTGCATTCCTTGCGCTGTAAGTGAAGCACCTTTTAGTGTTGCACTTGTTTTTCCTTCCATATTTAAAGTCTGCTTAGCATTTACGCCCACCTTATTTCCGGCAATTTTAATGTCTCCCTGTGTACCTGTCATTACTACTGAAGCAGTACCTGTTTTCAATGTAATCTTCTTATCAGCACATATCATAATTTCGCCTTTTTTTAAATCCAAAAATACCTTATTTTTTCCTTCTTTATCTGACATAAGGATGGTTTCTTTTGCATCTTCAATTACAAATTTAGTTTCTTTAGGTGTTACAACAGATATGGAATCTTTACCATTTGTATCATCAATTGCAATCTCCGTACCGCCTTTTGTCCTTAAGACTTTATTTTTATTCTTCTTATCAAATTGTTGTTTAACAAACTTAGAATCCTTCGGGTACAGACTTCCCAACAAAAACGGCTTTTTCAAACTACCTCCGATAAAACCAACCAAAACCGTTTCATTAATCTCCGGAACCATATAGGATCCATAATCTTTCCCTGTATATGGTGAAAGTAAGCGAACCCATTCGATCATATTCTTCCCTTGCTCCCAAACAGTGAAAGAAACTTTTACCATTCCCGGATACTTATTATTATTATTTTCAACCACAGTTCCCTGTACAAATCCGGGAACCATTTGATTGTCATACATCTCATTTGGCATCTGCAACAAATCAATAATAGAATCTGACATATGAAAACCTCCTTACAGACTGCTTCTTCTTCCTTTTACTATTGTTCTGAATCCGTCATAGGTAAATCGGTGATTTACTTCAGTTATGTAATATTTTCCATTTACAACAGAAGCAAATTTATCTAATTTTACGAATCTGCCCGGTACCAACTCCGGAATACCTATACAGGTCAGCTCCATTTTTCCAAAATGTGCTCTCAATGCATCAAGTCTGACTGATGCCCTTTTCGTAGCCTCTGACACACTACTTATTCCCGGCTCATAAAATACCTGCGTGGTAGATTTATATATTCTGGATGCTGTAGTACCATCGCTAAACTTACCAAACAGCTTCGATTTTCCCCGAATCATCTTTCCATTCTCCTCATTGATGGAACGGACTTCTATATTTTCCACCAGCTTATTTGCCGAAAAGGAAACATAATTCTCCTCAACCCCACATTCCGGTTCCAATGTCATAATCGGTGTTGTAGTTTTCTCTGCTTTACAGAAATATGCTTTCCCCTGAATAATAAAAAATTCATACCCCATCTTACCGGCCTGCTCCACTACAATATCGTAATCCGTTTTCATTCCGGTACGAAGCGGAACATCCTCTTTGCTACATTTATCAATTACCTTACCTGACAAATAATAACTTACCGGTTGTTCCGAGAGCAGGGTTCTCACTACTGCATCAGCACTAGTTTCTTTGAATGCCTCTAACCGTCTATTTTTCATCAATAATCCTTTGGCATCCATACAACGTACTCTTATTTCTGCTGAATCTGAGCTGAAATCATATCCCACCGTATCAATATATCCCACAAACACTGTTTCTGTTTTTTCATACCCTATCAGAATCTCTATCTTAGCACCAATTTGCAACTTACTTGTTATGTTCTTGTCGAAATCGCTTTTTTCATTGTTATAGCAACTGCCCACAACAAATTCACACCCACTGGCTTCATAACCGCAAGTCAATTCCACAAACAACTCCTGTACCATAATGTCTTTCGATGCCACCATTTTAGTTCCACCAACACTTATCTCCAACGTAGGCACTTTGAAATTGGAATATTTAGTTTTTAACGCTGCAAAGCTGGTAGTACCTTTCATTAAGTTCATACTGTCTTTTCCACATTTCTATATAATTATTTTGTATTCCACACGATTTTATAATAAGCTTCTGGGATTTAATGTTCCTGTAGCCCTTGCTGCACTACGAGCTTTGGATATCCCCGAGGAGCCGGAAGAGGAAGCACCAAAACTTTTTTTCATAAAATAGCTGTCTTCTCCCATTATTTGCAGTCCTACTTTTGCCCGGGTAGGATTTCCATCTCTGTCAAACATGATAAACTGTACATTAATACTGCACAATTTACCAATAAATCGCATATCTCCCCAATTAAATCCCAATAAAGGTGTGGTTTTTTCTTTGGAATCATAATGCATAAATTCCTCTAAAAACTGACATATTTCCTTTACATTCTTGGGCTGTGAAGAAAATCCTCTATATTTTACGGCATTGTATATTTTACCACCAAACTCTTTAATAGAACCTTCCAGATTACTCTTTTCATCTACAAAGATGCTGACAGAAAGAGTCGCGGACTCCCCACGTCCAAACTGCATATTCTTTACATCAAAAGGTTTTCCGAAACCATTTAACTTACGATATCCGATGGACTGGGATACAGAATACTCTGTAGGATTAAAACCACACTGCATTGATTTTAATGCTTTTCCATTCTCATTACAAAACTCCAATGTTGCTTTCGCAATTGGTCCGAGTGCTGCACTTTGAATTGTATCTGCAAGTTTTTGTATTCCCAATGACATATCTTATAATCCCCTCCGTTCTTGTTCTTTTTTTATCTGGCGTTCTAAAGTACGATATACCTGTCTGCTGATTTCATTAATATTTTCATTCATATGTTTCGATACACTTTCCGAAATCATTCGTTCTACCTTAACAGCGGTCACTGTACCTGATGTAAAATTTTCTCCTATTGTCTGACCTGCCATCGACACCGATGCCTGACCTGTCATAGGATTAGACATCTGTCCTACTGGTACATATTCCTGTTGCTGATGAACAGCCTCTGAAATATTTGTATGGATATTCTGTGTATTCACTATATTTTTAGTGAACACAATATCCTGTTCAAAATTTGTAGCTTCCGCATTTATCTGTTGCTTAGATTTCTCATTATCGGCATTCTCTTCGCTTCGGTTCTCCTCACGCTTATATACTAATGACATCGGCGCAGTCTCTGCTTTTTTCCCAACCTTGTGTTGCTGTGTTGCTACACTATTTTCTGAATCTACAATCGATTCTTGATTATCATGAATCAACAATGTCAATTCCAATGTTCCATTTTTATGATGAATTATATTTTCAGCACTATACAATTTCATCTGCTCTATTTCTTCTACAGAATGTTGCATAGTAAAACTTGGAATCAATCTGCGAATCACCCTTCGCTCCACATATTCTGATACGCCTGCTGTATTAATATCCAGTTTATTTATATCTATTTGATTAACAACTTTCGTCGTTGCATTATTTACGACTTCATTTTTGATTACATTCTTTTGTTCATTAACAAACTCTTTCCCCTCCGGTAATAAGCTGTTCTGCGACGGATGTAGCATTTCCAACGGCACACTTATAACATCTTTATTAACAAAACGGACTGTTTCCTTTGGTTTTTGATGATATATAATTCCCGCCGGAAGTGTACTTCTATCCACCTCTATTGTTTTTTGCTCTTTCACCTGTTTCAAAAACTTCTCAATAAAATGAGTATAATACTTGCTCTCTGCAGTCTGTTCTTTCTTCTCAATCTGTACTATTTTCTGCTGAAGTACCTGTTTCTCTTTTTTATCAATCTGCAGTCCTTCCAAAGAATCATCCTGAATTTCTTTTTCTTTTCTAAATTCCAGATTTACCGGTCTGACAGGCAATGGCATTAATCGCTTTACAATCTGCCTTTCATACTTTTCCTTACCTTTTCGGCAGGTATCCGTATGCTCAATAATCTTATGTATCAATAACTGTATTTTTTTCTGAATCGCAACTGTATCCGTTTTTCTTTCTGTCATAGTTGAATACTGTTCCAATTCCATTAGCAACATCTGTGTCGCTTCTTCTTTCAAACACACTTTCTGTATTTCCTGACGAATTACTGACCGTGAAGTCCCCTGGGACATTGCCATAATAAAAGGCTCAATTTGATTTACAAGTATACGGTTAATAATTTCCTCATGTTTGATTTCTTTTTTTTCTATGCGTTTTTCTATTTGTTGGCCTATTTGTTGCTCTATCTTTTGGTCTATTTGATGTTCTACCTGTTTGCCTACTTGTTGTTCTATCTGTTTGCCTACTTGTTGTTCTACCTGCTTGCCTACTTGTTGTTCTACCTGCTTGCCTACCTGTTGTTCTATCTGTTTATGTACAGAACTTGTCTGTAATCTTTCCAACAGGTGAACTGACATCTCCCTTGTCATTTTGGCTGCGATTTCTGTTACAACCTGTTTAGGAAGTGTCCCTGCATTGTGTTCCATTACTAACTTTACTGTCTGCTCAATTAATCTGTTGTTTTCTTTTGTCAGCACAGTACTCTCTTTTTCTCTATATATAACCGGAAGTATCTTTTCCCGTACTTCCTTTGTAAGCTCTGAAAATATTTTCTCTCTGACTTTCCCCGGCAAAATCTTTAATGAATCTGCCGTTAACTCTTTTGTTATTTCTTTTGTTATTTCTTTTGTTAACTCTTTTGTTTGTTTTCTTGTAACTTCTTTTGCGGTTTTCTCCTGTATCCGTTCAATTCGAGTATATTCTCTTATTAAATTCTCTGTTGTCTGTTTTATTACTGTTTCCATATCTTCCGTTGTCTGTACAAAACTATGACTTAAAGAAACAGGATAAACATTCATCTTGAAATTCGGACTATTTGCATATAATGTATTTGACTTAAGAACTGATATGGTTTGATTATAATTCTTAATATATCGTTGTACCACATTACTATACATATAGTTATTGGTTTGATAAAAATAATTTCTTATATGATTTACCGGCACAGATTTTACAGGCTGTTCCTGTTCTTCTTCCTCATTCTGAAGGAATATAAGTGCCAATGGGTTAATTCTGCTAGTCATTCCACTATATTTCTGCATTATGGAATTGCCGAACATCAAATAGTTGTTTTTCAACATAATCTACTCACCGCTTCATTAATAATCCATGTTAAAACACTGCTGGTGTCTTTATTACTGTTTCATATGCAATCTCAACACGCTCCATTAAGACTTCACTTCTGGAGGCATCCAAATCGCCATATTTAACTTTTTTTACATAACATCCACTGAATGAATATACAAATCGTGGAATTTGCTCAATATCCAAAACAAAGACAATAATATCTGTTGTAAAACGATAACCGGGTACTAGTATAAATTCTGCTGCATTCAAACTCAGGCAGCTTCCTCGTTCCAAAATCAATGTTTTCTCAGTCTTTGCAGGAGCTTCCAGCGTATACACTCTGTCATTCACTCCGCCCTCTGACACAGTTGTGGTATCCAATACGTTCTCAACACCGGATACCTTGGCACAAGATACCTTTAATGGTCCCAAAAATACCATAAAATTATATGTAATTGCTTTTCTTGTCAGTGTTAAAATATCCAATGTATTACCCCTTTATTATCATATTATAATTCAAATATATTCTTAGGAGCTCCTGAAATCTGTTTGTGTATTGCTCCAATTTCACTGCAGAATCTCCGTCTGGTAAGATGATCCAATTGCATCACCTCGTCAAAAGGCCAGTGGAAATAGTACGAAATATACGATATTTCCTTATAAGCCTCCTCCTTAGGATATACGGCTATTCCGCCAGTGTAAAATTTATAGCTTTCTCAAACATCTTGCCGCATTCAGGACACACACATGTCTCCCTGACTTCTTCCATAGCATTAATCTGCTGATACATATTCTGAAGATAAGCAAGATCCGCTGAATACAAACCTTCAATAACTCTTGTTGTAATAACCGGCACATCACCAAGCTTTGTAATTACTCTGGATAACAACATAATTGTCAAATACCCCGGATTACCTACTACTCTTGGATCTCTTAAGGGCACAATTTCATCTGCTGCTGTTGCCAGACGCATTACTCCATGTTTATGAATCACACCGCTGTCATCCTTATATCCCTTAGGTAAATCAAATTCAAACTCTGTCATAAATTCTGCCATCTATGCTTCCTCCTGTATCTTTTACAATTTGGGCAGAAAGCATTCTTAATGTTTCTTAAGAACACTTCCTACCCATTCTTAATCATATTAATTTAATGCATACGACTGATTATGAACCGCTTACAACCTTAGAAATGCTGTAGCATACTAATTCAATGCTTTCAAATGCAATTTCAGAGGAACTTGCATTGAAATCCGGTGCTGTATATTTGCTTGGCCATGCCTTTTCCAGTTTCCAGCTTGCAAGTACTGTGCTGTTTGCATCATCATACAATTCAATTGTTACGTCTTTTTCTCTATCTGCATCCTTTAAAGAACCATCAGAAATTCCCATAACCCAATCATAGAATGTTGTAGATGCTGTCATACCCCATTTTAAAGTAACATTTCCATATTTTGTTAAACCGGGGTATTTTCTTGGAGAGTTGATTGCATCATCTCCCTCTCTGTATTCAATAACGTCAACTGTTGCATCAAATCCGCTTACTTCAGAAAAAGATGCTGAATCAGCTCCTGCCACGTTGACTTTATAGTTATATTTTTTAAATGGGTAATTTGCTGCTGCCATTTATTTTATTCCTCCATTCCTGTTATCAATTATTCTTCTTCCATCATCTGTGTAATTCTGAAGATTACAAATTCTGCCGGTCTGCTTGGTGCTACACCGATTTCACAAATCAAACGTCCATTCAGAATATCATTCTGGCTCATTGTATCGCGTCCTACGTTAACAAAGTATGCCTGACCCTCTGTTTCACCTACCAATGCTCCTGCTCTCCACATATCGCGAAGGAAAGAACTGATTGTAGAGTTAACACGTGTCCAAAGGAATGTATCATTTGGTTCAAATACTGCCCAACTTGTGTTTGCTTTAATACTTTCTTCAAGGTAGATAAAAAGTCTTCTTACGTTGACATATTTCCATAAAGTATTGGAGGAACATGTTCTCGCACCCCATACACGGATTCCCTGTCCCGGAAGTGTACGAATTAAGTTTACACCTGCCGGATTCAAAATATCCTGTTCAGCTTTGTTGTATAAGCAGCTTAATCCGATTGCATTATAAATTACCTCGTTAGCCGGAGCTTTATGTACTCCTCTTTCAGCATCGCTTCTTGCGTAAATACCGCAGATTGCTCCTGAAGGTGGAATATATGCCGGTTTTTTGTTTAAAGAGTCATAAATCTGAACCCATGGATGATACATAGCTGCATAATCAGAATCAATTTTTTCTCTACATGCCAATGCATCCTGTGGTTTTGTTACCTCCAACGGAAGATCCAATACTGCAAAACGGCTTCCAAGATTTGCACACTGTGCACATAAAGCTAACTGTACTGCCGGTCTTGTCACACCGGGAATAGCCATAATGCTTACATTGTTTAATTCAACAAAAGATGCTAAACCTGTTCTTTTACCAGGACCATTGTCTACACCCATGAAGATATCATCAGTAATTCCTTTTTTGCTACCATCATTACCTTCTGAAAGACGAACAATTGCTTTCTGGCTATCTGCCTTATCTGTAAAGATAGAATAAATAGCAACCGGTTCTGCAGGTTCTACAGCGTCTACATCCACTACCTGTGATCTTGACAAAGCTTTACCAATAAAGCTTGCACTGGATTCATTTAAAGTTACTTTCTCATATACTTCAATAGTATCTTTATAACGAATTTCCAAATTACATTCACATGTAACAAACTGCTTTTTAGGAACAACATTCTTATCAACCATGTCTTCCTTTAATGCTGTTGCAAGTGTAATTTTGTCATCCTGCACACTTGTAACCTTTGTATAAGCAACTGCTTTTCCGTTTACAACTGCTGCAACAGTATCTCCGGCTGTAAATCCGCTTGCATTGGATAAAGTATAAGTCTTTACTCCATCTGCTCCATCTACAGTTTCCAATACAGCAGCTTTTCCCTTTGTAGACGGAGTAGCTGTAATTGTAATTTCATTTCCCCATTTTCCAGGATTTTTCGCTTTAAAACTTACTGTTCCAAGTTTTAATGAAGCACTCCTTGCATCCGCCGGTACAACACGCATTACATAACATCTTGTTCCACCATTTGCAAAAAACTGCTCTACACTATAAGCAAGATAACGGAATTCACCATGTGTACTTTCTGATAAATAACCACCAAATTTACGTGTAAAATCTGCAAAACTTGAGACAAATTCCGGTGTACCGATTACATTACCTTTTTCTGCCATTCCAACGAATCCGGCTGTAGATGTTCCTACTCCTTCCATAGGTCTGAGACCTGATTCAAATTCCTCCACATATACTCCGGGAGATAAATACTCTGCCATTTTAAAATCCTCCTTTTAAGATAAATAAATATATAAAACTTATATATAACTAAATTATGGAACCATTGTTTTTGTCTGCCCGGGATTCATTATTTGAATTACTCCCGCATAAGCACACATACATTTACAAGTCTGGTTCAATGCCGGCTTACCTCCTATTAATACAGTTGGTGAACCGGGCACCCATGTACCTGCAATCACAGGAACACAAGGTTGAGGTGTAAGCACCCCTGCTGCTGCACTTGTGGCCGCAGCTACCGTTGGATTTGCCATAGATGAGCACATGCCAAAAGGCATAATATTGGTATTTGGAATACAATCCCCAATATTTGCAGCCGGTGTACCAGAAAGTACTCTGGATGCAGGCGGTACTACTAAAGTAGATGGTGCCATACCAAAACTGCACATCATTGTTGCCCCATTAGCAACCAACATTGACATATTCTGACTCCTTTCCGCCTTAAGTATCCACAACTTTTGTCACAACGTTAATCTGGTCTTCCGTTCCTTCTGCCACAGGTAGTACATAATTGCCTTCCCCATCAGCATATGTCCGGTATACTCTGAATAGCTTGTCCCCTTTATTATGAACCTTACACAGCCTTTCAGATATCAGATAATCGTTTACTCCGGATTTCTCCGTAATCACAAATACCTCCAGGTCTTTTCCTTCCCCCAGACCAAAAACCCGTCCGGGCAATTTTTCTTTATGATAGCCGGCTAGCTCTAATACTGTCATGGATTCGATATCTTTTACAGACTTCAGCATATAGCCACTGTCCACACTGCTGATACCATATACCATGAAAGGCATCCCCGGTTTAGGTGGTGTTATCTTACCGCAACATAAACTGCAACGATAAGGAAATTTTCCACCCGGTTTATGATATAGCCTTACATCCACTACAGGATATGCAGGATCAAGCTCCCTTTGATTAATCAGAACCTCACCCGGAAAATAATCTTTAGCCTCAATACGCAAAACGCAGGGGCATTCCATAGGTTCCATAAAGAGATACAATCCTTCTTCCTTATAAATTGTAGAGATAAGACGTCCATCCATTTGGAAAATGCATGATGTTTTACCGACTATTTTTCCGGTAAAATCATCAATCAATCGAAGTGCAAAGGATAGCTTATGTCTAATCATCCTCTTCCTCCTCTGAATTGTGTAGTACCAAATTCTGCATCCACAACTCTTGTAAAACTACTAATCTTACGTGACGACAGCAATACCGGTGCCACTGAGAAATATACTGCCAATTGATATGGTGTCGATAATACTGACCACAACTTACTCTTTTCTTCAAAACTCATCGTCTGGAAAGTAATTGTTATTCCCATATCGTCCTCATCCGCTGTCGTTTCCGGCAAAATCGGATAATCCATCAATATCTGCATTACCCTGCCTAATATTCTCTGTTCATTTTCTGCATCCACTGTTAATTGGGATTTCGAATTAATATATAACGCATAATATAAGTTTAATGGCTTCGGTGGAAGCTGTCGTTGTGAATGACTAATCCTCACATATTCTGTCTGCCTGTATTCCCTCATTTCCTGAATGTCATATAAATATAATCCCAATTGAAAATCTGCATTTTTATCAGATGGTACCGTAAGCATAATGGATTCCGGAGATTGAATTAACTCCGGACAAAGATTGTCCCTCATTGTCTTTAATATTGCATTGCTTACCTCTGAAATTACATTAAAATCTCCCATATTCACACCTCCATTTCCCGATAATTTCTTACTGCATACCGGATATTTTATAGTAGTATAGTTTTCCGGCATCATCTATTTGATAACACAACTGATAAGAAAAATCTTTTGTGTCAATCAGTTCTTCATATATGGCTTGAGCGAAATTAATGTTTTTCACA
The DNA here is from genome assembly GCA_017437065.1 of Lachnospiraceae bacterium. Taxonomy (GTDB): domain Bacteria; phylum Bacillota; class Clostridia; order Lachnospirales; family Lachnospiraceae; genus RGIG3002. The sequence continues at coordinate 103,813 of JAFSBX010000061.1, forward strand.
TATGTATAACGATAATTTCTACTTGCCGTTTCAAAAGTGATATTACTGAATGCTGTTGGTGTTCTTCTTCTTATTTTTTCAATTGCAATACAATCTGACAGTTCAGTCACTCCATTTACTGCAATATATTCCTGTTCTTCCTTAAACGGATTTTTCAAATCATCTTTATAAACAACTGTACCTTCTACTTTCACACTTCCCGGATCCATATCACTCTCTGCTACCCACTCGGCATTATTTACATAATAATAAATCTTCTGTTCTTCTGTAATAAAATCCGTGGGCATATCTTCATCTACTGCTTCATCCTGTGCCTCATTCATCTTATCTACTAATTTATTCAGAGATTCAATCAATTCCTGCGATTCACTTTGGGACTGTCCCTCTTTGTCTTCTTCTGCTGACTCCATATTCTCAGAACTTTGGGTTGTATCTAAGACTACCGCGTCCCCAACACCTTCCGGCAAATACCACCCATTACCTTCACCGGAACCATAATCCTCAGTATCATCTAGAATATCATCTGTAACAATTCTTACAATACAATCCAATTCTAACACCAACTGGGCAGTATCATATACATAACAAGTACTATCCGCAGTAAAATAAATCGTTGGATCTTCATAAAACATTTCTCCAATTTCAGCCAATGAAAGGGTAATCAATGATTCATATGCAATGTCACCGTCTGCAACAATTCCCGTATAATATGGTCTGCCGGCACTGGTATAGAGCGTCCCCGTCCCTTGAGGACTTCCCATTACAAACTCACCTTCATACTTTCGAACGCCGTCTTCATAGTAAAGTACTCCTGTTCCATGATATAATCCATTCTGAAAAGTTCCTTCATAAATCAGCTCTCCGGTCTCTCCGTATAAAAATCCGGTTCCGCTATAAAATCCGCCAACAAATCCACCTTTATATTGCATCTGTCCTGAAGGATAATATAATATTCCCTCTCCTTCATAAACATTCTCAACATATTCACCTTCATACCTTAAACTTCCGTCCTGAGCATATTCTTTACCAAGTCCGTTATACGTATTATTGGCGAAATCTCCTTCATAAACCAACACACCGCTTTGGTTATATAAAACTCCTTTTCCTTCACATACACCATTCTTAATATCACCGATATATACCACACTACCATTGGAAGCCTTAATATTCGCTTTTCCCGAGTATTCAGACAATGCAATGTCGTCATAATCAAAGTAAACATTTGAAACAATACCGGTAGTCGTAGTTACCGGCTTTTCCACCGGTTCTGCTATAAAGGAAAAATATGCAAATACTGCAATACAACAAACTACAATAGCCGCTGCAACCAGTTTTTTGGCAATTAACAGCCTGCCTACAGAATAATATTCTTCTTCCGATTTAGGCTTAATATGAAATAAATCCCTGAATTTCTTTGTGACAGGTTTCAGGATTTTAGTTGCAATCACATTGGTGTTAACCAACATCTGTATCTTAAGAAAGAAATTTCTTATCGGATTCAACGTGAGTGCTTTCAATCTGGAAACAACTGCCGTCAAAAGCTTCAATAAATATTGCATGAGTAATACTCCTTAAGGCCTTACATAGCACAATTTATTGTATTTACAACATAAATCGCACTTCTTTATTCACAACGGAAAATATAATATCTGGCAACCATATCATCAGGATTATCCTGCAACACCATAGCAAAAAGATTCTTAGCTTCATACAAGTATCCCTGTTCATAAAGTTTCATTGCTTTTCGGAAATTACTGTCTGTAACTTTTAACAGATGTACCTCTCCGGTTTCTCTATCATCATAAAACTCGTAGAAACCACCTTTATTATCTTCTATACCTAGGGTTCCGATGTATCGGTTCTCAAAATCACTTTCCTTTTCCAGTTCTCTGAAAGTTTGTCCTGTCACTAATAAACGTGAACCAACCTGCCGGAAAGTTTCCTTTTTCTGAAGTATATTTTCCAATTCCGGTGTGATCAGTACCGGAATATAACGTTCTTCATCTCCACATATTCCCACGAAGATATCCGAACGATGCAACAAGAACATAAGTTCCAGTCTTTCATAATCCTCTGTGCCTGCATTATAGGCATCCACACTTGCAAGAATAGCCAGTGCTGTACGGATGGCAGAAGCCACGCCCTCTTTACAAATTAACAACATGCTCGAAAGATTTGCACTATCCACAATAGGGATTGCATTCTGTTTTACTGCCTGTGTGTTAATCAAATTGAAGAAACGGTTAATTTCTTCTTCTCTCATTTGGAATGAATTATTTTCTTCCCTGTTCCTTATCTGTACAGAAAGGACTGCATAACTTCCCTGAATTTTAGACCCCAGATTAAGATTATCCAAATTGTCCCTTCCTAAAATTCCAATAATACTTAAAGGCATAAATCTATAATATGTATCACTAAGATTTTGCAAATTCATAATTTGTAAATCAATATCATCTGCCATCTTATTAAATGCCTGACAGATTCCTGCAAGTTCATCTCTTGTCTCCGGTTCTATACGAATATCTCTGTTACCGTTCGTAAATTTCTCCATTCCTTCCCGAATTTCCGATAATGGTTGCAAAATCTGCAAAAACATTGCTATCAGCAATATGGATACAACAAATAAAAATACAATACATATCCAAACAAAGTTTTTAACATATGAACTTTGATACTCATCCAAAACTGCTGTATAAACTCCGGCTTCATATAAATATACGCTTCGACCTGCCGAACCTCCTACCGGAGTAACACTGACAATTCTTTCTCCATCTCTATCCTGAATTGTTGCTGTCACAACTTCACCGGATAACGCTGCCTTCTGATAAATATCCTCTAATGCCACATTCATTTTTATACTTATCGGATAAAAGCAAGGTGTATTTTTGTCAACACCTGTATACAAATCGCCATCCTCAAAATAAACTACTTTAGAATATAATTCCCGTCCTTCTATCTGGTTCGATAAATAATTATAATTTTCACTGCTGTAGTCATATGGATATTCCAATGTATCAAAAGACTCCTGTCCAAAAAGCGCTGTCATCATATTACCTTCATCTACAGTCTGCTTCTCATAGCTTGATACTACAGAATCCCAATAAAAATGATATGCAATAATACCAAATACCGACATAGCCAGTATCATAAGCGGAAGTGCTGCTAATATCAGCTTTCCCACGATTGTCTTTCCCTTGATGATTCCATAAAATATTCCGAATATAACTAATATCAGAGCAACTGTTACTGCCAAATATGAAAGAAAACTTTCTAAAAACATAAGTGCCAGTTGACTTATCGGCTTTTCAATGGACTTAATCAGGTAGCCTGTATCATCCTGCAACACAAACAAATTATAACCATTACCGGAACTATCCCTTATCACCGACGAAAAATTACTGATATTCGTCATGGACATCATACAAATGTCAGCCGGTGTTATTACCTCTGCCGCTGAAAACGCTGCTGTTCCTTTCATTTTCACTTCTTCTGATCCATCTGTAAGACTCAGTTTCAGAATATTTCCTGTTTCTGCTTCCTGTGTATATACATATCCTGTTTCTGCAAAAAACAGATACAGTGGATACATCAGTACATCTACTTCTCTCGCCGGATACACTTCCTGTACCTGACTTTCTGTAGCATGATATAACTTACCCGAATTAGATATATAAGCTATATCCGTTCCATTTCCTATTGCCTGATATATTCCTTCTCCTTCAGCAAGCGGATAAATTCTTTCTGATTTTATATTCAGACTTCGGCTGGTTACTTCTCCAAATTCAAAAACTTTACGTACTGCTTTAGTAGAATCACTGTTAACACCAATTAATGACAACGCACTTCCGTTTGCATTCATCCATTTGTATGACCATACCACATGTTCCGTATCCGTTGCATCTTCTGTCTGCACCTGAAGTTCATCCGTAGATATTATTGTAGGAGAGGACAGCCACTTATTAAAATCATAAATATATAATTCTTCCTTTACACTATTGCCGGTATCATTTTCACAAGAGCGTAAAAGTACATAAACCTTATTGTCTTCTCCCATGCATGCCGCTTCAACCTTGTGAAGTAAATCACCTTTTTCTACCGGTATCTTCTTTGATTTACTTATTTTGCCTTCACGATTCACTACCGCAACCGTAATATTCTTTTCATCATACCATGTTGCAAGAGTATTCCCATCGCTCGCAGCACTTATTGTATAAAATTGATTTATTGGCTGGCTGCTATTATTTACAGTTCCTGTTAAAGCCACTGCCGCAAGTATGATTACTGTTATTACAACCATTATTTGCTTAACTTTTTTCATATGTCTGTTCCAATCTGTTATTCTTCGTCTCCTAAGTAGACTGTACCTATATATTCCATAGCACTGTACGAAACATTTTTCTGATATGCCCGTTGTACCTTTATACGCATACTAATTTGCCATGCCGCATATACTATAGTAACAGCCACTAAAACAGTAAGCACTATTCTAAGTGGATTTTTAAAAAGTACTGTTCGTATATTGCGCAACACTTTACGAATTTTCCATATTACCCCCTGCTTGGCAATAGGCTTGTTTGGCATTCCGCGCAGTTGCGACACTATTTGACCATAAGATAAAAATGAGTGATTTTGAATTTTCATCCAAAAGAGTCTTAATTCATCGGGATAATTTTGAACCTCTCCCTGAAATTTCTCTTTCCAGGGACGTTCCAAAATACTGAATACGGTTTCTGCAATACAGTCCATATCATTAAATTGTCCTAAATTAAGATCATATTCCTGAAAATCCAAAAAATAATTTAATGTCACACTACATTCCCGGTCTATATTTATATTTCTCGGATTCAATAATAACTTACAAATCTGACCTGACATGCCCTTCTCGGCAATCACACTAACCAACTGGATTGCCGCCTGACGACATCTTGCAAAATCATACAAATAAATACTGCCAACATTTCCAATCAGATTCTCAACCTCATACCGGAACACCAATTTTAATTCTTTTCCCATGCTAAAAGAACCAATAAAGTCTTTGCAATGAGAAAACATATTTCCTACGCTCATCTGCTCAGTAATATACTTACGATACATATCATCTTTTATTGATATCATAGTATAAAACTTTTGCCCATTTTCCTTGACATCTCTGCAAACTGTAATATCATTAATTTCATTTTTTAATACAACTCTTACATCTTCAAGATGCATATTCAGTGCAGGTATCACTTATCTCACCTAATTTCTGATTTTTATTTTTTTTCAACAGATACAATAATGTATGCATGAGCAAAAATCTCCGGTGAACTGATAGAAGAAACTTTTATCTCGTATACTCCTTCAGCCGTAGGAGCGGTGTAAATACCGTTATTATCAATTTTTCCTCCTGCCTGATCCAATACCTCATAACTGCAGGCTTCAGCTTCCATATTAACGAATTTAGGCTGAATCTGTACGATTCCCTTTGGCTGGGTTGTAATTGTGTCAGGAGAAATAATAATCATTCCCTGTTTTTCCTTCAGTCTGCTGATATTTTTATCTGTGTCCTCTGCTTTGCACGCATACCATCTGATACGCAATCCTGTACGTACCACCTTATTTTTCGAACGGACTGCTACTACAAAAGTACCTCTCTCCGGCAAAACTTTCACACCACATGAAATCTGCATTTGTTTTTCTTCCGCATCACCTGTTGCAAACAGCTCACTGTCCCCAAATATAATTTCTTCTCTCATATTACCATTTTCTTTGTTCAAAAATTCATACGCAATCTCTACATATACAGGACCTTCACCCAAACCATGCATGATTTCATCTGAGTAAACTGTCTTACCGAGTTCTCCGCCATTACCTAAAGATATGTCAAAGGTACCTGTAACAAAGTCCTTATGTTTCCATGTCTGTCCCGGCTGTTCTCTGTATGTTACTTCTGAAGATACAGTTTCAATTTTTCTTTCTGCTTTCTCTGTAGAAGGATAAAATTCCTTCAGTTCTTCTAAAAGCATAATTTGTGACGCAGAATACACATACTGCTTAAACGGAACTTCTTCAATACGTTCTAACAAAATGCGCTCATCAGAACGAATTAAATATAACTTTGCAAGATAAATTTTATTGTCATAATTTTCTTCAATGTCTACATCCATAGCTGTCTTATAACTATTTTCTACAATGAAAGACAAAAGATTTTTATCTGATGTAGTAATGGTAACAGGTTCTAATTCCTTTACCTGACATTTCTGCTTATCTTTCAAAACCTCTAAATCACGAATCTGCAATTTAAAATCCGCCAGATATCTGATTTCTTCTTTTGGAATTATTGATTCCGTAATCACTTTTGTTTCATAACGATCCATCTTCAAATTTTCCATTTTAATTGGAAAACTCTGTTCTTTAATTCCTTCCACGCTTAACGTGTAACCAACAGATAACAAATCCATTGTCTGACGTTTTTTGTAAGCGGATACTCTGACTTTCAAATTACAATCTGCCGGCAGATATCCTGCAACCTCCTGTGTAATTCGATAATCTTCATCTTCAAAAAGAACTGTTTTTACCAGATAGTTTTCTTTCAATTCTTTTACAGGTACACAATCATCTGCATCATGAAGTCTAAGTGTGTATCCTTCCTTAATATGATTATACTCACCGGCTTCTGCCTGCTCATTTGTTGCATTCCCCATTGCTGCATAAACCTTATCTGCTCTGGTCTCTGCATAAGAAATACTTAAATACGCTACATCTGTATGTAAATCTCTGCTACCTTCAATAGTCGCCAGCTTAACAACTACTGTCTCAGGAACAACAACTTCTCTTCCCGCTCCATCAATGGCACATCCGGATTGGAGTACAATTGCCGTATCATCGGCTTCCACAACTTTCATTCCTGCCACAATACCACTACCACACAAAAGGCGATTTCCAAGCCTGCGCTTGTCATTCATATAGGACTGCTCAATCTGAAAATCTCTGGAAGTCAAAAGCTTTCCATAATAATAGTTGTTTCTTTCATAAGAATAAAATTTACGGTTATTCATCGGATCTCCCTTCCCTGTTTTAGTCATCCAAGATGGAATTATTTTCTTTATTTTTCTTTCTTCCTAATCGTATTAACAAATATCCTGCAACTAATAAAAATGCACCTGTAACAGGAATAACTTTCCCCATAATATTTTCTGATTCTTCTTCAGAAAGATTTACCGGAGCCACTATACAATAACGGCTAAAATGTGTCACATGCGCGTATGCCATATCTCCATCTCTTCTTGTTTCACACACTTCCACATTACCATCTTCATCTACATAAGCAATTGAAATCGCACTGTTGCGATATTGCTGTGGAATCGGAAGACCAAGTTCCACATCTCCTGCCGGCTGTAATGTTTCTGTTCCAATTGTTAATGACACATCATAACTTGCCACTGCACCATAATCTTCTCCCATACTGCTCATTACAGCATTATTTAATGCAGTATCAACAACAGTTTCCATGACTTCCACAGAAGTCTCTGCCGGTATAGCACCTTCTTCTGCCGATACAACAACTCCCGTTGCTACACTCTTTAAAACAAAATCACTGTACGCCGGACCACTGCTGTTATTCATATATGCCCTCCGGCTCATTAACCGGTCGCCGGTTTGTCCCATGACTTCCTCTTCTGCCTCTTCGTCCGTTATAATTACTTCCGGCTCCCTTACCGTAAAAATCGCACTATTCACTTCGGAAGCTGTCATTCTATCTTTTACTGCCATGGCCTTAATATTTACGGGTTTATTCAATACAATAGCACCACTATAAATAAACAAATTCTTCGGATTATTCAAATCCGGCATCTGACCATCCGTTGTGTAATAAATAACAGCATCGGATGTAGCTGAGGTTATTGTCAATGTAGTTCCTGACTCTACCTCCCCACCGTTTATAGAAAATTCCGGTGTCTTTACCTGTTCTGCAAAAGTATATCCGAAAACTGCAACATCACTTGCTGCCCCTTCCTCTGATATAGAAACAGCCTGAATCGTTGTATTCTCTGCTATATGAATCGGTTCTGTGTACAAATCGGACTTATTCGTAGGTACTGATTCATCTATTGTATAATAGATGTCTCCTTCCTCGGTAGTAAGAACAATATCTTGTTCTTCTAATAAAACCGCTCCATTAGGAATAGAGGCTTTCGGAGCTACCAGCTTCTCCAGATATTCATAAATAAATGTAGCAATGGAAGCCGTAAAATCTGACCCTGCAGAAACCACTGTTGCTTTTAAAGTATATTTATCCTCCGTTGCACTTCCACCTACTGTTACTACTGTTCCATAAGCACTTTTTGCAGTAGGACTTGTTCCATCAACCGAATAATAAATTGTACCATTGGTCACATCTGTTTCCAGAGTGATAACATCTCCGTCTTTTACTTTCGTTCCCACTTCCGGATTGATTTTAATACCATTTTCATAATTACTGATTGTGTATACATAAGTTGCTGTCTGTGAATCAGAATAATCAGTTCCTTTTGCATAAGTGATTAAAGTAATCGTCTCACCTGCTTTTCCTGTAATGGTAACTGTATCTCCTGCCATTGCCCCATCCTGCTTCGTGCTGCTTCCATCCGTCGTATAATAAATCTGAGCCCCCTTCTGTGCTGTCAGTTTAAGAGTTGTACCACTAGTTAACACTGCTCCACTCTCAATAGACGGTGATGGTGGCAATAGTTCTTGTGCCACATAAAATGTAAATGTTTTTACCGCACTACTGATTCCATCCACTACACAAATTGCTTTTATTATTGTATCCTGTGTCAGCAGGATCGGCTCTGAATAAAATCTGGCTGTAGCACCTGTTGGTTCCGTACCATCCAATGTATAGTAAATCTGTGCTTCTTTATCAATACTTGCCAATATTACTTCTGTATTAATACTTACCGTTCCCTCTGCCGGACTCACATAAGGCGGAGCAACCGTACCGGGATATTGATAAACAAACTGCACAACCGTACTATCATTCATTCCATCTTTTACCGCAATTGCAGTAATCGTAAAAAATCCTGTTCCTGCTGGTACAACAATTGCATCTTTACCGTTGTATAGATTTGTAGATTTCGACAGACTTCCATCCTCATTTATATAAGGAGAAGTGCCATCCAAAGTATAATAAATCTTTGCTCCGGCTGTAGTACTATTTAGTACGATTTTACTTCCTTCATTTACTACCGTCGGACTTTTTTCTGTAGTTGCAGGTGTTGCTGTAGGTGCTGCCACCATTTCTGCATCTGTAATACGATAGCTAAATTGTGCAACGGAACTGTCTTCCAAAATTTTCTTTCCGGTGTTCAAATCAACCTTAACTGTTTTTGCCTGTATCAGAAATGTTTGTCCTTGTCTTGCTTCCGGCTCCTTCACTTCTACATAAGAAGACCCTTTTCCATATACTTTTGTAGTACCCTGTGCCACTAACTCATAACCACTTCCATTATTAACCACCTCATATGCCGGTGCACTTCCATCCACAGTATAAAGAATGGTTCCTCCGGCTGTGGCTGTATTTAAATACACCTTACTGTTTAATCCCAGCTCCGTCCCTGCTTCCGGAGAAGCTTCCGGAGCTGCTGCTATTGCACGTGAGGTTATTTTATAGATAAACTGCACAGGATTACTGTCTTTCATAACTGCAACACCTGTTGTTTCGTTTATCTTTATAGTAAGAGCAGTAATTACAATCTCTGCATCCGGTTCTCCATCGATAAGAATGGGTTCGTCATAAATATATGAATCTGCATCCGTTACAACCTGATAACCATTTTCTGCCTGCTTAATGGAATAAGTTGGCACCTTTCCATTCATACTATATAAAATAGTTCCTCCGTCCGTTGCAGTAGACAACGTAGCCGTTGTCTTTGCATCTACTGTTATCGGAGATTCTGCTGTGGTAACAGGTTTAATCGTTGGAGCCTGTGCCTGATCCTGTGTAATCTTGAACCGGAAAATTTCTACATCTCCTATATCGTATCCATCTTTATACGCACGCACTCGAATCGTCTTTATCTCATCTTTGAGCCAATCCTCTGTGACCGTAATTGCATTACCCGCTTCAAATGGTCTCATTTTTTCATTTTCTAATCGAAAGTTTTCACCATTTATACAAATTGTTCCTTTACTATCCCTAACAAACGACGGCTCTGTTCCATCGTCTGTATAGTACATAGTACCCACACCGGCAAATGTAATGGTATCTCCGACTTTCACCTCCGTCATATCTGAATCAGAGGTAGCTGGTGTAGAATAAATCTCTCCAACTTTGTCATAAAAGCTAATCTGAAAGGAACTAATAACACTTTCCGCCTGGCTTTTCTGTTGAATATACAGATACCTGACTCCACCTTTCTGTGAAGACCTGTTCAATGTTATGCAACTTCCTTCCGTATAGCGCTCTCCATTACTGCTTAAATCAATTCCTGATACATCCCCCAGCTTGTTATCATAAAACTTGTAATAAATATCCACACCACTGTCATTGGTATAATTTTGCACATATACCTGAGCTCCATCCATCATTTTAAATTCCGAGCCCGACAATACCAAACCACTATTCGTAACAAGTTTCAACGAATCCATCGCCTTAGCTTTTGAAGAAAGTATCCCTACAGTCACTAGCGCAACAGCAATAACTGACAGTATCCCTCCTACTCCGACAAGCAATGAGCGTAACATTCTTTTCGAATATTTATTACCGCTTCTCATTACTTTTTGATAATATTTTCTTTTTTTTCTGCCTTCCTTATCATCATTAATAAGCATGTTACAGACTCCTCACAATATGTATACTATCATTTTCCTCTCAAACCTGCACCACTCTAACGGGTAGTCTTATTAGTACCTTTTTCGTTTCACTGCAGTTCGAATAATCATTCCAATACCCATAAGAACAAATGCCCCTGCCGCTACTGACATTATCAGAATAAGATCAAACTCTCTGTTGCTACTGTCCTCCAACTGTGCACCTGCAATAGCATAACTACTAAAGTGGGATACTTTGGCATAGGCATAATTACCTTCTCTCCGGGTATTGTGTACAGTAACACCATTGTTTTCATTAATATACACAATCATTACATCTGCATTTTCATACCCTTCCGGAATAGGAATTCCTATTTCCACTTCGCCCTCCGGCTGTACCCGACTTCCGTTTTCATATAATGCAAAGTCATAATTATTAATTACTTCGTATTCTTTGCCCAACAAATTTTTTATCTCTTTTTTCGCTTCATAAGGAACAGAAATCTCTTTTGCACGTAATTTCGCATCATTGGATATCGCAGTATTATTTCCGCTTACTAACGTATCACTAATCACATCTTCAATTACTACACTATGACCATTCGAATTTGTTTCTCCATTCAGCCTGCGAGCTTCCAGATTTGTCACATCCAAAGGCTTAAGACCTGCTTCTTCTTTCTCGGCTGCTACTTTTTCTCTCTCAATTTCAATAGGAACCTCATCCACACTGTAATTCAATGAAATTAATTCGCTATTGCACATACCGCTCTTCACAGCAATCGCCTTAATATTTACACTACGATAAACACTTATTCCGCTGTCTTCGTAAAGAAATACTCCTTCGGCACCCGGCACAGGTTCTGTCCCATCCGTCGTATAATAGATTTTAACATCCGGCATATTACAACTTAATTTTATAACTTGTCCCGATTCTACCGTACCATCAGGAATAGAAGGCGTAATCTTCTCTATTTGTTCCGCAAAAGCATAGGAAAAACTGCTTACCTCACTATTTTCATAACCTTCTTCAATGGCAATCGCTTTAATTGTCATATTCTTCGTTACTACGATAGGCGCTGTATATTCATAATCTGCCTTAGTTGGCTCCCTACCATCAATCGTGTAATAAATTTTTCCTTGATTTGCCTTTAACACTACACTACTCTTTTCTGTCAGGCTGGTTCCATCCTTTATAGAGGCACTTGGTGAAGCCAACTGTTCCATCAATTTGTAATCGAAGAACGCATAACTTCCATTCATTGTTGTATTCGGTGCAACTGCCACTGCTTTTACCGATACATTGGCTCCCGGCTTTCCACTAAGAACCACACTGTTTCCTACATTTCCTGCCGAAATCGGATTACCGGAACCGGTTGTGTAATAAATGGTTCCACCGGTAACATCCGTTGTCAGATTTACCACCGTCCCTGACGCTACGGTAGTCCCGCTTTCTGTATCTGTGGTTACGCCACCCGGATATTGACTGATTTGATATGTAAAGGTCACCAACTCACTTGTGGTTGCACCGCTCTCTTTAGTACACGCCTTTATGATTACCATATCACCTGCTTTTCCGGTAATTACCACATCTGTTCCAATATTTACTGCTGCATTACTACTATCAGTCGGATCTGAACCATCCGTGGTATAATACACTTTTCCGCTTTCTACCGGCAAACTTATTGTTGTTCCTGATGGTACTATGGCTCCACTACTAATAGATGCCTCAGGTGCCTCCATTTTTTCCGCCAGTACATATTTCAAAGTTACAATCTCCGATGCCTGTCTGTCATAGTATGCAAATGCTTTAATTTCTGTATCTCTGGTAATAACAATTGGTGCCTGTTCACTAAATACGGAACTGCTTGTGGTAGGCTCAGGCGCTTTTGCCCCATCATATGCAATTTCGTAATAAATAACCGCATCTTTTTGAGCACACTGCAAAATTACCGGTGTATTCTCAACAACCGTTCCGGCAGAAGGATTACCATAGGGTGCTCCCACAGTATCTGCATATGTATAGATAAACTGTGCCACTTCACTATTTTTCATACCTTCTTTTACTGCAATTGCATGAATTATGAAATATCCTGTTCCTTCCGGTACGATAATAGCTTTTTCAGGTTCATACTTTAATACCGACTCTCCCAGTTTATATGTTCCATCACTATTTTCCACCACTTCCGGTGTAGTTCCATCTGTTGTATAATAAATTTCCGCACCGGATATTGTTACCGAAAGATTAATCTTATCTCCCGCAATCACTTTATTAGCAGTTCCCGGAATAGCTGTTACACTTCCTGCCGTTTCCTTATCCGCAATCTTATAAAGGAACGTAACTACTTCACTGTCTTTCATTCCTTCCTTATGCGCCATTGCTTTCACACTAAAATATCCACCATAATCGCCATTTACTTCAATAGTATTGGTGTACCTGTTTTCCTCTTTTACTACCGGTGTACTGCCATCTGTCGTATAATAAATCTCTGCTCCGGATGTTGCACAACTAAGAGAAATTCTATCTCCATTAACAATTTCAGCCACTGCATCTACTGTGGTTTCCGGATACGCTACCGGTGTCTCTACCTGATTCTGCTCTATAATATTGTAGTTAAAAGTTACTACCTCACTACTTTTTAAATCATTGTTATAGACCATCTCTGTTGCATTAGTATCCTGTACAGGACATGCCATGATCTTGACAATGACACTTCCGCCATGACTGTAACCTTTCTCTTCTGTGACTGCAATTCCATCCGCTGCATTGTATAAATAAGTGCCTGCTTGTGGTGTAATCAATCCTGTCGTGGAATCAATGGTAATCTGTGGTTCTTTTCCATCCAAAGTGTAATACATTACACAATTCTGACCACAATGAAAATTTAATACCTTATTCATCGTAACAGAACTACCATTAGCCAAAAGCGCTATCGGTGCATCTACAGCATTCTGTTCCTGTACCATGTATTTATAAATCACGTTATCAGAATAATCATAATCGTAGGCAAATAACATTGTTGATACAAGCACCGTTTTCCCCGAATAAGAAACATCAAAAGACAACTTACCATCTTGATATATATGCAAATTTTCTGCATTATCCATTGCATACCAAACATTATTATTCCGCACATACAATACGCTGCCTTGACCGCTTTCCTCACTCAGATAATAAGCATTTTTACCTACCTGTGTATACTGTGCTGCATTCAATGTATTTAAAGTACTATCATCACGAACCATTTGAGGTGTTATATTCTCTCCCTCAATATTATATACAATGATATCACTGTTTCCCGATGAACTCATATACACCTTTTCATTAATCGGTATACTTGTCGGATTCCCGGCCTGTGCCGTAGTAATTGTCATAGGTGAAATTTCCAATCCGGCTGCTTTTTCCATGATTGTGTAGGAATATTCCTGTACAAACGAACCGTAGCGTTCCTTATATGGCACAGCTCCATCCGGTGCTGTACCCATATTGACCATCGGCTCAATATATATGTAAAAAGTTTCTCCCGTCTCTCCTTCTACCGGAACCCTCGCCAATAAGTAATATGGATTCTCTTTGGTGCCATCTCCCGTTTTATCTCCATATATTTCTACACCACTCATGCCATTCAAAGTAGAAAGTTTTTGTTTATCCTTTGATACAAACACGCGCATCTTGTCATACGGTAATTCATTTACTTCACCATTCCCTACCATAAATGAAACTGATGCCCCATTTGGAATTTTACTTCCACTATCCGGAGAAACTAATACCAACTCATCTTTAGCAAATACAACAATATCATATTCATACAGTTTATAATATTCCACTTCATCTATTCTGGCATATGCCAACACATACATATATATTTGGTTAGACAAATTATTTTTAACCATATCTTCTATTAAAGTAAATGTGCCATTATAGCGTGCTTGTGCCATCATAGTCTCTTTTTTAATTGTACCCGCAGCATCGGAATCCTCACTGCCAAGCTGCAATCCCGGACCTTTTCCAAAGTAATAATACATATCCTGTACTTCACCTCTTGCAGTCAATTGCAGTCTGGTAGTTCCAAGTGGATACGATTGTGTTTCCTGAAATTCCACGAAACTTTCATTTTCTTTTGATACTTCCAATAAAGGCTCAATAATGTATGTATTTGAAGGTTTATACGTCTTTTCCCATACCGGACTCCATACATTATATTCTGTTTTTTTACCCTGATTAAACACTACTTTTATAACTGCCTTTATGGTTATATCTTTTGTTGTATCTGCATAATTTACACTGGAAGATATTGTTAGGTCTCCATTGTCCGGCGACTCATCCTCCGTATGTCCTTCATGCTTCGCTTTTTGTAAAAAATGTTGCTTCGGGTCTGTACCGTCCGTCGTTATACTTAAATATGCCACTGCATTCTCTGTATATTCATTAGTTTTTCCGCTACTTCTGCTATACCATTCCAGCACATCGCCACTAACTTCAATCTTTAATTCTTCTCCCTTTGGTTCAGCTATAGTCAAATTACCGAAATCTACTATATAAGGGTCATCTATACTACCATAAGGATGAATCAAAAAGTGTCTGTTGTCCACTTCTGAATATCCCCAATCCTCTTCATTAATTTTATCTTTTTTAGTGGACAAATTACCTGTTGTTACTGTAAATTCTTTATCCTCATGCACACGATAGTATTTATTTTTTCTTAGCTGCTCAGGACCACCTACATCATCA
The DNA here is from genome assembly GCA_017437065.1 of Lachnospiraceae bacterium. Lineage (GTDB taxonomy): Bacteria > Bacillota > Clostridia > Lachnospirales > Lachnospiraceae > RGIG3002. The sequence goes on from JAFSBX010000061.1 coordinate 119,312, forward strand.
ATGCATAACCCCCCAATTTTTCCCTTTGTGAGATTTTCTGCATAACAGTTATTTATTTCATAAGAACCATAATCACCCTCTGCACCATCTGCCGTATCTTTTACCATACACCCTATTGATGGTGCATATGTAGATACACAATCCTTTAACTTCACCTCAGCATCACTAAATTTCAGTGCTCCGACTATTCCGCCCCTAGCAAACAAATCACGCGTAGAATAAATAATATCAGCATCGTTTCCCGTTATTTCTCCGTTTCCCAAACACGAAGTGATGTTATTATCTCCCCCCGCTACTACTCCAACTATACTACCAACACCACAACTAATTGCACGCAATTGTTGATTTACATCATCATCCTCTATATAGCCTTCATTTGTTACGTCTATATCCATGTATGTAGCACAACGCGTGATTGTAACGCCTGAGTCAATCCAACCAACTATTCCGCCCATACCCGCAAAAACATATCCGCTTTGATATTTGGTTTCGTATACTGTTTGACTATATCCATCATTTTCCACACTTACTTTCAAACCATTTTTTGAATTTACCTCAATATCCATAAACCGTGTATTTGAAGCACTACCACATATCACTCCAATCCCTAAATCCAAAAACGGCTTATAGCTACCCTCATCCAACATTTTCATATTTTGTTCTATAGTAACGGATCCTTCATCTAGATTTATTACCAAATTTCTTACAACAGCATCTTCAACTCTTCCAAACATCATTCCCATATGCCATATGGGTGATCCGTATTTAACAGATTCTATATTTGGTCTCTGTATCCCCGCGTTGCCTCCTCCACCAGACGTTTCTATTCTTGATATATAATAATCTTTATGTTGCCATGTTGATTCAAAAGAAGATATTTCTATACTATGTCCTTGGCCATCAAAAGTATCTAAGGAAAACACATTTCCCGCATAAGTATCCCCATAATACTCCAATAGAATAGCATTATCCGACATACGATTATCTATAGATAAATCAGTAGTCAATAAGAAAATTACTCTCTGACTTCTTTTTATGTCAGAGTCATATACATCTGTCGTTCTCAGACCGGACAAAACAGCATATAACTGCTCTTTTGTATCAATCGCCGCACACGGAAGCTCCTCCCCATCTTGAATCTGTGTACCTACAAATGTTAAATCACTTAATTTCGCCACACTGCCACTAGATTGATTAAAATACCACTCTCCCAAATTTCTATCCGTTACTCCATCCGCCATCGGATAGTCGCTCCAACCGGTGGGATTTGTCACTTCCGCCGCCTGTGTCCACTTTGGTATCCCCAAAACTAAACACATCACAACGATTACAACACACAATACCCCTAATGTACTATAAATCTTTCCTGAATATTTTGCCCACTTACTCATTCGTTTTTTCTCGCTATTTTCATTCTTTATTTTGTCTTTCAAATACAGGCTCATATTCTTCCTCCTGTTCTATTTTTCATCATAAAAGTATCCAATTCCTCAATTTATGATTATAGCATCCTATCCTACTCCGGGAACTACTCTTTTGGGTAGTCATGAAAAATCCGCATCATATTTTTCCATCAAAGCCCTCTGTTCAGGCTTCATACTTTTATTCAGTTTTTTGTATTCATTGGCAATGCCGCTGAGTATATGTTTCATACCAATATCGGAGTCTTCTACTGCTGCCTGAAATGCTGCCTGAAACGCTGCATTTTTTATTGTTGCACCGGACAATTCAAAATTTTCTGCCAATATGGCTGCATTTATATCTGCTGACAGCTCTGCCTGTGCCGGAAATACTTTTTGCCATAGCTGTTCCCTGACGGATTCATCTGGCATAGGGAAATTAAGCATATAAGTAATTCTCCTACGAAACGCTTCATCAAAATTCTGCAAAAGATTGGTTGCCAGAATACATATGCCATCGCATTCCTCAATCCGTTGCAATAAATATGCCGTTTCTGCATTGGCGTATTTGTCCTGTGCATCATTTACCTCATTACGTTTTGCAAAAAGAGCATCTGCTTCATCAAACAAAAGAATTCCGTTTAATTGTTTTGCCTGCTCGAATACTTTCCCAATATTCTTCTGTGTCTCTCCTATATATTTACTGATAAGCTGTGACAAATCCACACGATATAAAGGCATGCCAAGTTCCCCTGCCACTGCCTGTGCTGCCATGGTTTTTCCCGTACCGGGTGCACCGTAGAAAAGCAAAGAAATTCCGTTTCCATAATTGTACTTATCAGCAAATCCCCATTCCTTCATGACCTTTTCACGTTTACCAAGCATGGCACATACATTAGAAAGTTTACGATGATGTTCCACCGGGAGACATAAATCGTCCAGACACCTGTCTGTAGATAACTGACGGATACCAAACAATCCGGTTTCTTTCTCATCATAGTATTCCATAATCCGCTCTGCCGCTGATTCTGTAAGTACGCCTTTATCCACCGACTGTATCTGGGTTTCAAATTCGCAAAGCATATGCTTCACGGAAGGCATTGCATATGTTCCATCTGCTAATTTCTTCTGTATTTTTTCCGGTATGACAATTCCGCTGTTTTCCATGTAATCCTTTATACAGGCTTCCCTATCTGCTCTGTCAGTTGCCGGAACTGTGCGGAACAAACATTTTATCTTGCCTGACAATGCCTCCACTCCATTCCTGTTCTCCAATAGGATGAAAAAACGAGACACTCTGTAAGATAACTGTTCCATATGTTTCACAAGTATATTAAAGTCTCCGCTCCATCCTCTGGCGTCCACACAAATCATTGCATCATATAAAACCGCCGTAAGCAACATTTCCTGCCATTCCGGCTGCTCCCCATTCCATAACAGCAGTGGCATTCCCAAACGACACGCCGCCTGTTCAGCAAAAAATCCAGCACCTTTCCTTCCATTTTCAACCAGTACATAGCAAATTTCGCTTTCTTCTCCAGACTCTTCATCACCGCTAAACACATTTATTATTTCTTCTACAAGCTCACTTCCGCCAAAAATCTTTTTAAAAGAAGGAAATACCAGTTCCATTCCCGCCGGTAATGTTCCATTTTCCGTATCCGGCAGTTCTCCCGACATATATGCTGCCACCACCGGATAAAGATACACTTCCTGTTTCGTATGTCCAAATGCTAACGACAGATTTTTCATTCCAGTCTCTGTAACTGCCTCTATAGACACAGGCCCTTTCATCAACTTTTCAGCCAGAACAACTTCCTCCTCCGACATCTGAAGCAATCTGCACGCTTCTAAAAAATAGTTTCTTTCTCTTACCACATCCTGATATGCAACTTCCGTAATTACCCTCTTTTTTTCCATTATTTATCCTCTTTTTCCTTTTTATCAGCAGAATCACCCTCACCGCTTCCTGCATTTGAATCAATTGCTTCTATCTGCTCTCTTGCAGCTTTTAATCTCTGTACCCTGTAATATTCAAACATATCCTTCTTTTCTATATCAAACGCATAATTGATTTTTCTGACAAATCCTCTTTTTCCTGCATCTTTCCTATAAAGAATTGCCTGCAACAGACTGCTCTCTTCCGACAATTCCCTCATCTGTCGGTGAATGTGTGCGTTTTCTGCTCTTTTTCCCTGCAGGGCATTCTGTCGAACAGCTTCTTTTAGCCTTTTCATTTCTTCTCTTGTCTCCTGCAGCTGACTCTGTTCCTGTCTTCCATCGAGATATGGCATGGTTTTCAATAACGCTTCCATATTCGTATTATCAAAATAAGGCTCCATTGACTTTGCAGACCATGGCTTATTCTCCGCCTTTTCCAACAAAACTGCAGCATTTTTCCACCTGCCGGAAACATATGCTCTGTTCTCGTTTCCTTTTTTTTGTTCCGCCTGTCTCTGATATTCTTTCATTGTTTTCTGATATCGGGTATTTACCGTATCATAGAGGTTTGTCTTCATATTAGCAAAAACAAAACTTCTCTTTCTATTCGGATTATAACCCATCTGCACTTTTCCATATGCAGTCTCTAATTTTAACAAACGGTCACATTTAAAAATATGTCCATAATCTTTAAATTCATAATATCCTTCAATTCTCTTATGTTCTTTATATGAATTTAATGTTACATGTACAGGTGTTGTCAGACGATAGTAAGTCTCTTTTAGTTTCTTCTTACCATTCTTATGCTCCTGTTTTGCTTTTAAACTGTCATATTCAGCCATAACTCTCTCCCCATCTTTCCAGCCTTATCTATACTATTTCCAATTCTCTTGCTCTGGCAATTGCCTCACCTCGACTACCAACCTGTAACTTTTGATAAATCTTTTTCAAATGATACTTTACTGTATTTTCTGAAAGGAATAATTCTCCTGCAATGTCGGCATTTTTCTTTCCCCGACAAAGCATCTCGAGTACCTCCATCTCTTGTGTACTCAAACTTTCGTATTCTTTTTTCTGTGTCATAAATGCCGGATACAACAAAGCCATCTTTCTTGTGTCTTCAAGAACTTTTTTGTAATACTCCTGCTTAATTGTACTATCTTCGGAAGAATTTTTTTTAAGTTCTTCGTATTTTTTAAGTACCGGATACAACATGGCTCCTCTGTCTGCGTAGACCCTTACCACACCATAGAATGATGTTTCTTCCAAAAGTTCCTTTAGCTGCAAACTCCATTCCTCATAATTCATACGATAGTTAATAACAATTTCTATAATACGCAAATGCCATTCATCATATTTTCGATAATACCCTTTGGAATAATCTAACATACGATGAAGCAGAAGTAATGCACTTTCCATTCTTTCAGTTGCTATATACGCATATATTTTTGTAATATAACAATATCTGTTCATAGTTACAAACAAGTCATGCTCATCAACAGCCCTATACTCCAACCATTCTTTTACTTGTTCCAGTTCTCCTTGAAGCAGATATCCATATATTTGAAAAGCATCCATGTTCTTTTCCACAAAGGTACTTTCCATTTTTGACAGATTTTTTTCTACTCCTCTAAGAATGCTTTCTGCCTGTTCACGTTGATTTTTAACATACATAATCTTAGCCAAAAACATATTCGCCACAAAAAAAGTTTCACTTCCCGGTTCTGCCTGTCCTGCACCTTTAGCCAATAACTTTGCTGCATCTCCTATCTTCCCTTTTTCATAAGCTATTTCTCCCAGCATAGTATCTGTGAAACCACCACAATTTTCCTCCAATAAAGACGGCAATTTTCCAAAAATTTGTGCTATAACTTCCTCACCCTGATTCATATACAAACAAAAATCTCTACCACCATGAAGAAGACTTGGGGTATTTCCGCTAATATTAATGTTATACCGTACATTTTTTCCGGCACCATTCAATTGTTCTAACTGTATAAACAATTTTTCCGGTTTCTGATACGGAAGTGTAAGTTGCAAATACCCATAAACGTTTTTAAGTTGCTCATATTCCTCTGTATCTGTGGATATCTGACTAATATATTGTTCTAACAGACATACATATTCCTCAGACTTTTTCTTATTCCCATATATTGCCTCCATCATAGCATACGCATGCAACAGAATCGGGTCATTCACAACATAACTTTCCGGCACCTGACGCATGTAAGGTTCCAGTTCCATATATCCATGATAGATGGCATTTCCCGTACAGTATGAATGCATACACTTCACAACCGCCCCTATATCACCATTCAAATCCGCATATCGTATTGCTTCCATCCATTCTTCTTTTTTTACAAAATACTCATACGCATTTCTGTACAACTTACTCATTTCACCGGTTCCCAAATATGCAGTCTGCCGCTTTTGTAAAAACATTCTCATAAAATCTTCTATTTCATATTCTTCTCCAAGATATCTAAGTATTCCAAATGAATTTGTCAATGTATCTAATATACGATAACTTTCCTTTTCATTGTATTCAAATACCTCCACCAAAAGTTCCTTATTAATTTTATGAAAAAATGCAAGTTTAAGGAGCATAATCTGATATTCATAAGGATATGATTTAAAACATGCCACTTCAAAATATTGGACACATTCTTCATAACACTTTCCTAAAAGCCTCTTGTTAATCATTCGTAATTCACCGAATATTCCAGTAGCAACCGCCATAAAAAGTAACATACCATTGCATATTTCGTATAGTTTACTAACCAGTTTCCGATTCGCATTGTAATACAAACTACTGATTGCATCCAATTCTTTGGCGGTAAATTTTAACTTTTCCTTATTATATAATGTAATTTGCGAGGTGAGTTTATATGGCAACAATTCAGCCGGAAGCGGTATTCTGCCCGCCAACACAAATCTACTTTCTGTATCCGCTTCACGAATATAATCCATTAAGCGACTAAAATTTCCGGAAATCACCCAATCCCCTAAATTATCCACCAAATAAATTTTTCTTTCTTCTCTTTGTGCGTTATCATTGTTCAGGGTCGGCAATTCCATTTTTAGAATTTCAGAATTATGTACAAAAGTACACTGTTCCTTTCCAAAGTTTTCATGCAATTGTTCCAGAAGCACTGTTTTTCCCCATCCACACGGTGCTTCTATATATATAATTTTACTTTTTTTCAGTTCCTTACGTATCTCATCAATCAATTCATTACGCATTATCATTTGCATAACTACACACCCACTCCCGCTACAAACTACCCTTCAAATTCAACTGTTAATAATTTTAACACATTTCCTTTCGCTCTAAAACCCTCATTCGGGTAGTAAAAAGAGAATTAAATAAAAATACCCCACAGGAATCGATATTTTTTCATATCATATTCTCTTGTAGGGATATTTTTTCTATATTTATTTTTCTGACTATACACAAATTCTTCCTTCTTTATAACATTCACTAATATATTCACGTGACTGATAATAAAAATCCGTATTATAATTTGATATTACATCATCAATCCATGATGAATATACTTCAATAACCCATTCAATGATACTGCGTTCTGAGTTCTCTGATATATCTTCAATTAAACGTTCATACACCTCTCCAATTGTCCAATAATCCGGCACCTCATATCTGCATTTTGCAAGATTATCAAATGAGTCTACAGGTATTTCACAACTATGAATAAATTCATCTGCTACTTTTTCTATTGGCTCACAATGAAAAATATCAGCATACTCATATATCCGTTTTATGGTGTCCTTTCCCATATATTTTACCACAACAGCTCTTCTCTGCTTCTGCTGTCTTCCAATAAACTCAATTAGACTACATGTAAAAAATAACGCATTATCATTCTTCATCTCTTACTTCACTTCCTTTTAGAAACTTCAATGTTGTCAATGCCTTTGCTGTATGAAAACTAATCTGATGTGTTGGTTTCTTAAATTTTGCCAGACTCCAAAATGCTTCTCTGCTAATCTTTCCATCAACAAAGTTTTGAACATAATTGAATATGGTATCATCAGCCATGGGGCCTTCAACAATATCATAATCATGTGATTTTCCCATTCTGCACGCCACAATAAAGTCCAACCATTCCTCCGTCATTTCAGGAAATATTTTCACACTTAGTGTATCATCCGGCACATATCGATATTCGTTCAAATATCCTGTTCCATTAAATCTCGTCGCCCATCGTTTTGCCTGTTCAAGATAGACTGTACAATAAAAACCAAAAAAGAAATCTTTATTATACTTCTGAATTCTAATTTCCGGTGATTCTACAATTTCTTTACTTCCATGGTATAAAATCATTTCATTTGACAAACTAATCAGCTCCTTATATTTTCCTCTCTGCTCTATAAATAAATGGGTAATTAAGCAAAGAGTTCTTTTGACAGTCATAAGAATATGACTATAGAAAATTTAGATTACTACCAGAATTCATTTGAAACCATTTGCTTGTTTCCATACTAGCATACCACCTGAAAGAAAACAAGAAAAAAATTACACCCTAAAAACGATTGAAACAAAAAAATACCCCACAGGAATCGATATTTTTTCATATCATATTCTCCTGTAGGGATATTTTTTCTATATTTATTTTTTCTGAAGCTCCTCTGCACGTTTCAAAGCTTCATCAATATGTACGCACATATTCTTAGCTCCAACTTTCTTATCAAAGCCTGCCTTCTGCATAACTTTCATTGGCTGCTCATTTACATGAGAAAGAACTAATGTAATATTCTTTTTCACGCATTTTTCCTGCAGTTCTTCCAAGGAATGCATTGCAGTCGCATCAATTGCACTAACACTTCTCATTCTTAAGATTAAGCAATTATCTTTATCATCTAAAGAAATATTCAAAATCTTATCCGCTGCCGCAAAGAACATCGGTCCGCTAATTTCATATACACGAGTGTTTTCCGGAACTTTTCTAAGGGAAAGGCTGTCCGGATCATCCTCATCGTCAATGTATTTCCATCCTTCTACTTCTGTTACATCACTCATTCTCTTCATAAATAAAATGGCTGCCATCAAAATACCAACTTCAATAGCTACTACCAAATCAAATACAACTGTTAATACAAATGTCGTCACAAGTACTAAGATATCGCTCTTTGGAGCGGTTTTGCACAAATGTACAAATTTTCTCCATTCAGACATATTGTAAGCAACCATAAACAAAATTGCTGCAATTGTCGGCATCGGAATCAGTGCTGCATAAGGCATTAGTACCACAAGAATTAATAACAGGGATATCGCATGTACCATACCAGCAATCGGAGTACGTCCGCCATTTTTTACATTGGCAGCAGTTCTTGCAATCGCACCTGTTGCCGGAATACCACCGAATAATGCGGAAGTAACATTTCCTGCACCCTGTGCAATCAATTCCATGTTGGAACGGTGTCTGCTGTTTACCATACTATCTGCAACTACACAGGAAAGTAAGGATTCAATAGCCGCTAAAATCGCAATCGTAAAGGCATCCGGCAACACATTTTTTACAGTATCAAAGGAAAACTGCGGAACGGATAACGCCGGTAATTTGTTGGAAATTTCATATAAATCTCCAATGGTATTTACGTTCATTTTCAATCCCTTTACCATAGCAATTCCAACTAAAACTGCAATTAATGATGGTGGAATTTTTTTAAAGAACATTGGCCATACAATTAAGATTGCCAGACAAACCACACCTACAATCACAGCTTCCCAGTTAATGGTATGAATAAAATCGAATACTGCCGTTAGCTTTTCCATTGTTTCAATTAATGGTTCTTCGGTAACGATAGAAAGACCTAAAAAGTCTTTAATCTGTCCTACTAAAATTGTCACTGCAATACCGGAAGTAAAACCGGTGGTAATTGTGTACGGAATAAACTTAATTAAATTTCCGAGACGTAAAAATCCCATCAAAATCAAAATAATACCGGCAAGAATGGTTGCTATGACAAGACCTTCCATCCCATTCTGTGCCACAATTCCTGCTACAATCGTAGCAAACGCTGCCGTAGGTCCTGCAATCTGCACACGGCTTCCTCCTAAGAAGGAAATCACGAATCCCGCTGTAATTGCCGTGTAAATACCTTTTTCCGGTGTCACACCCGAAGCAAGTGCTAAGGCAATGGAAAGCGGAAGTGCAATAATTGCCACAATGATACCGGCAATTACGTCTTTAATAAATTGTTCTTTTGTGTAGGTTTTCATTACTGAAAACAACTTTGGTTTTAATTTTTCCATGACTACTCCTCATTTGTTTCTTCAAATGTTATTGAAATGCTTAAAAGCGTTATTTATAAAAATTTTGTTAAAATTTTATAAACAACGCTTTTAATTGTAAAACTGCTTTCTTTATTTTTCAAGTATTTTTTGGAAAAAGTGTCTTTCATGATACTTTTTCTTATCTCTAGACATTTGTTATTTACACAACATGCCAACTGCCATTTTTATTTGCTCCAACACGTTCCAGTCTGCCGGTTGTCTTAAGTAATGCCATTGTCCTTTCCACCTGCCTAGCAGACAAATTTAATGTGCTTGCAAGCTGCTTTGCAGTCATTTTCGGATTCTCTTTCAACAGTGCCAAAATCTTTTCTGCAACATTTCCCGAATCATATTCAGCATAAATGTTACAAATATCGTAGACTCACCTTCTGTATTTGATGCATTAATGGCTGCATAATAATCATTCTGTTTTTTATGAATCATAGTTTCAACAGGTAACCATGCAAAGAATTCTTTCCAATTCTGTAAAATTAATGTATGCCACAATCTGCCGGTTCTTCCGTTGCCATCTGCAAAAGGATGAATAAATTCAAATTCATAATGAAATATGCAGGATTTTACAAGTGGATGCATATTAGATGTTTTAAGCCATACAAATAATTGACCAATCAAATCCGGCACATAATTAGCAGGTGAGCCTGCATGAATCAGATTATGATTCTGGTCATACACTCCTGCATTCTTACTGCGAAATACTCCTGCTTCTTTAACCAGCCCTTCTGTCATCAATTTATGAGCCTTCAGCAAATCATTTACGGAATACATATTTAGTTTTTGTAACTGCTCATATGCCTCATAGGTATTTTTCACTTCTCTAATTTCCGCCGGCGGTGCCAAAACACGCTTACCATCAATTACATCTGTTACCTGATTAAGAGTCAACGTATTTTGTTCTATGGCAAGCGATGAATGGATGGTTTTAATTCTGTTCTCACGACGAAGCTTTGGATTCGTGGACAAATTATCATGTGCATATATTTGTCCTACCAATTCGCCTATTTCAATTACCATATTTATAATTTCTTCCGTCATTGTAAATGGCGGAACATAATTTTCAGACATGATAGAGTTCTCCTTATCATCAAGATTACTAATCCCCAGTATATCTCCTGCGATAATACTCCATAGTACGATAATCCAAGATATCCTTCATATGATTCTTAAATGCCTCATTGCATAGTATTTCTTCCAATTCTTCCCTAATTGCAAGAGCATACTCTTTTTTCTCAATGAAAAAACCTTTTCCGGAAGCCTTTAAGAATTTAATAGGCATAGCTTTTGCCTTACTTAAATGCTGTCTATCCGTTATTTTTTTATAATCAGCATACGACATATCTGTTGCAAAATCTTTCCAGTTCGTTCCATTATCAAAAAATTTTTTCCAGGCAATTAATACCTCATCCTCTGTAACTGCCAGTCGTACATCTCCTTCATTATAAAAACTATACAAAATAGGCATCTTATAAACCTTCTGCATATCAGTAGTTTCAATTAGTCCCAAAAACTCTCGTCCAATTCCAGAATATATCTCTTCTTCTTCCATTGACAACTCTTGCATTTCGTTTAAAAATTCCATATATTTTCGGAAGGGATTTTCCTTAGCATGTTTTATACAATATTGATAGATATCATCATCCATGTAAGTAAACAACTCCATACGAGTCGGAATTTTGCCATCTAACAACTCTTTCACTCTGTAAAATTCCTGCTTTATTCGTTCCTTAACAGATAATGATTTCTTATCTAACTCTTTGAACAAATCAATCAGTCGCATATCAAAATCTACAATGCAATCGTCAGGATATTCAATATCACTATAATCATGTGCAGTCTTTCCGTTAAAAGTCGTTCCACCACTTAAAAGCATTGGTGCCCGTCCTGCTTTTTCATAATTTCCAATAAAGTCCAAAACATTCAAATATTCTTTTCCTCTACTGGTACGAAGTCCGCGCCCCAGCTGTTGTAAAAATACAATTGGTGACTCCGTTGGTCTTAAAAACATAACCATATCAAGCGCGGCAATATCTACACCTTCATTAAACATATCTACCGAAAAAATTACCTTTATTTCTTGATTCTTTAGTTTTTCAATCGCCTTATCCCTATCTTCTGAAAACTCACCATCCGCATTACTATATACTGCAACAGACTCTATCCCTCTTTTGCAAAATTCCTTTGCCATTTCTTCCGCATGCTGTCTGGAACAGCAAAAACCCAGTGCTCTTTTGGAACGATATTTCCTGTAATACTTATAAATCAAATCGTAGCGTTTTACATTTCCGATGTAAGTTTCATTCAGTTCCTTTTCATCATAACGACCTTTTACAAGATGTAAAGAAGAATAGTCTGTTTCATCGTATATACCATAGTAATGAAACGGAACCAATACACCTTTGTTAATTGCTTCTTTTAATGAAATTTCATATGGTACATTATAATCACAGATTTCATAAATATTTTTGCCATCCATTCTTTCCGGTGTAGCAGTAAGCCCCAACAAAAACTGCGGCTTAAAATAATTTACAATCCTTTGATATTGGTCATTTACTGCATGATGAAATTCATCTATAACCAAGTAATCAAAATAGTCCGCTGCAAAGAAATCTTCCGTCAGGTACTCCTTTCTGCCAAGTGTTGCAACAGATGCAAAAATTACCGACTTATCTGTATCTTTCTGTTTTCCATAAAAGAAACCGTAATCTTCTGAATGTCTTACATTTTTAAAAGACACTGCCGCCTGCTTTAATATCTCCTCTCGATGTGCCACAAACAGCACACGCTCATACTTAGCAGAATCAAACGCTGCCAGATAGGTTTTACCTACGCCGGTAGCAGCTTGTACCAGTCCTTTAGTTGCACCCTCTGACCTACTATCCTCCAATGCATATAAAGCTTCTATCTGTGCACCTCTTGGCTGAAACAACACCTCAACCTTAGTATCCGCATCATCCTCCAAACTATCATATTTTGCCAAGTCTTTAGATACTGCCGGCTTATGCCAATTCTTAGAATATCTTGTCAATTCTTCATCATCAATTATAATAGAATGATTTTCAAACAAATCCTCAAACGTATCATAAAACAAACTAAAATTCTTTTTATCTTCAAGACTGTTAAACCGATAATTCCACTCTATACCGGAAGTTAATGCACTTCTTGAAATATTCGAAGAACCAATATATATTTCTCCTTCATTTTCATAATGAAAAATATATGACTTAGGATGAAATGAACGTTCTTTATCATTATAAAATCTTAAATCCACTCGATTACCTAATTCTTTTTTTATTAGACATAATGCTGAGGGCTGAGTAATTCCAAGATAATTTCCGGTAAGAATTCTCACCTGCACACCACGATCCAACGCTGCCTTCAAATCCTTTAGAATCATTCTTACTCCGGATTCCATAAGAAAAGAAACAATAATATCAATCTTAGTTGCCTTTAACATACTCATTTTTAACTGGTAATATAAAAAACGATTTCTATTCTTGTCGCCAGTCATGACATCTGTATATTCTATTTCTAATCCATCAATCTCTATCTTTTTCGCAAAATCAGATTGAGCCATTTTTCCTCACCTCTTCCAGGTCTTACATCTGACGTTTTCCACTGTTCTTCCACTTCTAAATTTTCTATCTCGTCTAAAAAATCTGCAAATTTCTCCTCTGTCATATCTATGAAAAACCGTCCATTTCTTTCACCTTCAAAGGTTCCATATTTGAAAGATGTATAAATAACTCCATTCTCTTTCAATGCAACCATCATCTTTCGCATTACATCGGCAAGTTCATCAATTGGCAAATGCAATATAGATGAACACGCCCATATACCATCATACTTGTCAACTTCTTCCAGTTCCCTAAAGAATATATTTTTCACTTCAATTCCTGTATATTTACTGGCCAACTTACACAACTCGTCAGAACCATCAATTGCATCTACATGATAACCTTGTTCCAGAAAATACTTCGTATCTCGTCCTGAACCACAACCAAAATCAAGTATATATGAACCGCTTTTCAACTTTGATAAGAACCACTTTTGCATTGTAGCAAATTCAACATTTACTGTGCTTTTATAAAATTCGTCAGCATAGTTATTGTAGTAATCCAGAGTATTGTTATGTTGCATGATAGTCCTCCTGTTTTTCCTGAAAGCAATATAGAACAATTATACCATTTCTGTCGAAAAACGAATAGCTTGATTTTAAATTCCATAAAATCAAAAAAGCCGCTACTAAGAAATTTTCCTAATAACGGCTTCATTAAACATTCTGTTATAAATTATGTTTGTCTCATCTTTTTAATGGCTCTTCTATTACTCAACCATACTCCCCGTATAATAAAATCCATGGCACTCATCCAAATGCACTTTCACAATCTTCCCAAGCAGGCTCTCATCCCCTTTAAAATGCACCAAGATATTATTCGACAACCGTCCTGTCATCAACGTATCGTCCTGCTCATTTCTTTCTTCAACAAGCGCTTCCAACGTCTGTCCCTGTAACAATGCCGCACGTTCTCTTGCCGTTTCCTGTACCACTGCAAGAAGCTTGTCAAAGCCTTCCTTTACCACTTCTGCCGGCACTTGATTTTCCATAGCGGCAGCAGGTGTTCCGGTACGTTTGGAATAAATAAACGTAAACGCATTATCATACTGTACTTTCTTCACTACATCAATGGTTTCTTCCACATCTTCCAATGTTTCTCCCGGGAATCCCACAATAATATCCGTTGTAATGGAAATATCCGGAATCTCTTTTCTGATTTTCTCTGCCAGTGCCAGATACTGCTCCTTCGTATAACGTCTGTTCATCGCTGTCAGAATCTTTGTAGAACCGGACTGTAACGGTAAATGAAGATGTCTGCAAATCTTTTTGGAATTCTTCATCACTTCAATAAGTTCATCAGACAAATCCTTCGGATGAGATGTCATAAAACGGATTCGTTCCAAGCCTTCAACCTTTTCTACTTCTTTCAAAAGCTCTGCAAAAGTCATGGGCTCTTCCAAGTTCTTTCCATAGGAATTTACATTCTGTCCCAGTAACATAATTTCTACGACACCGTCTGCAACCAGATTTTCGATTTCGCGGATAATGTCTTTCGGATTACGGCTACGTTCTCTGCCTCGTACATAAGGAACAATACAATAACTGCAGAAGTTGTTACAGCCGAACATAATATTGACGCCGGATTTAAACGGAAACTTACGTTCTGCCGGCAAATCTTCTACGATTTTGTCTGTATCCTTCCAAATATCAATTACCATTCCCTGATTTTCAAACACAGAGCATACCAGTTCTGCAAATTTGAAAATGTTATGAGTTCCGAAAATCAAATCAACAAATCTATAGCTTGTCTTAATTTTCTCAATGACTTCCGGCTCCTGCATCATACAACCGCAAAGAGCAATTTTCATATGCGGATTCTTTCTCTTATTGCCGTTTAATACACCAAGTCTTCCATACACTCTCTGATTCGCATTATCTCTGACTGTACAGGTATTATAAATGACAAAATCCGCATCCTCTTTTTCAATCATTTGATAGCCGATTGCTTCCAAAATTCCTACCAGTTTTTCGGAATCTTTAGCATTCATCTGACACCCGAAAGTTACCACTGCTGCGTTCAAAGGTCGACCAAGTTTTTCACTCTGTTCTTTGACATAACATCTTGCTTTTGCCATAAAATAATACTGGCGTTCCACTTCTTCTGTTGGTGGTGTTTTTGTAATATCTATATGATCCAAATCTATGTTTTTCAGCATTTCTCGTACCTCACTTTCAAAAATACTTCCTTAGTATACTCTACTGCATATTATTTTTCAACCAAAAAGGAGTGTAACATTTTACCGTACACTCCTCTTCTATCATCCTGCATAAATCTCTATGATTTTCAATAAAATCTTCACAACCGCTTCCATCGACTGTACACAAATATATTCATACTTTCCATGGAAATTATGTCCACCCGTACAAAGATTCGGACAAGGCAGTCCCATAAAAGAAAGCCTCGCTCCGTCCGTACCACCTCGGATTGGTGTCACAATCGGCTCTACAGAAAGCTCTTCCATAGCCCTTTTCGCATTTTCAATCAAATGCATGTGGGGCTCAATTTTTTCCTTCATGTTGTAGTAGGAATCCTTTAAGTTTACTTCTATTGTTCCTGCTCCGTATTTATCATTCAAAAATGAAGCGACTGCTAAAAACTTCCGCTTCTTTTCTTCAAACTTTGCCTTATCATGATCACGGATAATATAATCTGCCACTGCCTGTTCCACCGTACCACTTAAAGCATCCAAATGGAAAAATCCCTCATATTTTTCCGTATACATAGGATTTTGCTCTACCGGAAGCATTCCCTGAAATTCCTGTGCCAAAAGAAGGGCGTTCAACATTTTATTCTTAGCATCGCCTGGATGTACACTGCAACCGTGTATCGTAAGCTTTGCCCCTGCTGCATTAAAGTTTTCGTATTCCAATTCGCCTAACTTACCACCGTCTACCGTATAAGCAAAATCTGCACCAAAACGTTCCACATCAAAATAATCTACTCCGGCGCCCACTTCCTCATCCGGTGTAAAGGCAATACGGATTTTTCCATGCTTCACTTCTTTATGCTTACAAAGAAACGCCGCCATTGTTATAATCTCACTGACTCCTGCCTTATCGTCCGCTCCTAAAAGTGTCAAGCCATCCGTAACAATCAAATCCTTCCCGACGTACTCCTTTATTTCCGGGAAAGCCTCTGATGACAACACAATATTTTCCTGCTGATTTAAAATAATATCTTTTCCGTCATAGTTTTTCACAACCCGTGGATTTACATTCGCTCCACTGATTGCCGGAGAAGTGTCCATATGTGCGATAAAACCTAACACAGGCACTTCTTTTTCTGTGGTAGCCGGTATGGTTGCATACACATAACAATACTTTTCATCGTAAAAGATTTCTTCTGCACCCATCTCCTCTAACTCCTGCTTTAACAGCAGTGCCAGATTCTTTTGTTTCTCTGTACTTGGAAACGTTCCGTCTTCTTTCTCTTCTGACTGTGTATCAATTTTCACATATTTTAAAAATCGTTCTATAACTTCTGACATTCTGACTCCTTCAATTGTACTTACTCCGGTCGCTATCGCCCGTGCGATTCCTTTTCCTAAAACATCCATCTTTACATTTCCTTTACTGTATAAAGATAACTTCTTCCCAGCTTTCCAATCCGCTCAATCACTCCCACATAATGCAGTATATGAACTACCGTCTGTGCAAGTCTGATCGGTATCTTTGCAGCCTTTGCAAAATCCTTTACCGTAAATTTCTCTGCCAAATCATAAGGCACAAAACGCATATAATCTTCCACCCGTTCTATGGTAACTTCCTCGATCAGTTCCGTTGGAATCCTGTCAAAACGCTCAGAACCCTTTTTCTTGTCCTTGCTCCAGCCGTTTAAAAGACGATATTCTTCCATATCCAGAAGTACCAGTTGCAAACGCAGATTACTGTCCACCAAAAAATTCTTGATTTTATATAATTCTATAAAAGCCGTGTAAACACTTCCTGTCACAGGAGATTTTCTTTTATTGGAAAGCTCCCCTGTCTCCTCGTCTATCCATATCAGCCATTTTTTGTGAGGAATCGGATAAACTATCGTCACCGGATACAACGGCAGAAATGCGGTCAGTTTATTCCGCATTTTGTTAAACTGCCTTGTCTGTATTTCAATAATTTCTTCTCCCGTGTAAATATCCGCCACATAATTCTCAATCGGAATCTCATGCATATCTTCATCCGGTGCATACGCATTTTTCAATACAGCATGCACCGTTTTCTCGCTCAAAGTACCAATGCCCTGTCTGAGCCTTTCGTTCCCTACTATCTTTTGTTTTGCATTCAAAAAATCTTCGTTTGTCATAGCTTTACTTTTTCATTATGGTCTGATTTGTCCATCCCCATCAATGGTATATTTATAAGTAGTAAGTTCCTTCAGTCCCATTGGTCCTCTTGCATGAAGCTTCTGGGTGCTGATTCCGATTTCCGCACCAAAACCGAATTCAAAACCATCTGTAAATCTGGTGGAAACATTCACATAAACACAGGAAGCGTCAACTTCTCTCTTGAATTTTTCTGCATTTTCTTTATTTTCCGTAATAATGGCTTCAGAATGCTTTGTACTGTATTTATTGATGTGTGCAATGGCTTCATCAATATTTTTTACCGTTTTCATGGAAATAATATAATCCAGATATTCGGTTCCATAATCTTCCTCTGTTGCAGGAATACAATCAGAAATCACTCCACATACCGCTTCGTCACCACGCATTTCCACGTTTTTCTCTTTCAGGGCTTTTGCCAGAATCGGTAAAAATTCATCCTTTACACTTTCATGAATGACCAAAGACTCACAAGCATTACATACACCGATACGCTGTGTTTTTGCATTTACAATAATTGGAACTGCCTTTTCAAAATCCGCGGTCTCATCCACATAAATATGACAGTTTCCTGTACCTGTTTCGATAACCGGAATGGTACTGTTTTCTACAACCGCACGGATAAGTCCTGCACTTCCTCTTGGAATCAATACATCTACATACTCTTTCATTTTCATGAATTTCGTTGTCGTTTCTCTGTTTGTATCTGTAATCAGCTGAATACCGTCTTCGTTGATTCCTTCTGCCGCGAGTGCACTTCTGATACTGTCTGTAATTGCTGTATTGGAATGAATCGCATCACTTCCACCCTTTAAGATCACCGCATTTCCGGTTTTAAAGCAAAGACCGAACGCATCCGCTGTTACATTTGGACGGGATTCATAAATAATACCAATGACACCGAGAGGCACTCTTACTTTGCTGATTTTCATTCCATTCGGACGTGTAAAGCTCTCGATTGTTTCATTTAAGCAATCCGGCAGTTCTGTAATAATGCGAAGTCCGTCTGCCATTGCTTTAATGCGTTCCTCTGTCAGTCTCAGTCTGTCAATCATACCGGAGTGCATTCCTTTTTCTTCTCCGTTTTTAATATCAATCGCATTTGCCGCAAGAATTTTTTCACTGTCTTTTACTAATGTATCTGCTACTGTAAGAAGCGCTTTATTTTTTTCACTCTCAGAAAGCTTCTGTAAGCTGTATTTTGCTTCTACTGCTTTTTTACCCATTTCCATTAAATCCATTTTTATTGCCAACCTTTCTTCAAAACTTCTATTATTTCCTTCAACTTAACAAACTACATCTCAATAAATTCTGCCGCAGTCATAATCTTTGGATTTGTAACTCCTGACTCCAAAAAGTCCTTGTCACCTGTCAGTAATACATCCACCTTAGCATTAAGAGCTGCTCGAAGAATTGGGCGGTCAGCTACATCTCTGATATAGCTTTCTTCCTCGGTTTCTTCAATCGGTGTAGGTACTACTTCCATTGCCATAAGTGCGATTGACAGGAAATGTTCCAACAATGATATTTTCTGTGGAAATTTACGATTAAATATACGTCGCAGTTCCTCAATATTCTGGTCACATATAATCCCTTTGCTTGGATAAGTCACAGCCTTCTGAAAAGCCTTATATGGTGTACCGTTAGAACTTAATGCTGCTGAAATCAGTATGTTTGTATCTACCAATACTCTCATAGACCTTCCACTTCTCCTCTTACCTCTGCAACCAATTCATCAATGGCTTCTTCTGTGTCAAGACCAACTGTATAAGCCTGACCTTCCATTCCTTTTTGTAACATCTTCATTGCATAAACAGCTGCATTCATCATTACCACTTGGTCTCCTTCGCAAATCAACGTTACTCTATCTCCGGTTGATAAACCTAATTTATTTCTAATTTCCTTTGGCAACGTAATCTGTCCCTTTGACATCACTTTTGCATTATCTACAATCATGTTCTCCATATCATTACCTCCTCGTCATAGGATTGACCCTACTTTTCCTACTTTTAGTATATGATATTTATGTGTAAAGTGCAAACACTTTATTCAAAGTTCTATTCTTCATCCAAGAAAAGAGATGAAAGATACTGCACTTTTTATTCTCAAATCCCTATATAAGTTCGAAATACTTCTTCCTTTATAACATTGGCGTTTCATTGTACTGCTTTCTTCCGCATTTTGTTACTTGTACGAACAAATTATGCAGAAGATTTACGCTTGTCAAAACAGCTTCACCCTGATTCAATTTCTTTACCTGCTTTACCGCATAATCATCCAAGTGGTTCTGTATTGACTTAATCTCATCATTATGCGTTAATCGATGAATTAATAAAGTTCCTACTTGTCCCAAAAGAATAGGAGACACATCTTGAGGATTTTGAGTTGTTAAAAATAGGAAAATCCCTTTCTTACGTCCTTCCCTTGCTACAAGTGTTAATCCATTATGAAATTCATTCTCTGAATACTGCGATTTTGTATAGCGATGTACCTCGTCAATAAAAAATACAAACGGAGAAATATTATTTTGGGAAATAATATAATTACATATCAAGTCAATAATCATCCCTCCAATCCCCTCCGCTACACCAAGCGTGGAAGTATTAATATATAAACTGGTGTTTGGTGTATGTATAAAATCTTCAATTTCATCCAATAAATTATTCATTTGTTGATTACCAGAAAAGAACGTCAAAAATTTTGTATTCCCCAATTGATATGTTACTTTTTGCACAAGATAACTATTGGAATTTGCCTTGAAAGTGTTATATTCATAATTTGTTCCCTTGACAGGCTCTGAAACTGATTCTGCCGCTATCTGTTCAGGCAATAATGAAACATCAAAATCTGTATCCACTTTAGAAACAGAGGATAGCTGTTGCTGCATTTGTGCAATATCTTCTCCAGCTTTCTTCAAATATGTAGTCTGACCATTTTTTCGTTGATAACGTAGTGATTGTATTGCTTCTGAAAGCACTGCACTCTGGGTATTGCTATTTGTTTCAAAAAGCATTGACCACTGTTGCATAGTTATTTTCCCGGGAGAAATTGTTGTATCTTTTCCCAAACTTAATTTTTTTACTTCCTGTGTTGAAAACGAATCAAAATATTCTCCTGTAGGGTCTATAATTAAGGCTTTCTTTTTAGCTGTAACCACCTTATCTAATATTGAGAGTGCAGACGTAGATTTTCCACTATTCGTTGCTCCCACCGCAAATAAATGATGATTAAATAATGTACTTGGTCTTAACGATACTTCAGCCGAATTTCTATTAAGATATGTTGCAAATGAAGGTAAGGGATTTTCTGACAAATCAGCAACCTCAACTGAATTCAAATACACCTGTGTAACATTTTTATTCGCCAAATATACTTTATCTGTCACACCTACTGTAAGGAATTCCGGCAAAGCAAATTTCTTGTCATGATGTGACATCAAACCAATAATATCAATATTTATTTCCGGAAATACTGTCTCAACCTTTCCATGATTTATAGAATCATGGATATTCTCAGCAGATGAAACTTTTGTCTGAAAAACTTCACCAAGAAAAATTCCCTGAATGGAATCAATCACAACCAAATAATTTATTGTATTTGGGCAAAGTGCCTCATCAACTATTTTTCGATGTGATAACAATGACAAATTTTCAACCTGTGCAATGCTATTATCTCTATATACCTGAGATATTCTACCAATATAAAAATTATTTTTATCTATTGCATCATATAAGGAATCAATCGTCATAATATTCTCCTAAGTAATCTGATAAATCAAAATTCATTGTTGATTTCAAAAATGCCACTTGATAATTATGCTCCATTAAATCTTCTATTTTTTTCCAATTCGGATTATCTTGAGCAATATTGTAATCGCTAATTAATGTAGACAAGCTTCTATTATGCAATATTGCCTGATTTATCATTTGTGAAATATGGTTATCTGCAAAACTAAAACCCGTTGTTATGAGTAGCGTATTCGGTCGTTTCAACAATTCTTGAAATTTAGTAAACAGCTCAAAATACGGTTCTTGATAGCTTTGCATATACTTATTGGAACTCGGAAAAATCATAATAGGTTTAGAAACTTTGCTTTTTTCCTTCCTACGAATTCCTTTATCATCACGCTCCCAAGTTAATGAGCCATGTAATTTTAGCAAATTAATAATATTCTTCTTATACTCCAATTCATTGGTCTTGATATTTTCTATATCCTTTACAAGATTCCACTCAAACATATCGCTATCAAAATATGGTCGATGTGAAAATGTAAAGCCGTCCATCACTGTATATCCTATGCTATCTGCTGCATCTTCAATTAGTGTGTCATAATTTGTAGTAACTATAGTAAGCTTACTGGGACTTTTAACAAGATGAGCAACTGTATTTATAAATGTTGCATGCTTTAAACAGCCTTTATCGTACTCATAACTCGTATTTTCCACAATCAAACCAAAAATTTTTGTTTCCGTTTGATTATACTTATCAGCAATATCTGCAGATACGTATTTCTCATACGAAATCATATCAGATAGAAAATCCTCTAAGTTAAACGCAGAATTAAGGCTTGATACTCCATCTTCTCCAACACATTCTACAGGAATTTGATATTTACATAATTCTGCAAGTTCTTGTAACGTAAATAAATTAAAATCTTGTTTAAGCGTATTATTAATCAAATCCGCAAGCATAAATACCGTCTTTCCGAATCTGTTATCTATTCCTCCTGATGTAGACAAAACCGAAGCACCTGCTCCAATCAATACAATTATATTGCTAAATGCTCTATGAATAAATGTTGCTGTTTCTTTTTTAATAAACGCTTTAAACATAACTTCTTCCAACGAATCTCCATTTTCATTGGTAAGTTCTATTCCGTTTTTGAAAAATTTTCCATCTTCAGAAGTATATCTTGTATTAGATGAAATATAATAATCTATCACTGAAGTCTCCTTCCTAGACACAACACATGAAGTGCTCTTTTACTGCCTTGTACCCACAAGTTCCAAATATTTCTCAAAGTATGCCATAAGCCTGTCAATGACTCGTTTTTTCTTTTCTACTCTGTTTCCACCACCAAAACGGGATACCGCAGGCAGAATATCATCAATATCCGTACCTGTTGTTTTCAACACACCATCACGAAAAGAATTGTCAATAAATTTGTGTGTTTCATCAAATTTCAGTTTCTCCTCTTCTATGATAACAACAAGTTCCTGTTCCCTCTGTTCATCCACAAATTTTTTCCAATCTCCATCTACTTCCGTCTTTGCATTCATTCTTGCCAAAAAGTTCCGTATCAGCTCCTTTTTGCTTCTAAGATTCATGCTGGAATTAACTGCCTTTTCAATCGTAACCACAATCTCTTTGTCTTGATTTCCGTCTTGCTGATATTTCTTTACAAGCATTAGAATATAATCAATATTTATTTCCACCTGTTTAACAAGCTCTATCTCGAAAACAATATCCTCATGTATATTCTCTTTCTTCTCGTCCTTTTGCGGTTTATACTTCTGATACAGGTCGATATATTCACTCTGATAATCCTGATAATCCCTATCAGACAATATTTCATTTCCTGCAAAGTTATCAAAACTTGAAAGAATATTTTTCATTCTAAGGATTGCACCATAAAGAGCTATAAATTCTTTTTCATCCTTTTCTCTTTCCATTGGCACTCCCAGCGGATATTCTGTATTAAGCCTGTCTATAAGCTCTACATATCCGTCATAGTGCTTTCCACCCTCATCATATCCGTAATAATAGCTGTCATAATTCTTCAAAAGAACAATACTTCCTGCTTCTCTATCTCCAAACAGTGCGATAGCATCATTTGTTTCATTTTCAAGATTACGGAAGCATACCACATTTCCAAAAGTCTTTACCGAGTTTAAAATACGGTTAGTACGGGAAAATGCCTGTAACAATCCATGATATTTCAAATTCTTATCTACCCATAATGTATTTAATGTGGTAGCGTCAAATCCTGTAAGGAACATATTTACTACTATCAAAATATCAATCTCTCTGTTTTTCATTCGCAGTGAAAGGTCTTTGTAATAATTTTGGAATTTATCACTTGATGTATCATAGCTTGTGTCAAATATTCTGTTATAATCATCAATCGCCTTATCAAGAAATTCTCTCGAACTCTTATCCAATCCGTCTGTATTCTCTGAATTTTCATCCTCAACAAAATCATCATTTTCTGCTTCATTTACACCATAGCTATATATAGTAGCCACTCGCAACTTACCAGATTCCGGCAAATCCTTCATTTGCCTTTGGAATTCTGCATAATACAATTTGGCTGCATCAATAGAACTTACTGCGAAAATAGAATTGAATCCACGCATTTTCCTTGACTGTTTCTTCTCCACTACTTCATCACGTTTCTTAGCAGACGCAACCTCCTGCACATTGGTTAATACAGAAAAATCAAAGCTCTCCCTATCCCTTTTTGTCTTTTGGTGAAAATGTTCCAAAATATATTTTACAATTTCGGTTATTCTTTCAGGTGCCTGTAATTCCTTTTCCGTTTCTATGGCTGATACCTGCTTATCTGCCCTGCCGGTTTTATCCTTAATTGTAGTGATATAATCAATACGAAATGGCAACACGTTTCCATCATTAATTGCATCCACAATTGTATAAGTGTGCAGTTTATCCCCAAATGCCTGCGGAGTGGTTCGTAAATTTACATTCTTGCCATTTCCTGCATTATCTGCAAATATCGGCGTACCTGTGAATCCAAAAATGTGATACCTCTTAAAGCTCTTTGTAATGCTTGTATGCATATCTCCAAATTGTGAACGGTGGCACTCATCAAATACCAACACAACATGGCTGTCAAATACCTTATGCCCTTTGTATCTACTGATAAAGTTATCCAACTTTTGAATGGTGGTAATAATAATTCTCGCATTATTATCTTCCAACTGCTTTTTTAACACCGCTGTTGAGATATTACTGTTAGCAGAACCTTTTTGGAAACGGTCATACTCCTTCATGGTCTGATAATCAAGGTCTTTACGGTCTACCACAAAAAGCACCTTATCCACAAAATCAAGTTTGCTCGCTAACTGCGCTGTCTTAAAGGAAGTCAAAGTCTTTCCGCTTCCTGTGGTGTGCCAGATATAACCACCTGCTTCCAATGTTCCCAGTTTTTTATAATTAGTGGCTATCTCAATACGGTTCAGTATCTTTTCCGTAGCGGCTATCTGATACGGACGCATAACAAGCAATAATTCCTCTGAAGTAAATACACAATATTTTGTAAGTACGTTCAAAATAGTGTGCTTTGACAAAAAAGTTTTTGTAAAATCCACAAGGTCAGCAATAATCTTATTGTTTGCGGCTGCCCAAAATGAAGTAAACTCAAAGCTGTTGCTTGTTTTCTTGCCCTTATACGTATTCTTGCCCTGATTCTTTAAGTGAGCAGAACGGGTTGTATTGGAATAATATTTTGTATGTGTTCCATTGGATATAATAAATATCTGCACATATTGATAAAGACCACATCCTGCCCAGAAACTGTCACGCTGATAACGATTGATTTGATTAAAGGCTTCCCTTATCGCTACTCCTCTGCGTTTCAATTCCACATGCACAAGCGGAAACCCATTCACAAGAATAGTCACATCATATCTGTTATCATAGTTTGCCCCGTCTTCCTGTGATACCTCATATTGATTTAATACCTGCAAACGATTGTTATGTATATTCTTCTTATCAATCAACGTAATATTCTTGGTACTTCCGTCATCACGCTCTATATTCTTTACTGAATCCTCTTGAATGGTGCGTGTTTTCTCCACAATTCCCTCATTGGCATTTGCGATATATTTATGATAAAAACGCTCCCATTCTGTATCCGTAAAATTATAATCATTTAACTGCTCTATCTTCTTTCGCAGATTGGCAATAATCTCCGCTTCTTCGTGAATTTGAATATACTCATAACCCTGCTCACAAAGCATACGGATAAATTCTTTCTCCAACTCCGCTTCAGTTTGGTAACTGTCACTTCTTTTGCTTTCAGGAACATATTCAGCTACCACAGTGCTTTCATTCATGGATGCAACCATATTGTATGTACTCATTCACTCAACTCCTTAAAAGTTAGTAATTTGTTCCGGTAATACTCATACTGCATTTTACGTGCTTCTATTTCTGCCGGTAATCCACTTGCCAAATCATTACAGAGCACATTAAAATTGTCAAGGATTCCGACTATCTTCCGCTGTTCATTTAATGTTGGAATAATCAGCACGGTTTTCAACAATGCTTCTCCGCTTACATGAGGAACACCGGCACCTCTTTTCATAGCATTAAAATCCTTTTCCTTATTTTTTAAGACATAATACAAATACTTGCTTGTAACAAACTTCTCATCTGCTTCATATCCAAATCCATCTGTTACAAATATATCCTCATTCCAATAAGATACAAAGCCAGCGGAAGCCCCACTTCTTGCTATAACCACAATTTCCCCTGAATGATTAGAACGGTTAATATAATATGCCGGTTCTTGCCCCCCCAAGATAACGGGTATATTTCCCCCGACAGTTCCTTTCTTAGTAATGTATTCTCCCCTAAAGACTTTAGCAATATCAGACAATGTGACCACAGCCACACCATAGACATACTGCATGAGCTTAATTAAACTCTGTCTGTCTGTCTG
>JAFSBX010000062.1 GCA_017437065.1 Lachnospiraceae bacterium
AAATGGAGTAAAGATTTTGTCAGTTGAATAAAAAAATAAATAGAAAGGGTATTGGTCCCTAGGTTATAATATTTTCGACCAAAAAAACAAAAAACCGAAAGGAGTCCAATACCCATGACTATTATAGCATTGATTGAAGAACTGGTAAAAGAAATCTTGGTCGCAGAGGAGAAGTTCTTTGATGATATCCGCAACTTCCCGGAATATGAGGAGGCAGTGAACCAGGCAAGCAGAAAGTTTGCCAGCCAATTTCTGGGCACTTCCCTTACAGCAGCAGATGAAATGATTCGCCAAAGCGGAGTTCGAAAATTAGATTATAATATTCATCGAAAAGATGACCGTAGCTTGATTTCCACAGTCGGTGATATAACCTTTCAGCATACTCTCTATCGCAACAAAGAAACCGGAGAATATAAATATCTGCTGGATGAGTTACTGAAACTTCCGGAACATGAGCGTCTTACGACAATGGCTGAAGCCAAGATTTTAAACGAGGCTGAGGTGTATTCCTATCAGCATGCTGCTGAATCCCTGAGTACAAAGAATGAGACGATTACAAAGACAACTGTTATGAACAAAGTTCATGCAATTGAGGAAGTAATTCCAGCGGAAGGTCCATTGCCGCAGGAAGAAAAGAAACAGGTAAAATTCCTTTACATCGAAGCTGATGAAGATCATATTCATCGTCAGAAAAACGGCAAAGAAGACGGCTGCATGATTGGGAAACTGCTTTATCTGTTTGAAGGGAAAGAGGATGTCTGTACGGGGCGCAGAAGGCTTATAGAGACACACTATTTCAGCGGTTTATATCCCGGAAGTGAAATGAATGGACGGTTTTGGGATGAAGTTGAAGAATATATAAAAAATCACTATGACCAGGAATATCTCAAAAAAGTGTACATCAGTGGAGACGGCGGAGGCTGGATTAAATCAGGTGTAGACCATATCTATAAGGGTGTATTTGTGGCCGATAAATTTCATTTGATGAAGTATATCAACAAAGTTTCAAACCTGGAGGAAAACAAGCAGAAAAAGAATAAAACCAAGGGCAGATTTTATAAATATATTTACAAAGACCAGCTGACATCGGCAAAAAAACTTTTAACCCGTATCGGAAACAGAACCGGAAGAACGGATGTTACCGAGGATGTTACCGCATATTTTGAAAACAACTGGGATGCGTTGCAGAAAGCCTTTCATGATAAAAATGTATATGGCTGCAGCGCAGAGGGACATGTGAGCAATGTCCTGTCTGATCGTATGAGTTCCAGACCCATGGGATGGAGCGAAATTGGTTGCGATCGAATGTGCAAGCTTCGTTGTTATGTGCGTAATAACGGTCGGGCGAAAGTAGTTGATCTTGTAAAATATCGTCGTGAAAAAGAAATGGAACAACTTCCGGCAACCGGAACTGACGGAATGTTAGATGATAAACAGCGCAAGAAGTATACAAAAGCGCAGAGAGAAGCATACGCCTATATCGAAAGAATTCAGGCAACGCTTGGAAGTACATCGACAGTAAGAAAAACCCTATCAATACGGGAGCAAATCAGTAATCTTTAAGAATTGACCATACCTCATGATAGGATGTAAAATGTTGGAAAATCGGATCGAATCTAAAAATCTTAGGACCAATCTAATTATTTCCAACTGACAATAAGTTTACTCCGTC
>JAFSBX010000063.1 GCA_017437065.1 Lachnospiraceae bacterium
CTAATTACAAATCGCTACATATTACTGCATATTGTATCAGAATTTTGCAGTAAATTTGCAGTAAAAACTGAAATGATAATGCTCAAACCCGCATAAATACTGGCTTTATTTGTCTAATGATTTCATCGTCGGGAACAACAAAACATCCCTAATCGCCGGTGAATTCGTCAGCAGCATCACCAACCTGTCAATACCATATCCAATACCACCTGTCGGAGGCATACCAATCTCCAACGCATTCATGAAATCTTCATCCGTAGTATTAGCTTCTTCATCCCCGGCTGCCAAAGCTGCTTCCTGAGCTTTGAAACGTTCTCTCTGGTCAATCGGATCATTCAACTCAGAATATGCATTACACATTTCCCAAGTATTAATAAACAACTCGAAACGTTCTACATAATCCGGCTTGTCCGGTTTTCTCTTAGTCAGCGGAGAAACCTCTACCGGATGATCCATAATAAAGGTCGGCTGAATCAAATGCTTCTCTACAAACTCCTCAAAGAACAAGTTCAAAATATCGCCCTTTGTATGACGGTCTTCATAATGAACTTCCTTCTCATCTGCAATTTTCTTCGCCTCTGCTGTATCTGCAATCTGGTCAAAATCAATGCCTGTGTACTTCTTAACTGCATCAATCATTGTCAGACGTTCAAACGGTTTGCCAAGGTCAATTGTATGTTCACCATAAGTAATGGTAGTTGTACCGCAAACTTCCTGTGCAAGATAACGGAACATGTCCTCTGTCAAATCCATCATGCCGTGATAATCTGTATATGCCTGATACAACTCCATCAAAGTAAATTCCGGGTTATGTCTTGTATCAAGACCTTCATTACGGAATACTCGTCCAATTTCATAAACTCTCTCTAAACCACCAACAATTAATCTCTTTAAGTATAATTCCAAAGAGATACGAAGTTTCACATCTTCATCTAACGCATTGTAGTGTGTTTCAAACGGTCTTGCTGCTGCACCACCTGCGTTTGCTACAAGCATCGGTGTTTCTACTTCCATGAAATCCTTTGCATCCAGATATTTACGGATACAACTGATAATCTTGGAACGCTTAATGAAAGTATCCTTTACATCCGCATTCATAATTAAGTCGGTGTATCTCTGACGGTAACGGATATCTGTATTTGTTAAGCCGTGGAATTTCTCCGGCAAAATCTGTAAACTCTTTGATAAAAGAGTTACTTTCGCAGCATGAATGGAAATTTCCTCAGTTTTTGTTTTGAATACTTCACCTTCAATACCTACGATGTCACCCACATCATACTTTTTAAAATCTGCATAAGATTCTTCGCCAATGCTGTCTCTTGCAACATAAGACTGGATATTTCCCTGAAGATCCTGTACATTACAGAAGGAAGCTTTACCCATAACACGTTTGGACATAATACGTCCTGCAATTCTTACTGTTTTTCCTTCTAATTCTTCAAAATTATTTTTTACTTCCATACTATGATGTGTTACATCATATTTTGTAATCTGGAACGGATCTTTTCCATTCTCCTGTAAATTAGCTAATTTCTCTCTACGAACCTTTAAAAGCTGATTTAAGTCCTGTTCCTTTGCTACGTTTGCGTTCTGTGTTTCTGCCACGGTTAACACTCCTTTTTCCTATTCCTATAAAAGTATAATTTTAACTCAGCTCGAAGCATTTACTGCTGAGAGCGTACAGTGCCAAGTGGCAAAGCCACTTGTGTGCATAAATAACTAAACTCCCATGCCTGAAACTTTTATCTATGGCAATGAATGAATTGTATGGGAGTTTAGTTGGATCTCTGAATCTCAAGTACTTTATACTGTAAAATACCTGCCTGTGTTTCTACATCTACTACGTCACCGACTTTCGTTCCGATTAAAGCCTTACCAACCGGTGATTCGTTGGAAATCTTTCCTTTTAAGCTGTTTGCCTCTGTGGAACCTACGATTTTGTATTCTAATTCCTCGTTGAATTCCATATCTAAAATTTTAACCTTACATCCGATATTGATTTTGTCAAGGTCTACTTCGTCTTCAACTACGACTTCTGCATTTTTTAAGATTTTTTCGAGTTCTTCAATTCTTGCCTCGATGTCTCTCTGCTCGTCTTTCGCTGCATCGTATTCTGCGTTTTCGGATAAGTCACCCTGTTCTCTTGCTTCTTTGATTTTCTCAGCTACTTCTTTTCTCTTAACAACCTTTAACTCATGAAGTTCATCTTCATATTTTCTAAGTCCTTCATAAGTCAAAATATTTTTCTTTTCTTCCATGACCGTCATCCTTTCTATATTAAAAATGCTTACAAAACTTCTAATTTAACTCTCGTATTATACCCATTTTGCGCGGTAGTGTCAAGATGACACCACTTGTTTAACAGGCTTTCCGGCGATAAATAATGAATATCTTTTCTCTTTTTTGTAATCCAACGTGCTTTTGCTCCTTCGGAACACATATCCATATAAATAGTTCCTTCCGGTAATCCGGTTAAGTCTATTCGAGGTCTGCCGTTCTTTCCGCAAGGTTCCATATCTATAACTAATGTTTCCGGTTGCCCTCTTTTTATCGTCGTTCGCATTCTCTCTTTCCGTGTTTCACTTTCTTCCACTCGCTGTTCTTCACGTTGTTTTTCCGTTCCTATTTTTTCTCTTCGAAATCGTCTTTCTTCTACTTCTCTTTCCGCCCCGATTCCCATCACAATTCCATAGTTTTCATACAGCCATTCTCCTGCTTCTTCATACGCATCAGACTCATCACAAATAATCCTTAGAAAATTAACCTTCTGCATAAAATTCTGAAACACGCTTTCAAAAAATAAATTATAATTTCCAATCAAAATCAAACGTTCCCTGACACCATACTGCACAAGCATTTCTTCCATAAAAAATAGAGGTACTTCCGGTGGTTTCTGTCCCAAAAATAAAGCTGTCTCTTCTCCACAGAAGAAATATTCCGCACCACTTTTCTGAAATTCCTCACCAAGAACCTGTATCAGCTTTTCTCTCTCCCACAATATTTTATTTCCTTTTTCTCCTGCCTCCTTCTTCTTTTCCTGCTTACCTGTTTTCTTTATTTCTTTTCCTTTTGTATCTCTTACCTTCTCCTTTTTTACTTTTTTCTTTTCACTAAAATTTACTTTTATATTTTCATTCTTTCCATGCAGAATTTTTTCACTCAGAAAATGTTTTAACTGCAAGGAATATCCTTCCATATAATATTCCGGTATGCCCACAACTTTTATAATAAGCCTGTCCCGCCGTTCCACACAAAACTCATTCAACATTATTCCCGAAAACAGATTGTCTTTTGCAACTGTATTTTTTTGTAAATAAAAATAAGCGATTGATTCTTTTTCCATACTTTATTTTATGAATCTACCGCTTATTATATTCTTATTGAGAAATGCTCTCCATAGCCATTTCTTATTCCCATTAACACCTTTTTCAATAATCTGTCTTAAATGCTGTTTTCCTCTGCAAAAATACTGTCTACACTTGCTATCAGTTCTTCCATGGTTTCCATTTCATTAATCTTTGCCCGCAACCTTGCTGAATTCGGATACCCTGCCGTGTACCATGAAAGATGTTTACGCATTTCACGAATACCAATGTATTCCCCCTTCACCTGTAACTGCAAGGCAGCATGACGTAAAATTACATCCCGCACTTCCTGCTTAGTTGATACCGCCGCTTTCTCTCCTGTCTCCAGAAATGTACTGATTTCTCTGAAAATCCATGGGTTTCCTCTCGCCGCTCTTCCTATCATAATACCGTCGCAACCGGTTTGCTCCAGCATGGCTTTTGCACTTTCCGCATCAACAATATCACCGTTCCCGATTACCGGAATACTTACCGCTTCTTTTACCTTCGCTATAATATCCCAATCCGCTTTTCCTGCATAATACTGCTCTCTGGTTCTGCCATGTACCGCCACGGCACTTGCTCCGGCTGCTTCTGCCGCTTTCGCAATCTCCACCGCATTGACATGGTCATCATCAAACCCCTTACGAATTTTCACCGTAACAGGTTTGGAAATTGCCTTTACAGTCTTACTCACAATCTGCTCCACCAGTGCCGGATTTTTCATCAACGCTGAACCTTCGTGGTTATTGACTACTTTCGGCACCGGGCATCCCATATTAATATCCAGTATGGCAAAATCCCGCTCTTCAATCTGCTTCGCCATCTCACTGATAATATCCGGGTCAGAACCGAACAATTGCAAAGACACCGGCTTTTCATCCGGGTGAATTTCCATCAGGCTTTCCGTATTTTTATTCCGATACATAATCGCCTTTGCACTGACCATTTCCATGCACAAAAGTCCTGCTCCCTGTTCTCTGCAAAGCAGACGAAAAGGCAGGTCGGTTACGCCTGCCATGGGAGCTAATATTACATTATTGTCCAGTGTTACATTTCCTATTTTTAACTTACTCATGGTGCAATTACCTTTCTTTACGGCTTCTGCGCCTTCAAAGTCTCCTTTTCCTGCCAATTTCTAACTTTCTAAAAGCCCTGCCACATCCTCATGTAAAATAACAACTTTATAAAACAAAGCCAGTGACTCGAACAGCTCCTGTCTGTTTCTCTGAATTTCCTTTATCAAAAGTCCGCTTCCGATTTCATCATACAGATAATCTTCCTCTGCCGCATCGGTTTCCAACGACAGTGTTCCGTCTTCCTCAAAAACCATTGTGAAAACACCGCCCACTTCCTCCGTAAACAATACACAAATAATGTGCAGTTCCTCTTTTATGGATTCCGGAATTGCAGAAAACTTTTCATTAAAATAATATTTTTTTTCGTAGGCATTTGCCCCACAGAGCACTATCCGATTATCTTCCATTATGCCAACCATGCCTTTCTCACATACTGATATCTTACTTTATGATTCTTCGCACCAGCTAAACCACTTCTTCCGTATATTTCATCATACAGGAATTGTCTGCTTATACATATCCGCAAATCCCTCTCACGGACACTTCACCTGCATAAACGATTTCCAGCTGCCCATTTTCTCTCTCTACAAGCAACTCGCCCTTTTCATTAATGCCATGTGCTATTCCCACATAATCGCCCGTAGGTTCTAACACCTTTACCTGTGAGTCCGTGTTTACCAGCCACGCATTATAATCCTTCCTAAGCAAAGACATATCTTCTGTCTTCAAAAAAGTTTCATAGTCTGCTTCAAAAGCTTCCATAACACTCTGCAAAAGCTCTTCTCTCGAAAAGATTCTGCCACTCTCACAAAAAAGAGAGGTTGCTGTTTCTCTGATATCCTCCGGAAATACTTGTTGGTTCACATTAATTCCCACACCAACAACCACATATCCGATAGCTCTTTCTTCCAGTGTCATTTCTGTCAAAATACCACAAATCTTCTTTTTATTAACTACAATGTCATTTGGCCACTTTATCCCGGTTTCCAGACCACTCCGCTCCCTGATTGCCCGTGCCACACTCATTGCCATTACAAGGGTAAGCATGGATGCATGTTCTGCCGCAAACTTTGGACGAAGTATCATGGAAAAATAAATATTTTTTCCTGCCGGCGCCTGCCAACTTCTTCCACGTCTGCCTCTTCCATCCGTCTGCTCCTCTGCCACAACAAGCGTTCCATGAGGCGCACCCTCTTGTGCAAGTCGCTTTGCATCTATATTCGTAGAGCCTGTTTTTTCATAAAAAATAATGTTTTTCCCTGCCCATTTCGTATGCATATAATACTGTGTTTTCAAACTACACACCTAAAGTAGCTGCCATAACCGCTTTAATAGTATGCATGCGGTTTTCTGCCTCTTCAAATACGATAGACTGTGGTGACTCAAATACTTCATCGGTTACTTCCAATTCAGTAAATCCGAATTTTTCACCCATTTCTTTTCCAATCTTTGTCTTCAAATCATGGAATGCCGGAAGACAATGCATAAATACCGCCTGCTCACCTGCGTTATCCATAATCTTTTTATTTACCTGATAAGGAGACAATTCTTTGATACGGCTTTCCCAAATTTCATCCGGCTCACCCATGGATACCCATACGTCTGTATATACCACGTCTGCTCCCTTCGTACCTTCCATTGCATCTTCTGTTAATGTAATGCTTCCGCCTGTAGTTTCCGCAATTTTCTTACATTCTTCCACAAGGTCTTCTGCCGGGAAATATTCTTTTGTTGTACATGCTACGAAATGCATTCCCATTTTTGCACATGTTACCATTAAAGAATTTCCCATATTATAACGTGCATCTCCCATATATGCCAGTTTAATACCTTTTAATCTGCCGAAATGTTCACGAATTGTCAAAAGGTCGGCAATCATCTGTGTCGGATGAAACTCATTCGTTAAACCATTCCACACCGGAACAGATGAATATTTTGCTAATTCTTCTACGATTTCCTGTCCATATCCACGGTATTCAATTCCATCATACATACTTGACAATACTCTTGCTGTATCGGCAATGCTTTCTTTTTTTCCAATCTGAGAAGCTACCGGATCCAAATATGTAGATCCCATTCCGAGATCATGAGCTGCTACTTCAAAAGAACAACGTGTTCTTGTGCTTGTCTTCTCAAAAATCAATGCCACATTTTTACCTGCATGTATCTGTGTCAAAATCCCCTTTTTCTTTTTCTCCTTCAAGTCAGCGGCAAGATCCAACAAATACTCAATTTCCTCTGTTGTAAAATCAAGCAACTTTAAAAAATCGCGTCCTTTTAAATCCATAACTCATTCCTCCCATATCATCCGGGCAACATATGATTCACACCATATTTCGCTCTAATTAACTCACTTTTACTTGTTTGATTCTACTATATTTAACTTTATTATTCAACACCCCTCCGAAACATTTACAAATTCTTATATCCGAAACTCGGAACAAACGGCGAAACATTTTTACACAATATACCGCCACATTCCCCCCACATGCAAAACGGCACATCCACTTTCCCCAAGCAGATATGCCGTCCATTTATTTTTATTCTCTTTTCAAACCACTATCTTACCAAAATACATGGTTACCAATCACATAACCATCATGTGCACCTGCACGTTTAAAGTGCGTTGCCTCTCCTACGTTTGTTTCGCCGTTAATTGCAGCCTGTGCCGCCTGCATACAGCTTTCTTTTACATTTCCTTCATACACCCGTGCAACCTTTCCATTCAAAGCAGGTGTAAACTGTCCCGATGCATAAATAACACCGGTAATTGTATCCGGATAACCTCCACTGCGCACACGGTTCATAACTACCGCACCTACAGCAAGCATTCCGTCATAAGACTCCCCACCGGCCTCACACTGAATAAGTGATGCCAAAAGTCTTGTATCATCCGCATTGGCAACTACCGCACCCTGATTTGTCGTCAGTTTTGCTTTTGCCTCTGCCTCCGCTTTTTCTCTTGCTTTTATTTCTTCTATTGTTTCTCCTGCATCAATGTGAAAATCTGTATTCACAAATTCTGCAGACACATATCCTGTGTTTCCTTCATAGTCAACGCTGATCCATTCTTCGTTCACTACTTCAATGACATCCATTTCGTCATCCTGTGCAATCAAACCATATACACCTGCTTCAGTACTTGGTTCTTTACGGACACGAAGTGCATCTGTCTCAATTGTCACAATCAGATTACCCACTTCTTTTGCAAGTGCTTCTGCATTTTCATCAAACAAAAGATATTCATCACTTGCCCAGCCGACTATATTGCCTGACTGTAACTTTGTCCAACCATTTGTTCTCTCAAGAATTGTTCCTCCACAATCCTTATAAAGCTTTCCTACTATTTCAGATTCTTCATTTGCTTCAGCACGTACGTTTAACGCATTTTGTACGTCTGCCATAACTAAAGTAGACTTCGGTTCCTCTTCCTTTGGTTCTTCTTTCTTTGGTTCCTCTAAAACCACTTCTTCCTCGACCGATTCTTCAACTACTACATCATTTCCTGACACATCAACAGTTTTCACTATTTCTGACTCTGTTACATTCTGTGCCACATCAATTGTACCGCAGGCGCTTGGATCAATAATGGTTGCTACACCTACATTTAAAGTATCCAGGTAAGTTTTGTTGCTATCAGCCATAGCGGTCATACCTGTCTGTGAAAAAGTTCCTAAAGCTACACTCAAACCTAACACTGCGACAAGTAACCTTCTGCCCTTTGCCATAATTCTTCCTCCAACTTGGCGTGTCTGTATTATCTGCTTTTATTTGCTTCTCAGATTAATATACTCACGTTTCATTGCTTTTATTACAAAACTATTACAATTGTTACAGCTCTTATAATAACAAATGAATCACTATTTGTCAAATTTCAGAAGTTTTATGTCGATTTTCATGGATTTTTCGCCTATTTCCAGCTTTTTCCACTTATCTTTTCTTTAAATGCTTTCTTCAAATATTACAATTTTTTTACGTTTTACCATCGCAATATCATGTGATTTCCCCATACCGCGCATAGGACTTTTGTACTATATGTAGTATTGAAACCTTATACATATTTTTTCTTTTTGTACATTTTATACAATTTTCTCTACAATTACATGTTTCTGGATTTATTTACACAAGCCTCTACAGCATCCATTACAGCTGCACGGAATCCCTTTTCTTCCAACACTTTTACTGCCTCAATTGTAGTTCCTGCCGGAGAGCACACCATATCCTTTAATTCTCCCGGATGCTTTCCTGTTTCCAACACCATCTTTGCACTTCCAAGTACTGCCTGTGCTGCAAACTGATATGCTTGATTTCTAGGCATTCCGGCTGCAACTGTTGCATCCGCTAAAGCTTCAATAAACATAAATACATATGCAGGAGAACTACCGCTGACACCAACAACCGCATCCATCAAATGCTCTGAAACTTCACTTGCACTGCCAAAAGAAGTAAGCAGTTTCATAACACGTTCCATATCTTCATTTGTCACTTTTTCGTTTCTGCATACACCGGTACATCCTTCGCCTACTAGCGCAGGAGTATTCGGCATACAACGTACCAGACGAATTTCCTTTCCAAACAAATCTGTAATATTCTGCATTGTTCTTCCTGCGGCAATGCTGATAATCAGGTGTTCTTCTGTAATATAATCCTTTATCTCTGCTACAGCCTCTGCCAAAAACTGCGGTTTTACCGCAAGAAAAATAATCTCCGCATTTTCTGCTACTACTTTGTTGTCTGTTGTTGTCTGAATTTTAAAACGCTCGGCTGTTTCTTTCACAGCTGCTTCCATCTTATCTGCACCGATAATGTTTTCAGCACTAACAATACCTTTTTCAAGCATGCCACCGATAATTGCTTTTGCCATGTTACCTGTTCCAATAAATCCAACATTTCCTTTTTTCATGTCTGTTTCCTCCTCTTTTTATGTTCTATATTTCCTTTTTCTCATTTAGTAACTTTTTTGAGGGCTTATTTTATTTCACAAAATGTCCCTTTCAGATTCTTCTGCGCTGTGCTGCTGCTTCATACATCAAAATTGCCGTTGCAACCGCCGCATTTAGTGATTCCAGTTGTCCCTCCATAGGAATTTTAATATACCGTTCTGCCAAATCAGCCGTTTCTTTCTTAAGTCCGTTTCCCTCATTCCCTATCAAAAATGCACAGCCTTCTTTAAATTCCTGTACATCATAATATTCTTTTCCCTGCAAATGTGCCGCATAAGTATGCACATTTCTTTTTTTCAATTCTTCCATAACTTGTTCCAGATTATCTGTATACAAAAATGGAACTCTGTAAATAGAACCCATTGTAGCACGAATCGTCTTCGGATTATAAATATCCACGGATTCTCTGGTCATAATAACACCGTCAATTCCCGCACCCTCACCTGTTCGTATAATAGTTCCCAAATTCCCCGGGTCCTGCAAATCCTCCAACAAAACAAGCAATGGATTTTCCTTCTTTAACAACTCTTCTATATGATAGTGATATTGTTTTACCACACACAAAATCCCTTGCGGTGTCTGTGTATCGGAGATTTTTTTGAAAATATCTTCCGAAACAAGTTCATAATTACACTGACAAATTTTCTCCTTGCACTCGCATTTCTCAAAAAAAGCCTCTGTTACAAAGCATTCTTTTACTTTTTCCACAGGCACTTCCTGAAACATTCGTATGCCTTCTACCACAAATACATCTTCTTTTTTTCTTGCTTTCGATTTTTTCACAAGTTCTGCCACCTGCTTTACGCGTGGGTTGTTCAGACTGGTCAGCATCTCTGCCTCCTTATTTTTTTGAGTGTCAATAGTTGCTTTGCAAGGTCGTGGGGCATCTTGCGAAAACTTGTTTCAACCTTTGTTCCGAGTTCCAGATATAAGATTTTCTAAATGTTCCGGGTAAGTACATTATCCGACCGCAACCGGCTGAAATTCGCCATCCTTGGCTCAGTTTCATCCTTTCATCGGCATCCATGCCGCTGAATTGCTAGATTCAGACAGAACATTAAGAAAATCTAATATCTTCCATAAGTCACAAATGCTGAAACAAGTTTTTGCAAGATGCCACGGTACGTTTTGTATAGTTGCTATTGACGCTCGTATTTTATTTTGTATTTCTATTTAGAAAAAGGGTTCGGCATAAGCCAACCCTTTTTCTATATTTTCTTATTAAATTTCTTTCTATTTTCCCGAAGCAATTATACGGATAATAATTTACTTACTTCATATTCGTATTCCGGAATGCATTTTTTCATGTTTAATGCTTCTTCAATATCAAAATCAACAAATTCTCCATGCTGGTAACCTACTACACGGTTGGATTTGCCTGCGAGTAAGATATCTGCTGCATAGGAACCCATAATAGACGCATATACTCTGTCTTTCGCTGTCGGGTTACCACCACGCTGCATGTAACCTAAGATAGTTGCCCTTGTTTCCATACCTGTTGCTGCTTCAATTCTCTTAGCCATGGATACAGAATGTCCAACACCTTCTGCGTTAATGATAATATGATGGCTCTTGCCTTTCTTTCTGTTATCAATAATGCTGTTGATAATGCGCTGTTCATCATAGTCGTATTTTTCCGGTAACAGAATGTCTTCCGCACCGTTGGCAATACCGCACCATAATGCGATATAACCTGCATTTCTACCCATAACTTCAATGATACTGCATCTTTCATGGGAAGAAGATGTATCACGTACTTTATCAATAGCTTCCATAGCTGTGTTTACAGCAGTATCAAAACCGATTGTATACTCTGTACATGCAATATCAAGGTCGATGGTTCCCGGAATACCTACAGTATTAATTCCGTTTCTTGCAAGTGCCTGTGCACCCATGTAAGAACCGTCACCACCAATTACAACGACTCCGTCAATACCATGCTTTCTACAAATGTCAGCACCCAATTTCTGACCTTCCGGTGTTTTAAATTCCAAACATCTTGCTGTACCTAAAATAGTACCGCCTCGTTGAATAATATCAGAAACACTATGTGCCTCTAAATCTATAATTTCTTCATTTAAAAGACCATGATAGCCTTTCTTAATTCCTTTTACTTTTATTCCATTCGCAATTGACTTTCTAACTACAGCACGAATTGCTGCGTTCATTCCCGGTGCATCTCCTCCACTAGTAAGCACACCAATTGTCTTAATCTCTTTAGACATTTCTACCTAATCCTCCATTCTTGCACAATCTGCAAATTTGGCACCCGCACAAATCTTTCAATTGAAAAATCTGTATTTTTCAACCTATCTCCTGTACAACTTATTACATTCTACCCTTTTTTCTTGTCATTTTCAATATCTTGTTTTAATGTAAGGGCTTACATTGTTTGTTTTTTATCAAAATTTATTGCGTTAATCACAATTTTCATTATTTTGTAACTTATCGCACATTTCGATTCAAACGTCTACTTTATTTTCACATTACCTTCTCCAAAAATAGCTGCCAGCTTTTCTATTAAAATTTCGTCTGCCTTCACGCTACGATTTGGTGGTAATGTTTTCATCGCCTTCGGGTTTTCTATAAAAATACCAACTTGATTTTTTCCGTCTGAATCAGCAATAGCATCAAACAGCTCCTGTTCTCTTGCAAGATAAGTTTCTTTATCCGGGAATTTCACCCAAAGCTTTTTCTGACTTTGCAGTTTCTCTTCCAATTCCTCAAAGGTAGTAATGGACTCACAAATCAGCTTACCGTCTTTTTCCTCTTCCGCAGATACTCTTCCTTTAATAAAGACTTTATTATCTTCAATTAACTTGGCAGAATTTCTCTCATAATCCTTAGGAAATACAATAACCTCTACATTTCCCACCAAATCCTCCAGCTGCAGAAATGCCATCACTTTATCATTCTTTGTATATTTAATCTTTTTGGAAGCAATCATACCTCCGATAGTAACGCTGGAACCATCCGCCGCTTTAATCTCGCCGCTTTCATCATCCAGCACAAAATCAGCTGTAGTGGCAGTAATCTGCTTTTTCCACAATTCCTCATATTCTTCCAAAGGATGTCCACTGATATAAACACCCAACACTTCTTTTTCAAAAGCCAGCCGCATTTCTTTGGAATATTCACCTACATCGGGCAGTTTAATGTCAAAGCTTTCTTTTTCTTCTTCCGATACGATATCAAAGAGAGTCATCTGTCCGGCCATATTGTTCTTTTTGTCCTGATGGATGTGATCCATAATCTGCACATATATACTCATAAACTGCTTTCTTGTCCCACCCAGACTGTCGAGCGCACCGGATTTTATAAAGTTTTCAACTGCCCGTTTATTCACATCTCTATCAGACATTCGGGTAATAAAATCATTCAGATTTGTATAAGGACCTCTTTCATTTCGCTCCTCCACAACGGACTCTATTACCGGCCTGCCCACGCTCTTAATGGCCGTGAGAGCATAACGGATAGCTTTACCCGATACTGAAAACCCTGCTTCTCCTTCATTAATATCCGGCGGCAGGATGGAAATCCCCATATTTCTGCAAGTCAGAATATATTCTGCAACCTTTCCCGGATTATCAATTACGGAAGTCATAAGTGCTGCCATATATTCCACAGGATAATAATATTTCATGTATGCCGTCTGATAAGATACTACCGCATAACACGCCGCATGGGATTTGTTAAACGCATATTTTGCAAAATCCATCATATCATCATAAATCTGACTTGCAACCTGTTCATCAATTCCTTTCTCTTTACAGCCCGGCACACCTTCTTCTTCGTTTCCGTACACAAAGTTGGCACGTTCTTTCTCCATCACCGCCTGCTTTTTCTTACTCATGGCACGACGCACCAGATCGCTTCGTCCCAAAGTATATCCACCTAAATCCCGAACAATCTGCATAACCTGTTCCTGATAAACAATACAGCCATAAGTAGGTGCCAAAATCGGCTCTAATTCCTGACAGCGATATGTAATCGGACCACTACTGTTCTTTCCTTTAATATATTTCGGGATGAAGTCCATCGGTCCCGGACGATAAAGAGAAATACCTGCAATGATATCCTCCAGATTTTCCGGTTTCAATTCCTTCATAAATCCTTTCATACCGCCACTTTCCAGCTGGAACACACCGTCTGTCTTTCCGGTTCCGATAGAAGCCAGTACCGCTTTATCATCATAATCAATACTGTCTATATCGATTTTCTTTTCTGAACTCTTTTCGGCCAGTTTTACAGCATTCTGAATAACTGTCAGAGTCCG
This sequence comes from Lachnospiraceae bacterium, assembly GCA_017437065.1. Lineage (GTDB taxonomy): Bacteria > Bacillota > Clostridia > Lachnospirales > Lachnospiraceae > RGIG3002. Next base: position 13,643 of record JAFSBX010000063.1, read on the forward strand.
AAGTCCGAGGAAATCCATCTTCAATAGTCCCAATTCTTCAATGGTCGTCATGGTAAACTGGGTCGTAATGGAACCATCAGAACCTCTGGACAATGGTACAAATTCATCCGCCGGTTTCTGGCAGATAACTACCCCCGCTGCATGCATGGAAGTGTGTCTGGGCAGCCCTTCCAGTCTTTTACACATATCAATCAGATAATGTACCTGTTCATCCTGCTCATAAAGTCCCCGAAGCTCCGGATTAATTTCTAATGCCCTTTCCAAAGTGATATTTAATTCATTCGGTATCATTTTTGCAATGGAATCCGCAAAATTGTATGGCAAGTCCATAACACGCGCCACATCACGGATAACACCCTTCGCCGCCAAAGTACCAAATGTTACAATCTGCACTACTTTATCTGCTCCGTATTTTCTGCCTACATAATCAATAACTTCCTGACGTCTTTCAAAGCAGAAATCGATATCAATATCCGGCATGGATACACGTTCAGGATTTAGGAAACGCTCAAACAGCAGGCTGTATTTTATGGGGTCAATATTTGTTATTTTCAGACAATATGCAATAATACTTCCTGCTGCTGAACCACGTCCCGGTCCAACCATAATATCATTGTTTTTCGCATAATTAATAAAGTCCCATACAATAAGAAAATAATCTACATAGCCCATCTGTTTAATAACAGAAAATTCATAATCCAGACGTTCTTTTAATTTGCCATCTTTGTCCTCTCCATAACGTTCTTTCAAACCATCCGAACAAAGTTTATATAAGTAACTTTCCGAAGTAAATCCCTCCGGCACTTCGTATTTTGGAAGCTTTGTCACACCAAATTCAATTTCTACTTGACATCTGTCTGCAATCCTCTGGGTATTTTCCACTGCCTCCCATGCATAAGGAAACAGTCCTTTCATTTCTTCTTCGCTTTTTACATAATACTGCCCGCCCTCATAACGCATTCTGTCCTCGTCAGCCAGTTTCTTTCCTGTCTGAAGACACAGCAGAATATCGTGAGGTTTTTCATCTTCTGCATAAGTATAATGCACGTCATTGGTAGCCACAAGGGGAATATCCAATTCTTTGCTCATCTGTAACAGCACAGAATTCACCTGTCTCTGCTCAGGAATTCCATGATCCTGCAATTCCAAAAAGTAATTACCTTTTCCAAAACACTGCTCATACTTCAAAGCAGTCTTTTTTGCTTCATCAATCAATCCTTTGGTTATATAACGCTGCACCTCTCCTGCAAGACAAGCTGAAAGTGCAATAATACCCTCATGATACTGATTCAGCACTTCCATATCCACACGCGGTTTGTAGTAATACCCCTCTGTAAACCCCTTGCTTACAATCTTCATCAGATTGGCATATCCAGTGTTATTTTCAGCAAGCAGTACCAGATGGTAATATCTGTCTTCTCCACCGGTCAGTTCCTTATCAAAACGGGAATTCGGTGCAACATAAACCTCACAGCCCAGAATCGGATTAATACCCGCCTCTTTTGCGGCTTTATAAAAATCAATTACACCGTACATGACACCATGATCTGTAATTGCCGCACTGTCCATACCAAGTTCTTTTACTCTTTTTACATATTCTTTTATTTTATTGGAACCGTCCAGCAGACTGTATTCCGTGTGGACGTGAAGATGCGCAAATGCCATGTTTTTTCCTCATTTCTAACAAATAATTATAGCTTTAAAATTATACCTCAATCTATGGCTTTTTACAAATATGAAAACTTTTCATTTTACAAAAAAATCCCTGCTACCCACACGGATAACAGAGATTTCCTCTTCTTATAAATATTTCTTCAAATCATCAACCTTATTTAATGCTTCCCAAGGAAGATTCAAATCATTACGTCCAAAGTGTCCGTAAGCTGCTGTCTGTTTGTAAATCGGACGACGTAAGTCTAACATTTTGATAATGCCGGCCGGACGAAGATCGAAATTCTCACGAACGATTTCTACAATCTTGTCATCAGCAAGTTTACCTGTTCCAAATGTATCAACCATGATGGAAGTAGGCTGTGCTACACCGATTGCATAAGATAACTGAATTTCACATTTATCAGCAAGTCCTGCTGCTACAATATTCTTTGCAACGTAACGTGCTGCATAAGCTGCGGAACGGTCAACCTTTGTACAGTCTTTACCGGAGAAAGCACCGCCGCCGTGACGAGCATATCCGCCGTAAGTATCTACGATAATCTTACGTCCTGTAAGACCTGCATCTCCGTGAGGTCCGCCGATTACGAAACGTCCTGTAGGATTAACGAAGAATTTTGTATCTGCATCAATTAATTCCTGAGGTAAGATTACATCAAATACATGTTTTTTGATATCTGCATGAATCTGTTCCTGTGTTACATCTTCATCATGCTGTGTAGATAAAACTACTGCTTCCAATCTCTTTGGTTTTCCGTTTTCATCATATTCTACGGAAACCTGAGTTTTTCCATCCGGTCTTAAGTATTTTAATGTACCGTCTTTACGTACTTTTGTAAGCTGCAATGCAAGTTTATGAGCAAGTGCAATCGGGTAAGGCATATATTCTTCTGTCTCATTTGAAGCAAAACCAAACATCATACCCTGATCTCCGGCACCGATAGCTTCGATTTCTTCGTCAGACATTTTGTTTTCCTTGGCTTCTAATGCTTTATCAACACCCATTGCAATATCAGCAGACTGCTCATCAATTGCAACAAGAACTGCACATGTATTACCATCGAAACCGTATTCGGATTTATCATAACCAATTTCTTTTACTGTATCACGAACGATTTTCTGAATATCTACATACGCGTTTGTAGTAATTTCGCCTGTTACAAGTACAAAACCTGTACAGCTTGCAGCCTCACAAGCTACACGGCTCATAGGATCTTTTTCCATAAGCGCATCTAAGATGGCATCGGAAACAGCATCACACATTTTGTCAGGATGTCCTTCTGTTACGGACTCTGAAGTAAAAATTAATTTTTCCATTTTGGTTCCTCCTAAAGAATTTAAATTAAGAAAGTCCGCTTATAAAATAAGCGGACTCGATAACTTCTGATAATCAAATCCTCTTATTGTTCGATTTGCCTTATAGGCTGTTACTCGCTCAGGTAGGCACCTTCCTTCTGTTTCAAAGGGGTTGCCGTGGTTTCACAGATCCTTTGTATCTCCACCACTCTGAATAAGAGAAAAATCACAATATTGAATTTTCATATCTGCAAATACAATAACACGGTATATACTGCTTGTCAATGGTTTTTCCAATATGAATCCCGGTAATTCTTGAAAACATATTTTTCTTACCATTTAAAAAGATTTTGAACCCATGCCATTGCACGTCCTGTAATCTTGAATGTTACTTTCTTTGTTCCGGCATAGTTTCCAATACCTTTAATTGTTACACTTGCTTTACCTTTATTGATGTTGTTTTCATAGCTGTCTGCGACAATTTCGTAATGTACTCCTTCTTTCAGCTTTGTATCTCCTACTTTAATAGTAGTGAAATCTTCTGCTGTAAGTGTAACTTTTTTTCCTGTGTATGGCTTGGATTTTACTACTACTTTTGCTTTAGCAATATCCTGAACCGCTACAGTGTATACTTTTTCATTGCTATCTTTGTAGTTTGTACTCTTTGCTGTTGCAACAACTTTTACTTGTGAATATGCCTCTACTACGTCACTCTTAGTTAATTTTATTTCTTCATCACCTTCAAGTAAGTAATAGGTTACTGTGTAATCTTTGTTTGCTTTCAGTTTTGCACCATCTGCATCTGTAAGTACAGGCGCGGATACATATTTACCTTTCTTATTCTGGTAAGCTACATCTGCTACTGTCATATTCATGTCTTCCAAACTAGCCGGAGTAATTACAAATGTTGTTGATAACTTACCTTTGTATCCATTAATACCCTGAATTGTTACCTGCGGTTTCTTATTCTCTGCCATGTTTTCTTTTGTAACAGCTTTGTTTCTCTTATAGGATACTTTGTAATCTACACCTTCTACAAGTTCATTTCCATTAATGGTTACTGTAACATCAAGCCTGCTGCCTTTCTTTGCAAATACAGCTGTTGCACTGTTACCACTTGCATCTGCGATACCATTTACTGCTACACCCTCTTTTGCTGCATTATTTGCAAATAATTCTACGGCATTTACTTTAAATGTCTTTTTAATGGTTCCTGTATATTTTCCAATACCTTTGTAAAATGCTGTTGCTTTACCTGCTTTTTTATTCTTGCTGTAAGTAACAATATAATCTGTACCTTCCACAAAAGAATATCCTGACTCTGCATTTTTGGCAATAATCATACCACCTGCCTGTACTGCTTCTCCTGTTGCTGCATTGAAGTCAACGTTTGCTGCCCATTTTGTATCATCAATTTTTGCCACTTTGGAAAGTTTTGTAGCTGTAATCTTGAATGTCTTAGTCACTTTACCGATATAGCCTTCTTCAACCTTACCTGTAATAGTAATGGTTGCTGTTCCAACATTTGTATTGTCAGAATATTCAACGTTATAGCACTTGCTGTCAATTGTTTTTTTGCCGGAAAATACTCCAACTTTTGGCTCCTGTGCTGTACCGTCACATACTACACTGTAGGATTTCTTTCCTTCAATTTTAACAGTTAATTTGCTGATATCAGTTACTTTACCTTTTGCATAAACTTTAATGTCTTTTACTACAGTTCCTTCATAGTTTCCTTTACCTGTAATCACCATCTGATAATCACCGGCTGTCTTAACCTGTTTTAATGCTGTTGCATCTTCCGGAATAACACTATTACCACTTACATTTTCATACTTGTAATATACAACAGTATAGTCTTTACTTCCTAATTTTATAGATTTACCATTTGTTGCATATGTAATCTTTGTTAATGCTTTCTGGTTTTTACCTGTTTCAACTAAACTGTCTTTGTAGTCAACTACAATACCATCTGTTCCAAGATCTTTTTTAATAATTTTAAAAGTTGCTGTATCGCTTCCTTCGTAATTTCCTTTACCTTTTACAGTTACTGTAGCTGTACCAACCTTTTTATTATTTTTTATTTTAACAGTATAGTCTTTATTTACCTCTAATAATTCACCATTGTCATATACTTTGATTTCCGGTACGATTACTTTTCCTGTAAAAATCTGATCAGCAATCGGTGCAATCCACATTCCTTCTTCCGGAATAACAATTTCCGGTACTTCCGGTTTATCCGGTTCCGGACTTGGCTCAGGAGTCGGTTCAGGTGTTTCTCCCTTAGCCGGAGCTGTCATAACAAGGCTTACATTATCAATATAAACTACCGGTCCGTTTGCATCATCCGGTGTAGCATCTTCTGTCATTGTACCGGCAATTGTTACCGTATACTCTCCTTCTGTAAGAGCAAGATTAGTAAGTGTACATGCTCCGTTTACTACATTTTGTTTTCCTACTACTGCACCGGTTGCATCAACAACCTGCATTACAAAGTTCTCTACTGTACAAGGATTACTTACAGTATCAACATCTACTGATAACGCATATGTTCCTGCATCATTTCCTGTAATAGTAACTTTCTGTGATAAGCTGAATGCTGTACCTGCAGTTACAACCATAATACGGTTGTTACCCGCATCATCCCACTTAGCATCTGTTTTGATATTTCCGGAATTATCATAAGGTGTTACATCCCAGCCTGTCGGATATTTTACCCATCCATCCGGATACGTTGTTACTTCTGTAAAGTCACCATTTGTAATCACATCAAGTCCTTCTGTTAAACGAAGTTTAATATCACCTACAATAAATGTTGCACCATCGGTATCAGCAGGAGCTTTTGCATAATATTTTACTGTAACCTGATTGTTTGTAACTGCAAAAGTCTCTTCCATCACTTTATCTTCCACCATAATATCACTGGTGTCGATATGTGCTGTTTTAACTTCGTTAACTCCATCACTCAATGCCATATAAGCTTCCGTTACATTGCTCTTAACTCTAATATCATTCTGTAATGTATAAACACCATTAGGAATATCTTTTACGGTATAGCTGAATACTGCATCATAACCATCCTGAGACCATGCTACTAAGTTCGTATTTCCTGTAGAACCATCTGCTTCTGTCTTAGGCGTAAATCCTTCAAATTTCCAGCCTTCTGTACCGTCTGCAAAATCCCATGCCCATACAACATCTGTATCAGGAGTTTCAACACCCAATTCGCTCATTACAAGTTTCACATTGTCAATATATACTACCGGTCCATTTGCATCATCCGGTGTAGTATCTTCCGTCATTGTACCGGCAATCTGTACCGTATAAATTCCTTCGGGAAGAGCAAGTCCGTCAAGCGTACATGTTCCATTTTCTACTTTCTGCTTGCCTACTTCTTTGCCTTCAGCATCAAGAACTTTCATTGTAAAGTTTTCTACTGCACAAGGATTACTTACAGTATCAACATCCACTGATAATGAATAGATACCTGCATCAGTTGCTGAAACAGAAACTTTCTGCGATAAACTAAACTCTGTTCCTGCAGCTACAACCATAACACGGTTATTACCCGGATCATCCCATTTAGCATCTGTTTTAATATTTCCGGAGTTATCATAAGGTGTTACATCCCAGCCTGTCGGATATTTTACCCATCCATCCGGATATGTTGCGACTTCTGTAAAGTCACCATTTGTAATAATGTTCGCACCTTCTACGAGATACAACTTAATATCGCCAACTGCAAAAGTTGAACCGGTTGCATCATCCGGTGCTGATACATAATACTTAACAATTACTTCATTATTTGTTACTTCAAATTTTTCACCTAAGAACTGATCTTCAACAAATACATCCTGTGTATCAACAGGTTTTGACTTTACTTCATTTGTTCCGTCACTTAAAGCCATCTGAACATTGTTCATATTGCTTTTAACTTTGATATCATTCTGTAATGTATAGATACCATTTGGAATACCTGTAACTTTATAGCTGAATACTGCATCATAAGCAGTCTGGGACCATGCTACCAAGTTTGTATTTCCTGTAGAACTGTCTGCTTCTGTTTTAGGAGTAAATCCTTCGAATTCCCAGCCTTCTGTACTATCTGTAGCAAAATCCCAATCCCAGATAACTGTATCATAGGATTCTACAATTGGAGCATCATTTCCGTCTACATTAATAGTCATTTTTGCTGCTGTTTCTTTAACTACTGTTTTATTAGGATAGTAAACGCCTGCTTTTACTTCTACTTCTGTTCCGTTGTATACACCGGATTCTGCTGTAAGTTCATAAGACCATGTTCCATCTTCATTTACGGCAACGTTATACATTTTGTCTCCAATTACAACAGTAACATAATCAACATAAGCTGCTGTACCGGAGATAGTATAAGGGAATGCAGTAACATTTCCGCCATCTGCTGGTTCATTTAATGTGATTGCTGTCTGTGCTGCTAAATCAGTTGTGAAGTTGGCACCTTTAATATCATCAATATAGAATGTACCACTGGTAACGCTACCTTCCTGATTTGTATAAATTTCAACAGTCTTTAAGTCTACTTTTCCGTCAATATGACTTGTACCACCTGTCCAGTCTGCTTCCACAATATCAGCAAACGGCACATAATAAATCATAGGACCTTTACCGAATAAATATCCCGTATAGTTATATGTAGTCAATTCATCTGTCATCTGAAGCTTAAACTGGTTGCCTGATCCATCAGATTCAATATATAATGTAAATCCATCGTATCCGGCCAGATTCAACTTATCCATTTGTTTCACTGCACCGGCATAGCCTTTGCCGTTATAGTTATAATCAATTCTTGCTCCGTAAGAACCTTCTGATTTATGTACAGGATCTAAGGACATATCGAATGTACCACCACCTGCATTTACTGCATATGCTGCCTGCAACAGAGCATTTGAACCACTATAACCTTCGAAGTCATCTGCCTTTGTAGAAGAACCTACATAAACACTATCTACATAAACAGTATTTGCCACTCCATCAAAATCATAATTTAATGCAACACCATAGTTACCTGTGTAGAAATTATCTGCATTAAGTGCAATTGTTCCGGTTGCACTGCCGGCTGTAGCTGCAGCGGAAATAACAAATTCAACTTTAACGACTTTACTAAAATCAAAATCTTTATTTTCGCCAAATAAGAATTTATTCATTACACCGGTAGTTCCGTTTAAAACAACATCAGTACTTGTCCAAACTGTACCATCAGCATCAGTTAACTGTAAATTCAAAGTATTTCCGCTATTATCAGGTTTTACCCATGCATATACACAGTCATATACTGTAAAGTCTGCATTTGCAAGAGTATTTGTATATACAACCTTACTTTCATTTCCGTTGATTGTATATTCTGCTACAATGTTCTCATCAAGACCAAAATAATATTCACCATCTTCAAGTGTATTTGCAGGTGCAGACTCTGCTAAAGGAATAAATTTTGTACCGGAAGATAATTCTACAGATTTCAAAATAACTTTATCCCTGCTTCCTTCCGGAAACGTAACACGAATTACACGAACTGTCTGACTGACATTTAAATCACCAAATGTAACTTTTGTGTAATCTCCATCAGCAACATTTGCAATTTCTGCTGCATCAGCATATGTAACACCGTCATAAGAATATTCCACTTTAGGCATTACACCATCTTTTGTATAAGCAACAATACGATATGCATTAATATCATCGCCGGTTTTGTAAAGAATTGTTGCATTTTCTGCATCTGTTGTAGTAATACCATCATAATTACCTGTAGCTGCTGTTAAATTAGTTGACTTAAATGTGTAATAAGGAGCTGCATTAATACCAAATGTATTATCCTGAATCATAACGTTAGTATTTACACCTGCACCACCTAATTCTCCTCTATAGGAGTTACCATCATTCTGATAGGTAATAGAAATAGTATCTAACTTACAAGCACTTTCACCGGCTATATAAATTCTGGTGTAATAGTAATTTTCCGCATTGGATACGTTAGAAACAGAATATTCTTTTGTACCTGCCGTATGTGCTGCTTCAAGCTGTTTATAGCTGATTCCATCTGCTGAAACAAAGATTTTCGGCTCATTTCCTTCTTCTGTTTCGTTAATAGCTGTTACAACTACATCCTTTACAGGAATGATTGCTTCATATTCAATATATCCTTCTGTTTTGCTCTGGTTTACGATAGAGCTGCTGGAATATGAAATATTGGCAGAATGATCACTGCTGTATGTACGTCTGATTTCTGTAGGGTTAGCATCTGTACTGGATACTGCAATCAGATCAAGTTCATCTACTACTACATGTTTTGTATTGTTAACAGTTACGATATTGGACCAAAGACCGGCTCCACTTTCGTTACATGCACGTAAACGATAAGAATAGGTCTTTCCATCTACTGCTGTTTCATCATGATAACCTGCGATACAGTCATGTGCTTTATCTTCCCAGTTACGTCCTGAATCATATACATAATCTTCTTCATCTGCAATGGTTGTCCAAACAGAGTCTTCTGTAGCAACGCCATCTGTTCTCTGGATTTCATACCATGCACCACCTACAACACCTCTCCATTTGATGTCACCAACTGAACCATCTAAGAAAGATTTGTCATGTTCATTTGCACTGCCTGCTGCATAAAGCAATGGTGCTTCTTCTGTTTCCGGAGCAGGAATCTTAATTTTTCTTGCTTCTTCATATGTATCTGCTTTACCATTTGCAATCTGCGCATATGCAAAAAGTGCACGCAAGATTTCTGTCTCACCATAATAATCGCCTGATTCAAAGCCCGGCCAGTGATAAGCTGCCCAAAAACCGTCCTCATCATGGAAATAATAACCAAATCCGTCTTTATGAGCACGTAAACTCCACATCATAATACCATTAGTACCATTCTCAAGACCTTGCTGGAAAACATCTATGCAAGGCTTTGCTTCTACTTTTCCACCAAACTCGCCTAAGATAAAAGGCTTACCTGCATTATGTGCAGCAATTGTATCATTCTTACATCTCTCTGCATAGTTACCTTCATAATAGTGTGCACCTAAAATATCACAAGGATTGTTTGCTGCAAGTGAACCTTTTTGTGACATAGACATTCTTCCATCTAAAATGAGATGTCTTCTAACAATGGTAGTTTCGGCAGTTTCCTCTGAATTTGTAGCTGTGCTGTCCTCTGTTATAACTTTTTTTGTCATAGCTTTTTCGGTTATAACTTCTTCTGTTGTAACTTCTTCTGTTGCAACTTCCTCTGTTACAACTTCCTCTGTTGCAACTTCCTCTGTTACAGCTTCTTCTGTTACAGCTTCTTCTGTTACAGCTTCTTCTGTTGCAACTTTCTCTGTTACAGCTTCTTCTGTTGCAACTTCTTCTGTTGCAACTTCCTCTGCTGCAGCTTCCTCTGTTACAGCTTCTTCTGTTACAGCTTCTTCTGTTGCAACTTCCTCTGTTATAGTTTCTTCTATTATAACTTCTTCTCTTATAGCTGCAACTGCTATAATTTCTTCGATTATAGTTTCTTCTGTTGTAGCTTCTTCTGTTACAACTTCTTCTGTTGCAACTTCTTCTGTTGCAACTTCTTCTGTTACAACTTCTTCTGTTACAACTTCTTCTGTTACAACTTCTTCTGTTACTGCTTCCTCTGTTGTAACTTCTTCTGTTGTAATTTCTTCTGTTGTAGCTTCTTCTGTTGTAACTTCTTCTATTGTATCTGCAACTGCCATAGCTTTTTGTGTTACAACTTCTTCTGTTTTAGTTTCTTCCGATGTAATTTCATATGGAATAGTAGTATCACCATAAATAGATCTGATATGATTTGCTACTTCATTAGTCCATTTGGAAAGAACTTCATCAAGTTCATCCTGTGATCTGTTACCAACCTCATTACCGGTTTCCCAGCAAAGGATTGCAGGGTCATCCATGTATTTAACACCTGTAACAGAGTTTGTCCTATTTAACAAATGAGTAATCATCTGCTTAAAATAGTCCATACATTTTTCACTAGAATAAAATTCCCATGCCCAATCCTGGAAACCGGACTGTGTAGGCGTTCCATCAGCTTCACCGGCAAGCCATACATAGCCATCCATACCACCAATCCAATGCCAGTGGTCTACTAATGGAATAATCAGACGTATCCCATGTCTGTTACATGCATCAAGTAAATGGTCAAGACTATTCAATGCATCTTCATTAAATGTCAACTGACCATTTTCATCTACACCTGTTACGTATGCCGTAGCAGAGTTTTGTCCGTTATAAACCGGAATGGTATAGCTTCGGGTAACATTACCACCCATAGCTTTAATAGTTTTTACTGCGTTTTCAGACTCCCACGCTGTATCACTGGTTGCCTGCGGATAGTTCAAAGAAACAAATTTTAATTCTTTGTCTCCATCCATCAGTTTTGTTCCATCAACTGTTATGAAATTTTCAAAAACAGTCGAAAAGTTAGGTGCATAGTCATACTTGATTGTATTGCCTTCTGCTTCTACAACGCCGGCTTTTGTTGTTCCACCGAAACCGGATACACTCAAGGCAGCTGACAGCACCAAAGCTAATGCTCTCTTAAATACTGTTTTCATCTCTCTCTCCTTTTTTGATTTTTCTATATCTTTAAAATATCACTTTATAATTCCATATTCCTTTACTTTTCTTTTGATTTCTATACATTTTTTTGTTACTGCACTGCTTACACTGCTTGGCTTGCACAATTTCCTATTACACAAAAAAACTAAGCCACAGTTTTAAATCTGTGGCTTAGCTTTTTTACTATTCAACTCTGAAATTCAGTTACGATAACAAGTTTATACTGCTTGTCAATGGTTTGATTATTAAATTGGCTTGTAGAATTTGAACTCAATCGACTGTATTTCCAAATGAGGTTTCACAACCTTAGGAAGCACACAATAAGTTCCTTTCTTCAATATATTCTTCTGCAACTTCTGCACAATCCATTTTCCCATCGTTCCCTGGGTCTGAATAAATGCTGCCGGCTCCTGATTTATCATAATCTCCGCCGTTGTCTGGAACATGTTGCTGTCTTCTGACATAATGTTGGCAATCAGGTAATATATTCCGTCTTCCTCTACCTTAATGTAGGTCTCTTTTTCCATCTGTACATTCACTACAGATTGTTCGGAAATATTATAACCAACAACCCCTTCTGCCATTTCAAAATCTTCCTCAAGCGGTTCCAGAACAGGAATCTCCTCTGCTTCTGTTCCAACTCTCTTGAAGCTTTCGGTCTTAATGAGGAAGTTACAAATATTCATTACATTACGCTGTAATTCTCCAACGGTCAGTCTGCCCTGCTCCAAAGCTTCTAACGTGTCGTCATTATTCGCATTGATTTCCGCACCATAATTATTAATTACCATATAAAGGTCATTCTGTGCACGAATCATATCGCGTGTTTTCTGTACCGTAGCCTCACCGCCATCTACTACATCGTTCATCTTTGCCCACCAGTCAGTCATTACAATACCAGTATAGCCCCATTCCTTTCGAAGAACAGTTGTATTTAAATCATAATTAGAAGCTGCAAAATGTCCGTTAATCGGATTATAGGAAGTCATAATGGAAAGAACGTTTCCATCCCTTACTGCCATTTCGTAGCCTTTTAAATAAATCTCCCTGACGGCTCTCTCTGAAACAACCGCATCAATAAAGGAACGGCGTTTTTCCTGATTATTACATGCAAAATGTTTAATTGTTGCAAATCCGCCACCGGCATGAATTCCGCCGGAAGCTGCCGCTGCCATAACACCTGTCATAAACGGATCTTCGGAATAGTATTCAAAATTTCTACCATTCATAGGATCTCTGTGAATATTCATTCCCGGTCCTAAAAGAGTATCAATCTGATTTTCTACCATTTCCATTCCTAAAAACGTATAGAGTTCTTTTACCAGTTCCGTGTTCCATGTAGCGGCAAGAAGTGTTCCTATCGGGAGCTGTCTTGCTTTATTTCCGTTTTCCATACGAACACCGGAAGGACCATCTGCTGCACATGCTAAAGGAATACCATATTCTTTTAAACTGTCACTTACACCGCCAAAAGCTGATGCTGTTCCCTGTGTTACGTCAGGATGTCCCATTCCTTCACCACGAACAGCAATTGCCAGTTCTTCTTTTGTCAGCTGTGCAACAAATTCTTCCATGGAAACTGTACCGTCTGCCACCTGCTGCAATGTATAATTTTTATTTCCCGTAATTGGCAATTCTTTCGGAAGTCTTTCTTCAATTCTTGCTGCCATATCAACACTTCTGGTAGGCGCATTTTCGTACACTATCTCGTAGACACCATTTTCATTTCTTTTTCCCGGTTTCATACGTTTCAGGCTCTGTACCGGTGCCAGAACTTCTTCCAACTGTTTCACTACCTGTGTTTTGGCAACATCATAAGCTTCTTTTCCATCAATCTGAACCGGTTTCGCATCTCGTACACTGTTACCCACATAAACCCGATATTCTCCACTCTCTAATACATAACAGGACTTATGACCTGTACATCCGCTGTCATCATAGGCTGCCATGCTGTTTACCGGGAATGCAATAGTAAGCTGCATTTCTTCCTGTGGTGCAAGCTCCTTTGTTTTCGCAAATGCTGCCAATGCTCTTGTCGGGCGTCCCAAGCATCCCTGTGGTGCTTCATAATAAACCTGTACTACTTCTTTTCCGCTATAAGTATTTCCTTCGTTTTTCACCCTTACCTGCAGACGGATTTCTGTCTCTTCACCATTTTTTACTGTTTCAACTTTTTCTGTATGTATGGAGAAATCTGTATAAGATAATCCAAAACCAAATTCATACAAAACCGCATCCGGACAGAATGTCTCAAAATAACGGTATCCGACATAAATATCTTCTTCATATAAATTTGTATTATCATCGCCATAATTTTTCGAAGAAGGATAAGCACTGTAAGATTCTGCAATAGTATCTGTAAGCTTACCGCTCGGTGTCACTTTCCCTGTCAATACATCTGCTGTGGCATATCCGCCTTCCATACCACCCTGCCAGGAATACACTACTGCCTTAATATGACCTTCCGTATCCTCTTTCAGGAAGGACATATCTATAATGTTAGATACATTTAAAACAACAATTACTTTCTCAAATTGTTTTATAATGCATTTCAAATTTTCTTTTTCCTGCTCTGTAAGAAGATAACTTCCTTCTTTTTCTTCGTTATCTTTATCTTCACCTGCGGTACGTCCAATAACAAAAATTGCCTTATCCGACTTCTCTGCTGCATTTTTTACGATTTCTTCTGTTAATGGCATGTCCTTCTGGAACCACGGTTCTGCTGCCCAGCCGCCTCCGCCGTTATCAAACGGATTGCTTTCTAACCATACACTGTATTTTTCAGCTAATTCTTCATCTATAATAATTTCTTTGTTTCTTCTTAATCCGTCTATTAAATTTGTACTGTAAGCAACGGTTACTGCTCCGCCTGAACCTGTTCCGCTCCGGTAATATTCAATCTGACATCTGCCGAAAACGGCAATTTTTTCTCCCTCTTTTAATGGTAACACCTGTTCTTCATTTCTTAAAAGTACTACACCCTCTGCGGCTGCCTGCATTGCTGTATTTTCGTATTTCTTTAATTCTAATGGTTCCATACTATTTTGCCTCCATTCAACAAAATAAAAACGTTTTAATTTCTTATATGCTAGCACACCATATTCTTTTTTTCAAGCAAAAAAACAGCAAAGTTTTCACTTTGCTGTACAAGATTCTCTTTCTATAATTTTACCCTCTATTCTTTCAACTCTTCCTTCTGTTTTTCCTGCCAGAAGTTCCATCAAATGATTGATAACCAAAGCACCCATCTTTTCGAAAGAAGTCTGAATAGTTGTCAGCTTAGGCTGTACCAAATCACACACTTCAATATTATCACAACCTATTACATTAACATCTTCCGGTACCCGGATTCCTTTCTCCGCCAATGCTTCCATACACCCAAGTGCACTTACATCATTTGCAGCAAAAAAAGCATCCGGTACTGTATGACCCTCTTCCAAAAATCTTTTTACTTCCGCATACGCAATCTCTTTTTCGTATTTTCCTTCTAATACATAATCAGATTTTATGGAAATTCCTGCTTCTTCCAATGCATGCATAAAACCTCTATAACGCTGTTCACTGTCATAATTCCCGTGAACTCCGTAAATATGCCCAAAGGTTCTATTTCCGAGTCCAAGCAGATATTTTCCTACCTGCTCTCCTTCCCGATAAGAATCAAATACAATACTTGAAGTAGAAGTTGCTTTGACTTCACGGTCAAGAAAAACTATGGGAATTTCAGCATTCATCAGTTTTTCTACGGTCTTATCCGTAAGTCCTTCATACAAAATCACTGCTGCATCTATTCTTTTTCCAAAAATATTATTCAATATGGTTTTATCTTTATAAGTAATGTAAATGTACAATTCATATCCATGTTTGGAACACTCCAAACTCATACTGTCGGCCAGTGTACCATAAAATGTACCCTTCATAGAAGTAATAAACAGACCGACCGCCATTGTTGCATTTGCTTTCAGATTTCGACCATTCAGATTCGGAATATAATTCAGCCGTTCTGCTACCTCTAGTATTCTTTCTTTCGTTTTCGGATGTAGCACATTCACTCCGTTCAGTGCATTTGACACTGTCGAAATAGAAACTCCTGCTTCTCTTGCCACATCTTTAATGGTAACTTTACTCATTCGTTACTTTCATCCTACCTTCAGTTTAAACTTCTGTATATCTCTATCCGTTTCTACTTTTTCAATCTGCGCACCTAAAGCCTGTAACTTCAGATGAAAGTCTTCATATCCACGCTCAATATATTTAATGTCATCTACAATCGTAATACCTTCCGCTGCCATTCCGGCTATTACCAGCGCAGCTCCTGCACGTAAATCCGGTGCTGATACACTTGCTCCCGTATATTTAGATACACCTTCCACAAAGGCTGTATTTCCTTCTACTTTTACGTTAGCACCCATTCTGGCAAGTTCATCCACATATTTGAAACGGTTTTCAAAAATACTTTCCGTTACCATGCTGGTTCCTTCTGAAAGTCCCAGAGTTACAGCAATCTGTGGCTGCATATCCGTAGGAAATCCCGGATATGGAAGTGTCTTTACATGGGTATGTTTTAATGCTTTTGCTGACACAACTCTGACTGCATCATCAGACTCTTCTATTTCACATCCAATTTCCAGCAACTTGGCACTGATAGATTCCAAATGCTTCGGAATTACATTCTTCACAGTAACATCACCATGGGTTGCTGCAGCTGCGAACATAAACGTACCTGCCTCAATCTGGTCAGGAATAATTGCATATTCACTTCCATGCAATTTACTTACACCTTTGATACGGATTACGTCTGTTCCGGCACCTTTAATATTGGCACCCATACTATTTAAAAAGTTGGCTAAATCTACTACATGTGGCTCTTTTGCAGCATTTTCAATTATGGTCTTTCCCTCTGCCATTACTGCTGCCATCATAACATTAATCGTAGCACCAACAGACACTACGTCCATATAAATATGGTTTCCCACTAACTTTTCTGCCTGTGCATGGATTAATCCGTATTCAATGCAGACATCTGCTCCCAATGCCCGGAAGCCTTTAATATGCTGGTCAATCGGTCTGCTTCCGATATTACAGCCTCCCGGCAGAGTTACCTCTGCTTTTTTATATTTTCCAAGTAATGCTCCTAATAAATAATAGGATGCACGTATTTTTTTAATAAAATCATCTTCTATAACAAGGCTGTGTATCTGTGACGCATTGATTTTTACACTGTGTCTGTCCACACGACTTATCACTACGCCTATGCTTTCCATAGCCTGTAATAAAACATTTGTGTCTCTTACGTCCGGCATATTTTCAATATATACCGTCTCATCAGTCATTACCGCAGCCGCAAGAATGGCAAGTGCAGCATTTTTGGCACCGCCTATTTCAACTTCTCCGACTAATGGATTTCCGCCCTTGATTGCGTATTGTTCCATAGCGTACCTCTATCTATAATCAAAATT
Source organism: Lachnospiraceae bacterium (assembly GCA_017437065.1). Classification (GTDB taxonomy): domain Bacteria; phylum Bacillota; class Clostridia; order Lachnospirales; family Lachnospiraceae; genus RGIG3002. The sequence goes on from JAFSBX010000063.1 coordinate 30,667, forward strand.
TAATATTGTCAAAAAACTACTTCATATTAGTATATCATAATCTTGCGATTTGTAAATGGTAATTCTAATTTAAATATTCAAACGGATCTACCTGCTTTCCGTTAACCAGAATCTCAAAATGCACATGTGGTCCCGAACTTACACCTGTATTTCCGCTGAGGGCAATCTTATCTCCCTGAGAAACTTTCTGTCCGGAAGACACAAGTACTTTACTTAAATGTGCATATCGTGTCTGTTTTCCGTCTGCATGATTAATATATACTACATAACCATAACCACTTCCCCATCCTGCTCTCGCAACAGTACCGGTAGATGATGCCATAACCGCCGTACCTATTGGTGTTGCCCAGTCAACACCCTTATGATATGTGCTGGCTCCTTTTGTAGGTGCAGAACGTCTTCCGAATCTGGAAGATAAACGTCCGCCCGAAATCGGTTTAATATACGTCGGAGGAATCTTTGTTCCTCTTTCTACAATTTTCGGAACAGCCTCCAGTACGATTTCTTCCTTAATCAGTTCTCTTTCTACTTCTGCATTATTTCGATAAGAAACAATGGCAACAACTTTTCTGTGACCTGCCGATGGCTCCTGTAATACCTTGGTCTGATTTGTATACCATTCATCGTTATCCACATATACAACTTCCGCTTCGTAATCTTCTTCGTAATAATTTTCTTCTTTTCGCTCTATGGAAAGCTCCGGTTCCGGTACTGTGACAATCAGTTCATCACCTACCCGAATTGTCGAAAACTCATCCTCAATCGTATCATTCATGGCGATGAGCTTCTCTATCGTCAAATCATTGCTGTATGCAATTCCGCCTAATGTATCTCCCGCTACTACCTCATATATCTTATTCTTTTCTTTGTCTTTTGTTACCTGTTCAATTGCTTCCGATAAGGGTGTCAGCTCGTCTTCCCGTAAGTACGCTTCCACGATTTCCACCTCGTCACCAAATTCCATGTCAATTAAACCCAGTTCAAAATCTTCAAAATCCTTTTCCCCTGCCGGCTCTACACTCTCAAACATTTCTGACAAAGTAGCATAAACACCTGCTTCCGGAAAAAGAGGTGTTTCCTCTTTTTTTTCCTCTTGCTTTTTTTCTTCCAAAGATTCTACATTTGCCGTAAGCACATTCAATTCTCGTGTTGTATCCTGCATAAGGGATACATGATACTTATTTTCGGAATCGTACTTATTTATGGATGCCTGTAATAATTGAAGCACCTCGTCAGTACTTGCCACGTTCACTGTATATTCATTAATTTTTACGGTAAAAGACTGTTTCAGAGTCTGACGTTCATTCTTCGCAAGAACTTCTGCCATTTTACTTACAACATCTTTTTCCTCATCAATCTTACCAAACAGAACCTCCTGTCCTTTAAGCTCCATATCACACTCAGCAAACACAATTCCATTTTCCTTTTTAACAAGCTGTTTTCTTGCTCTGGCAAGGAATACATCCGCATCCTCCCGTTCTGCCACTACGCCGACTTGTGTTTCATCCAGCCATACCTCAAACATATTATCCCCTGCTTTTTCAAATTTAGTCCATGTGGGGAAAAATAAAATTGCAAGAACAGATGCAACAACTGCACATTTTATATATATATAACGCATTTTTTTATTATATCGTGAAATTTTCTTCATTTTTAGTCTCCATTAACTGCTACAACCTGAAACTTTGTAACAAATTCGTAATATATCCATTCTAACAGCATTTATTTCTATTGTAAAGTTATTGTTGTTTGGTATATAATGATAAAAAGAACTGACATTCGATACGGAGGTGCTTATGTCTTCTGTTATTTTCCATATAGATGTAAACTCCGCTTACTTAAGCTGGAGTGCAATTGAAAATTTAAAAAATGGTTCTGATGTAGACTTGCGCCTGATTCCTTCTATTATTGGAGGCGACATGAGCAAGCGGCACGGTGTAGTCCTTGCCAAGTCCCTTCCGGCAAAAGCATATGGTATCCAAACCGGTGAACCGGTTATTAATGCATTCCGCAAATGCCCTTCCCTTGTCACAGAACGCCCTAATCATGCTCTTTATTCCAAACGAAGCAATGAACTTATGCAATATTTGCGTTCTGTATGCCCCGATATTGAACAAGTCAGCATTGATGAATGTTATATGGATTTTTCTCCAATTGCTGCAAATTACTCCTCTCCGGAAGCTGCTGCCGCAGAAATTAAAAATTATATCCGTGACCACTTTGGTTTTACGGTAAATGTAGGAATTTCTGACAAAAAAGTGTTGGCAAAAATGGCTTCTGATTTTAAGAAACCGGATTTGGTACACACTCTTTATTCCCACGAAATCCGCGAAAAAATGTGGCCTCTTCCCGTTTCTTCCCTTTATATGTGCGGAAAATCCAGTGTAGACACCTTTCGCAGACTGGAAATTCTTACAATTGGTGATCTTGCACAGACAGATCCCCGGATTATAAATCTGCATCTGAAAAGTCATGGACAATTACTTTGGAATTATGCGAATGGATTAGACGATTCGGTTGTCGAACCGGAAAGTACTGATTTGAAGGGTATCGGGAACTCCATTACCCTTTCTGCGGATGCCCTGACCGCTGCGGACTGCAAAAAGGTCCTCTTAAGCCTTTCCGATACTGTTGCCGGAAGACTTCGCTCCCACGAACAGTCTGCCGGAATGATTAGTACGGAAATCAAATACAATACTTTTCAGTCGGTTTCCCACCAGACCACACTTTCCACACCGGTCTGCACAGCAAGCCTTATTTACGAAACAGCCTGTACTCTCTTTGATGAAATCTGGGACGGCACACCGGTACGGCTTTTAGGTATACGTACTTCCAAACTTTCTTCAAAAGATGAACCGGTACAGCTTAGCCTGTTTGATTATGAAGAGAAGAAACCGAAAAATGAGAAACTGGAAAAATTGGACGAAGCTCTATTTAGCATCCGAAAAAAATACGGAGAAGGCTCTATCGTAAGAGGGAGCTTTTTAAATTCACCTGATGAATATAAAAAGCATTAACCACTACCGCCTTCTCCGCTTATAAACTATGATTCACGTTTTTTTGGTTTTTTCTTTGTTTTCGCCGGCACATTTTTGCCTGCCCGACTTTTTGATTTATTTGGTTTCGGTTTGTTTTTCCTTACGCTGTATCCAAAGGTACCGATTTCTTTTCCTGTAGTAAGATATGCTCCGTGAGAATATACGATTGGCTCCGCTTTTGTTAAATCAAAGCGGTTTTTCTCATCCATATATTTTTCATCCGCATGAACTGCCACCACTTCTGCCATGAACATATCATGTGTACCGAGTGATTTTACTTCTGTTACTTTACATTCTATATTCACAGGACTCTCTAAAATCAAAGGTGCACTGACAACATCTCCTGCCACCGGTGTCAGCTTCATTTCTTTGAACTTGTCAATGTCACGTCCACTTTTGACACCACAATAATCAGTGGCAAATGCCAATTCTTTTGTAGTGAGGTTAATGACAAATTCTCCGGTTTCCATAATCATATGATGTGAATATCTTTCAGGACGTACCGAAATGGAAACCATTGGCGGGCTGCTGCATATTGTCCCTGCCCATGCCACTGTTACGATATTTTTATTTCCTGCCTTATCTGCCACACTGACCATTACTACCGGCAGCGGATAAAGCATGTTGCCCGGTTTAAATTTCTGTTTTGCCATACTTAATACACCCAACCATTAAAACAATTTAAAATTTAAAAGATCTAAAATCTGAAAAATTAAATTAACAGCTATACCTGCAAAGGATAAAATCGAAAATACTAATATTGCCGTTATCTTCCTGTTCATGCCATTCTGTGTATTTAAAAGTGTCTCTGTCTGTTTTGCTGTCTGCTCTACAATTACTGCTTCCACATTGCGATACACCTTTACATCCTCTGTATGTACATATTCCTCTGTTTTTTTCAGAAGTTCTTCAATTTCTTTTTTGTTTTCCTGTAATTTCTTTTCTAATTCTTCACTCTTGTCCTGTAACTGAATTGCTTCAATTTTGGCAAGGCTTTCTTTCGTCAGTTCGTCCAGTTTCTGCGCTGATTCCGTAATCAGCTGATTCAAATTGTCTGCTGCCTCTGCCTGCTTAAGTCCTAACTTTCTTATTTCCTGAAAAGCTTCATCGTAGTCTGCTATCTGTGACTGCATTTTATCCATCTGTGCTGCCTCTGCCGCTGCATTCGCTTTAATCATTTCCTGTGCATTCAGCTTCTGTGCCAGCTTGTCCATAAAATTGTCCATAATTTTTCCTCCAAACATATCTTCCTACCACTTTCACACGAATCAAATTATCCAATAAATCCATATTTTCATAACATGGATTTATTTTATCATTCCCAATGATTATTTACAACCAACGCTTTTCTGAACTTTTCACCAATTCATTGCTTTTTCTTTTGTGTATTATACACAAATTACCATGTGTTTTTTTGTCATTATTGTAATTATTAACCATACCTTTACATCGCGTTCATATTTTGTTCATATTTAATTGTTATACTAAATACATCTTAAGAGAGCAGTTAATATTAAATATGACATATAGATAAATTTTTTCATAATAGCCTCGATGCCGAAAGGTATCGGGGCACTCCTCATTTATGAAGATTTTTTATCATATACTCTTTAAAGCATTTTTCTATATGCCGTATAAAATAAAAAAGAACTCCTTTTATATTGCATAATTTTTTATAACATATTATGACATATAAAGAAGTTCTTCTATCCGGTATTATCAACTATTCTTTATTACTCTTTTCACTAAGATTTAAAATTTCTTCATTTAAAGACAACATTCTTGCATCTAAATCCGATACCATTCCGGCACATTCCACCAGTTCCCTTTTTATGTGTTCCGGCGCATTTCCCTCAAACTTATAATGTATTTTATGCTCAAGACTTGCCCAGAAATCCATAGCGACCGTTCTTATCTGTATTTCTACCTTTGTGTCCACAATACGGTCTGATAAATACACCGGTATCACCACAAGCATATGATAACTCTTGTAACCACTTGCCTTGGGATATGTAATATAATCTTTTACCGAAAGTACTTTGATATCTTTCTGATTACTAATCATATCTGCAATTCTGTAAATGTCGGAAGTAAAAGAACATATAACCCTTATTCCCGCAATATCATTCACATGGTCAATCATATTATCTATCGTAGATTCGTAATTATTTTTCTTTAATTTTTTTACAATGCTTTCTGAGCTTTTTATTCTTGATTTAATATGCTCAATCGGATTATATCTATGCACATGTTGAAACTCATCATTTAATACTTCCAGCTTTGTCTCAACCTGCTTTAACGCAGAATTATAAATGAGCATTACTTCTTTCCAGCTGTCTACGCCGTTTGTTCTTTCCATTTTTTCTATCACGCTTCTTCCCTTTTTATCCACTAATAATTTTTTATGCCCTGCCGGCCCTTTTACTGCCGCATTCATTATACCATAGTTTTGGCAAAATGTGTATTTTTCACAATTATTTAATGTATTCTTAATTTTCATTCAATTTCCTTCCGCACCAATGTATTGACATAGGCTTTCCCTATATGTCACTTTTTTCGTCATGTCTTTCATTTATATGCCATTTTCTTTTTTTCATGACTAATTGTAATATATATACAAATAAAAATATTTAGAAAATCTTTACATTCCTTTATATTGGTTTAATTGATTTCCTGCTCCATTAGAAGTAGGATAAAGAATACAGATATTCAATCAGAAAGGTGTGACTCTACTATGAGAGAAAAATTAATTCGTTTTATGTATGGAAGATATGGTAATGACCAGTTTAATAAATTTCTTATGGCACTGTCCCTTATATGCCTGGTCTTTTCATTTTTTGGTGCTGACATTTTTTATTTGTTTGCTATCATGATTCTTATTTACAGTTATTTCAGAATGTTTTCTAAAAATCTGTATAAAAGACGCCGGGAAAATACTGTTTATTTACAATATCAGTATAAAGTAAAGCAGTTTTGGAACACTCAGAAAAGAGATTTTAACCAGCGCAAAACCCATCACATATACAAATGCCCTTCCTGCCGTCAGAAAATCCGCATTCCAAAAGGGAAAGGCAAAATTGAAATCAGATGTCCCAAATGCAGCAGTACTTTCATTAAAAGAAGTTAGTCTGCATTTTAGAAAGAGGTATTTATGTTTGGATATATCATCATTAACAAAGGCGATATGAAATTCAAAGAATATGATATTTATCATTCTTATTACTGCGGACTTTGCCAGTCACTAAAGGAACGGCATGGCATTTTAGGGCAGATTAATCTTACTTACGACATGACTTTTTTAGCTCTTTTGCTCTCCGGTTTGTATGAACCGGAAACAAAACACTCCGCCGTAAAATGTATTGCACATCCTTTCGCCAAACATTCCGTCAGACAAAATACTTTTACGGACTATGCCGCCGATATGAATGTCCTTTTTACCTATTATAAATGTGTGGATGACTGGCAGGATGATAAAAAAATCACTAAACTTGCCTATGGCAATGCACTAAAAAAATCTTATAAAAAACTATGTCTTCTTTATGGCGAAAAGGCAAAGACTATCGATGCTCTTATGCAGAAGCTATACCAGGCAGAACAAAAGAACTCCGCAGATATCGATTATGTGTCAGGACTTTTCGGCTCAATTATGGCAGAACTGATGACTCCTAAAAATGATGAATGGCAGGAAATTCTGTATAATTTTGGATGCTATCTGGGTAAATATATTTATCTTTTGGACGCTTACGAGGACATAGACGATGACATTCAGAAACGTCGTTATAATCCACTAATTCAAAAATACAACACTCCCGATTTTGATGAAGAAATAAAAATGATTTTGACTATGATGATGTCGGAATGCTGTAAGGAGTTTGAAAAGCTTCCGATTATTGAAAATATTGAAATTCTCAGAAATATTCTTTATTCCGGCGTATGGTATCGTTATGAGGCAGTACGACAGAAAAGAGAACAAAAGAAATCAGAAGGGCAGGATACAAAAAATGCGTGACCCATATCAGATTCTTGGCGTTTCCAGAAATGCTACAGAAGAAGAAATCAAAAAAGCATATCGGACACTCAGCAGAAAGTACCATCCTGATGCAAATATAAACAATCCGAATAAAGAAGCTGCAGAAGAAAAGTTCAAAGAAATTCAGCAGGCTTATCAGAAAATTATGAAGGAACGCACGGAAGGCACTGCCGGACAAAGGTACGGAAGTAACTTTGACAGTACCGGAACAGGATACGAAAAAGATACCTATATTCGTGCTGCCGGAAATTATATACGCAACGGCTATTACAAAGAAGCACGAAATGTACTTGATGGTATAGAAGAAAGTGCACGCAATGCCAGATGGTATTATTACAGTGCTCTTGCCCATTCCGGACTTCGTAACCAGATTGCTGCTTTGGAACATGCAAAACGCGCCGCTGCTCTGGAACCTCATAATTGGGATTATGCAAATCTGGTATATCAGTTTGAGAACGGTGGCAATTGGTATCAGCAACGTCAATATACTTATGGACACCCTTATTCCGGCGGTGGCAATATGTGCTTTAAACTTTGTCTTGCCAATTTGTTCTGCAATCTGTGTTGTGGCGGAGGCGGTTTTTGTTGTGGAGGCGGTCCCTATTATAGATATTAAAAAACAATTGTGAAAATCCTACTTTTTGTTATAATAAAGAGTAGCTTTGACGTAACTATGAAGGTACTGAATAGTTACGTTTTGACTTTATCTAAAAAGGATGTTTACTATGTTTCGTTTATGGGGAAAATTATTCAAAGACAATCGTCTGTTAAAAGATACTACAATTTGTGATGACAGCCGGGACACTCGGACTCATAAAATTTTCAACGCACTGGATTCTATCTGTTATGAATTTGACTTAGGAAAACCGATTTGGCTGGATGCCACAATCGAAGAATTCAAACAACACTCAAAGGCTCGTTTTACTCAGGACAATTTCATTGAATCCATTGAATTTGATTATTTGGAAATCCATGTAATTGAAGAAGATTAATTCTCATATAATTCCGGTATAATTGAATATAGCGTATAGGTACAGTGGTTTTATGCCACTGTATTTTTTTGCAAAAATCTGAATAAGAGGACAATAAAAGTTAATATTATTTTAATGCATATTTATATTGACATTGCAAATCATAAGGTATAGTATTATTTTATCTTATATGTAGTATTCATAACTACATGTCGTGTTTTTGTAAGATTGGAGGAATTTTTATGCAAATTACAATTCGTGAACCCGGAAGTGCAATTACACATTTTATAGCCATGATGATGGCATTAGTAGCCGCTGTTCCGCTTTTGGTAAAAGCCTCCGGCTCCAACCGGATCTGTCTTGGTGCAATGGCAGTGTTTATACTCAGTATGGTATTGCTTTACGGTGCAAGTGCATTATATCATTCCGTAAATGTAACAGGTAAAATACTTCGCTTTTTCAAAAAACTGGACCATATGATGATTTTTGTTTTAATTGCCGGTTCTTATACTCCGGTTTGTCTCATTGTTTTGGGTGGTACTATAGGTTATCAGCTTCTGGCTTTAGTTTGGGGAATTGCTCTTGTCGGAATGGTGATTAAGGCTTGTTGGATTACTTGTCCGAAATGGTTTTCTTCGATTATTTATATTGCGATGGGATGGGTTTGTGTCCTTGTATTCGGTCAGCTTCTTGATACTCTTCCACAGGCCGCGTTTCTCTGGCTTTTGGCAGGTGGTATCATTTATACAATCGGTGGTGTGATTTATGCACTGAAATTGCCTATTTTTAATAGCAAACATGCTTACTTTGGCTCACATGAGATTTTTCATTTGTTTGTAATGGGCGGAAGTATCTGTCACTTTATTTTTATGTATTTGTATGTTGCTTAATACATTCATTATCTGTAAAATACTCTTATATTATTTTAATCAAAAAGGGGCTATAACAGCCCAATGTCAGTTAAGAAAATAATTATTAAGTTAAGGAGCGGATTTCAAAAAATCTGCTCTTTTTCCTTTGTTTTGAGGATTTGTTTACCATTAAAGAGAATGGCAATTTATTGACGCATATGCGTGACAACTGTATAATACAAAAACAAAGGAGGATTAGAAAATGGGATTGTTTGATTTGTTCACAAAAAAGGAAAAGAAAATTGTGAAAGCCCCGATTGAGTGTAGAATAGGTGACTTGCTGGAAATCGAAAGACAGCTTGTAGCTAAAAATGTATGGCTAGATGTACTCGTGTTTCAATATCAGGGGGATGTGCATAGAATCGGTCAAATGTTTCAGGATGGGAATATGCTGATGGTGAATGGAGATAAAAAAAGACCTGCGTATGTTTATGACACAACCCTTTATGAAACTTTGGAAGATTTGGTTTCCGGTTCGGTTCTATGTAACGAAAACGAAAGTATTACTCTTTTGGGATATGGTTCAGATGAATATAACGACGCAACAGACAACGTAGTAGAAGAAGATTTTTATTTAGACGGAAAAGGCGAGTATTGGAAACTTGTAGGAGAAATTATTGACTAAGCGCAAATTTGAAGTTTACAGCTTGATGTTTAGCAGAAAGGAGCTTGTTAAATTGGAAAATAAGCTATTGAAATTTGAATGTGGTGGAATCGACGCACAAGGAAAATTTCGTCTTGAATATACAGGATATGGTAAGAATATATCGCCAGAGTTTGTTATTGAGAATCTTTCGCCAAGTGCAAAAACCATAGCAATTACTTTGGAAGATTTGAGCCATCCAATAAAAGATTTCACACATTGGATTATTTGGAATATTCCGGCAACAAATATAATAAGAAAAGAGATTTCATCAGGTAATAATATAGATTTATATGAAAATGCAAAGCAGGGACTTGCCTATGGCTGGCATCGATATGCAGGACCCAAACCACCAAAAGGAAAGAGCCATTTATATAGGTTTACACTGTATGCGTTAGATTGTGAAATGGATTTGTCTGCGAATGTTTTTAAAAGATCCTTTTTAAAAGAGGCTAAAGGGCATATTTTACAAAAAGTAGAGATTACAGGAGAATTTACTAATAAATAACAAAAATTCAGTCTTACATAGAGATTGAAAGCACGCGATTATTAGAATTTGTCTTTGCAAATGATAGGAAACAGATATGAGAATACTAATTATAAATGGTGGTCCACACAAGGGAAATACGTGGCGATTGACGGAGATAGTAAGAGAGATTTTATACAATTTTGATAAGACTATTATGTTCGATGAAATACATTTATCAGATATTGACCTTCC
>JAFSBX010000064.1 GCA_017437065.1 Lachnospiraceae bacterium
CTGTGCTCCTACAAATTTCATATTTGCTCGCGCTCCTGTTATTTATATTCATTAATTACATCAATAACATACTTAATTTCTTCTTGCGTCATACCGGTATACATTGGCAATGACAATACTGTATCCGCATATGCTTCCGTAATTGGATATGCACCTTTTTCATAACCCAGATACTGATAGGCTTCAGCTAAATGAGGCGGAATCGGGTAATGAATAATCGTACCAATTCCTCGATCCTGCAAATAATTCATAAATTTATCTCTATCATCTGTACGCACTACATACTGATGAAACACAGATGAAGCACCGGTTCGAATCTGCGGTAATAATACTTTTTCATTGTTTATAGCTGCTGTATATGCTGCAGCTATATCTGCACGCTCTGCGTTTATTTCATCTAAATGTGCCAAACGCACACGCAACAATGCTGCCTGCATTTCATCTAATCTGGAGTTTGCGCCAATAATCATATTATGATACCGTTTTTCACTGCCATAATTTCTGAAAACCCTAAACTTTTTATCCAATACTTCATCATTGATTACTACTGCTCCACCATCACCAAAAGCACCCAGATTTTTAGATGGATAGAAAGAGAAACAACCTACATCTCCAAATGTCCCTGTCATCTGTCCATTCCATTTAGCGCCATGGGACTGGGCACAATCCTCTACCACACGCAAATTGTATTTCTCTGCAAGCCTCATGATTTCTGTCATATTGGAGGCCTGACCATATAAATGTACTACCAGAATTGCTTTTGTTCGCTCTGTAATTTTCTCTTCAATTTTTGTAACATCGATATTATAAAATGCATCCGGCTCAACAAATACCGGTGTGGCACCATTAATGGTAATGCCCATAACACTGGCAATATATGTATTTCCCTGTACAATGACCTCGTCACCTTCGCCAATGCCTAATACACGAAAAGCAATCCACAATGCATCCAAACCACTGGCAAGCCCTACGCAATATTTTGCACCACAATATGCCGCAAATTCTTTCTCGAACTCAGCTACTTCCTTACCGAGCACATACCAGCCAGAGCGAAGCACTTCCAATGCTTTTGCCTCAAACTCATCCTGATATTGATAAAATCCTCGATCCAATCTGTTTGCCGGAATATTCATGATTCATTCCTCCGATGCAATTCTTTTACTTACTTTGATTTGAATACCCATAATTTACTCATAACAAAATTAAACGGCACTGTTACACATAATGTAATAAGTGGCGCAAGTTTATCGCTGATTGTCAAAATATCCACCAGAAAATACATCATGCATAAATTAATCAGTAACGCACATCCATATACAATATAATAGCGAACCGTTTCCTGCACTGTTTTCGTTCCTTTTGCCTGAAATACCCAAAGTTTATTAAGAATAAATCCTACAACAGAACTCAACACATAACCTGAAACAGAGGCAAAAAGATAGTGTACAGAAAAAAACAGCAAAATATAATAAACTGCAAGTGATGTGGCTGTGTTGATGCAGCCAACGAACCCAAATTTAATAAATTGTTGTATTAGTTTTTGCATAGGATAGTGCTCCATACATTTTTATTAAAATTTTTTACATCAATTTCTCCATTATTTTTGCCTTTGCAGACATCAAATAACTATAAATTTGATAAATCCCCACAGAAGCCAGTGCAACAAAAGTTGGCATTGCAGGATATCGATATCGCGGCTGCATTTCTCCTAATAAGATTACACAAATCCAGCCTAAAGCAATAAACGTTAAAATTCCAAAACTATTCAACTGAAATTTCTTTCGATTACACCATAGACCAATTGCCGCCAACCAATAATATAGATGTACTACCAGCATATCGACGTATGCAATCCCATTCATCCAGGAACCAAGTTCCCAAAAAGCGGAACTTTTTTCTTCGGTAATTGTACCGTTCGCAACGGCATCGTTATATTCCATAATGTGACCATCAATAAACCAATAAGTAATATAACTGTCCGGCGTAAACCATGCAATGTGCGTTTTATCAAAAAACAAACGAGGCAGATTTTCTGCATTCACAATTCGTTCTTTAATTAACTTCCAGCATTCCGTTTCTCGTTCTTCCTCACTGAAAGATGCAATCAAAAGATTATCCTCCATAGAGTATCCCCCGGTAGTTTTTTCATTCAGTCCCACCACAATTTTCGAAATAAAAGGAAGTTCACGGGTATCATGGATTATTCCCATATTATAAAAACCCATTACACCAACACTTGAAAACACTTTAAACAAAATTATGATTAAAATTGTAACGCTTACCGTTTTTATTTTTTGCTCTTTTTTCTCTTTACTCAAAACATACAAAAAACAAAAACATAGAAGAGATAAAATCACTACGATAACGGATTGATGTAAAAAATTGCTTATCGTTAATAATAGGCCCGTAATACAAATACAGCCAATACATTTTACGATTTCAGGCTGCATAATTGCTTTTTGGTAACACAAAATAGCAAGTAAAAATAATAAAATAGCCCCATGAGGATTGGTAGTAATTTGAGTTGAAACAATACTTGATGGATATAACGCAAATAACATCGCCGCTATAAGCGCGATATTTTTATGATA
>JAFSBX010000065.1 GCA_017437065.1 Lachnospiraceae bacterium
AACAACAATGGATATTTTAGGTGGCCGAAAAGGTATCACTAATGAGTTCAGATATCATACGCTTGGGGTTCAAATCCTTTTGGGAATTATCAGAATTACGAGTGGTATGAATGTGCTTGATTTTGCTAATGAATATCTTTTTAAGCCTTTAGGAATTGTACCAAGAAGCAATGCGGGTTGCGAGAGCAAAGAAGACCAGTTTGCGTATTTAATGAACAAAAACGACCACGGAAAAGTCTGGTTTTTGGATCCGACAGGTATGCCAACTGCAGGTTGGGGCTTATCTCTTTCTGCTTATGAAATGGCACAGATAGGTTTGATGGTGCTTAATAATGGAGTTTATAATAATACCCGTATTATAAGTGAGAATTGGATTGAAATGATGACCAAATCCTATATATCTACCGATGAAAAATTTGGAAATCAGGATTATGGTTTTTTGTGGTGGCTTCCTCATAGAACAGGAGAGGTAATTGCCGCTATTGGTGATGGTGGTAATATTATATATATTGATAGAAAAAATCAAATTGTAGTAGCCATAACTGCACATTTTAAACCGATGGTTTTTGACAGAGTGGAATATATTGAGAAAAATATTGTTGAAGCATTATTTAAAGCGAAAGAATAATGAATGTATTATTGGCGGCTTTTCTGCATAGGCTAGCATCGGGTGATGTATATGAAGACGATGTGGAAGATTTACGGGCTGTTCATTGCCGGTACCGAGGCGGTGGGGGCGCTGTCGGGCTTTCTGACCCGAACCGGCACAAAAATGTATCAGGCAGAGGTGATAAAGCCGCCTCTAAATCCGCCGGCGATTGTGTTTCCTGTTGTGTGGGCAATTCTTTATGCCCTGATGGGTATTGGTGCGGCAAAAATATGGATGGCGAAGCCGTCAAAAATACGCACATACGGGCTGGCGGTGTTTGGTATTCAGCTGGCTATGAATTTTTTGTGGAGCATTGTATTTTTTAATCTGCAGGCTTACGGGTTTGCCTTTTTATGGCTGGTCGGCTTGTGGATACTGATTCTGTTAATGATTTATCTGTTTGGCAGAGTGGATAAAACAGCAGGCTGGCTGCAGGTGCCCTATCTGATCTGGGTAACCTTTGCCGGATATTTAAATTTTATGGTGTGGATGCTGAACTGAGTATCAGAATGCGTGAGTATCAGAATACAGATGAAAAGCCCGGGGATTCCCGGGCTTTTTTGCTATGTTTCGATACAATTTACAGCATTTTTAATATGCTTAAAATCAGCAGATGCACTGGATAAAAGGCATAATAGGTATATTGCAGTGCTTTGCTGTGGTAGCCCTGTTTTCCGCGGTACAGCCAGATTGGAATAAGAGCTAAAAGGGCAAAGCCCTGGCGGGCAAGGATGAAGGTGTGGCCAAAGAGCGGAATTTCGTAAACAAGGCCGCCCAGCAGTTCCATATTAATATACCACAGGCAGAACAACTGCCCTGCATAACACCACCATGTTCTCCGGCGGAAGAAATAAAATACCAGAACCGTCAGCACACCTGCGTGGTAGAAATCCACCATAGTAATCAGCCCGATGATGGCACCCAGCACAACGCTGGCGAAGCCCACCAGAATCCGCATCCAGAGTTTCTGTGTGGCTTTTGCCTTCTCGTTCCAGTGAATCAGGGCGAGAGAAATCAGAAAACTCCACAGAACATTCTGATGTATCGGATAAAAAATCCGGCTGCCCATGGCAAGGTTAAACGGAATTTCAGACAGCACGGCAAACAGCAGCAAGCGGGTGGCATATTTTTTCAGATTGCTGGTGTGAAAATAGCCTTCCACAATCATAAAGGCGAAGATAGGAAATGAAATACGGCCAATACAGGTAAGCCAGTCGTTACCGGGGATAATGGTGCCCCAGAGATGGTCGCACAGCATAAAGGCCATTGCCATGATGTGCAGTGCCATCGAGGTTACTTCTATATGTAATCGGTTTTGCATATAAATCTCTCCTGCTGGTTTTGGATATCTGCCTTTAAGAGGCATAAAGGATACGTACATAGTATATAATATTTCGCTTTCTGCATCAAGATAGTAAACCGTGAGGTTGAATTGGCCGGATGGATATGCTATAATACGAATAAATGTTCGAATAAATAAAGCGGAGGTGCAGACTATGACAGACAGCCGGATATATGCAGCCATTGATTTAAAGTCGTTTTATGCCTCGGTGGAGTGTGTGGACCGCAATCTGGACCCGCTTGTTACCAATCTGGTGGTGGCAGATAAGAATCGCTCGGAAAAGACCATCTGTTTAGCGGTGTCGCCATCGCTGAAAGCTTACGGCATTGCCGGCAGAGCAAGGCTGTTTGAAGTGGTGCAGAAGGTGCGGGCAGTGAATGCAGAGCGCCGGCGGAATGCACCAGAGCGAAAATTTGCGGCTGCTTCTTATCATGACCCCGATGTGCGGAGCAACCCTTCACTGGAGCTGGATTATATTGTAGCTGTGCCTCGCATGGCACGGTATATTGAGGTTAGCACAGAAATTTATGAAGTGTATCTGCAGTTTGCAGCACCGGAGGATATTCATGTATATTCCATCGATGAAGTGTTTGTGGATGTAACCGATTATCTGCATGCTGCCGGAGTGTCAGCCAGGGACTATGTAAAGCAGATGATACAGGCTGTGTATCAAAAAACCGGCATCACAGCGGCGGCCGGTATCGGGAGTAATCTGTATCTGTGCAAGGTGGCTATGGATATTGTGGCAAAGCATGTAACACCCGACGAAGACGGCGTACGCATTGCCGAACTGGATGAAATGACCTACCGGCGTATGCTGTGGAATCATAAACCGCTCACCGATTTCTGGCGGGTAGGCAGAGGCTATGCCCGAAAGCTGGAGGAGCAGGGCCTGTATACCATGGGCGATATTGCCCGATGTTCCATTGGCGCGGAGAGCGATTATTACAACGAGGAACTGCTTTACAAACTGTTTGGCGTCAATGCGGAACTGCTGATAGACCATGCCTGGGGCTATGAAC
Organism: Lachnospiraceae bacterium; assembly: GCA_017437065.1. Taxonomy (GTDB): domain Bacteria; phylum Bacillota; class Clostridia; order Lachnospirales; family Lachnospiraceae; genus RGIG3002. The sequence goes on from JAFSBX010000065.1 coordinate 3,014, forward strand.
CGTGCACCATGGCGGATATTCGGGCGTATCGGCCTGAATCAAGCAGTTTGGGGGCAGGGCAGGTGCTGCATCATCCGTACACGGCAGAGAAAGCATTGCTGGTAGTAAAAGAAATGACCGACTCCCTTGCACTGGATCTGGTGGATAAGGGGCTTGTAACAAAACAGCTGGTGCTGACGGTGGGGTACGATGCCAGCCAGAGCTATCAGGGCGAGGTACGCATTGATGAATACGGGCGCAGAATCCCCAAACATGCCCACGGCACTGCCAATCTGGAACGACCGACTTCCTCAGCACAAAAAATGATAAACGCAGTGGAGAATCTGTACCATCAGATTGTCAATCCGGAGCTTATGGTGCATCGGCTTACGATTACGGCCAGTCATGTAATACCGGAGTATGCCGTAAAACAGGAGAAGAAAACCGAGCAGTTAAATCTGTTTTTTGATTATGAAGCCGAGGAAAAACGGCAGGCAGAGGAACAGGCCGAGCTGGATAAAGAAAAGCGCAGACAGCAGGCCATGCTGGAGATTAAGAAAAAATTCGGGAAAAACGCCATTCTTCGAGGCATGAGCCTGGAGGAGGGCGCTACTGCAAAAGAACGAAATCAACAGATTGGGGGGCATAAAGCATGAAAGAAACCCGTCGATATGATGATATAATAAACTTGCCCCGCCCGGTATCGAAAAAACATCCGCCAATGGACAGGCAGAACCGGGCCGCCCAGTTTTCACCGTTTGCAGCATTAACCGGCCATAGTGAGGCCATAAAAAAAGTTGCCGAAAAGTCCGGGGAAGACTGCCGCACAGAATCGCAGAATTCCGATTAACGGTATTGTGGAGCTGCCATTGTGAGCTGCTATTGTGCAGTTGTATTGAAATTTTCAGCAATCCGCACTATAATATAAAACAGGAAATCAGAACGGTATAACGAAAAGAGTGTGGAACAATGCAGGCAATTATGGAAACAATTTTTGATGTAGGCTATCTGGGTGCGGTAATCGTGCTGGGTGTGCTGATGATGCGAAACTGCAGAGGCGACCGGCAGTTTCTTCTGTTTGGGATTATGGGTGTGATTCTTGGCGTGGGCGATGCCTTTCATCTGGTGCCGCGCATTATGGCACTGCATGCCGGTGATATGGAACACTACGCCGCGGCCCTTGGTATCGGTAAAATGATTTCGTCGATTACCACAGCGGTGTATTATACCCTGCTGTATCATGTGTGGCGTATCCGGTATCATGTTACCGGTAAAAACGAGCTGACCATTGCGGTTTATGTGCTGCTGGCTCTGCGCGTTGTGTTATGTCTGCTGCCGTTTAATCAGTGGACAAGCCTGGATGCGCCGCTTTCCTGGGGCATTTATCGCAATATTCCGTTTGTAATTCTGGGCATTATCCTGATGGTGATTCTGTACCAGAGTGCCCAGAAAGAACAGGACACCGCCTTTCGCTGGCTGTGGCTTACTGTGGTAATCAGCTTTGTGTGCTATATCCCGGTGGTGCTGTTTGCAGAAACAATACCGGCAGTGGGAATGCTTATGCTGCCAAAAGCCTGCGCTTATGTGTGGGCCGTGGTAATTGGCTACCGTGCCATGAAACAGAAACAGGTATTAACCGGTTATCTGGACCGCTTCAAAATAATCCGATAAATAAAAATGCGTCTGATGTTTTCAAAAACGAAATGTCAGGCGCATTTTTTATACCGTTTATTTATGCAGTTAAAGAGAGTTTCTAAAGAGAAATAATGCGGGTTGCAATGTTTTCCGTAAATTGCCGTTCATGTTCTACGAAGAGCATGGTTGGCTGAAACTGAAGAATTACATCTTCAAGCTGAAAACGAGAATAGATATCGATATAATTTAACGGTTCATCCCAGATATACAGATGAGCCTGCTGACACAGACTGGCGGCTAGCAGTACTTTTTTCTTCTGACCCATACTGAAAGACTGCATAGGCTGCTCCATCTGTGTGCGGGAGAAATCCAGTTTACTGAGAATGGTGAGAAACTGGCTCAAATCAATCTGCTGTTCTCTTGCAAAATCCTGCAGAGAGCCGGAGAGATGATTTACTGTCTGACTGATATACGACATTTTCAGCCGACTGTTTTTATCAAAGCTGCCGGTATAAGATAAGGGCTCGCCAGTAATCAGTTTCAGTATGCTGGATTTTCCACAGCCATTTGGCCCCTGAATGGCAATGCGATCACCGGCTAGAATATCAAATGTTACGGGACGGTTTACTGGTGTGCCATCGTACATTATGCAGATTTCATGCAGGGAAACAAGACGCTCTGCTGGAGCTGGAAGGGATGAGATTTTTAAGCTGTCTACTCGTTCCACATTTTTAAGTAATGCCGACTTTTCTTCAATGGCTTTCTGCTGCCGGTTTTCTAATGATTTGGAGCGTTTCATCATTTTTTCTGCTTTATGGCCAACATAGCCCCGGTCATAGACATGATTGCCGATTTTTGCAGCTTCCGCTTTATTGGACCATGCAGCCTTTTCGCGGGCGGCTTCCTGAAGCCGGCCGATTTCTTTTTTTAATCGATTATTCTGGGTTTGTTCAAACTGGTCGCGGCGTTGTTTGTTTTCATACCATGAGCTAAAATTTCCATCCTGGATTTCAATACTGGTTTTGTTAATCGATAGAATATGGTCTACACATCCATCCAGAAATGTCCGGTCATGTGAAACAAGAATGAACCCTTTTTTGCTGTTCAGATACCGGCTTACGATTTCGCGCCCGGTCTGGTCAAGATGATTGGTTGGCTCATCGATGAGCAAAAACCGGTTTTCTCTTAAAAACAGTGCAGCCAGCAGAATTTTTGTCTGTTCGCCATTGGAGAGCGTGGCAAATGGCCGATAGAACACATCATCATCCAGATTTAACAGCGACAGTTCTTTGCGAATCTGCCATTGTTCTGCGGAGGGAGCCAGTTCCTCCAGCAAATCCAGAACGAGGGTGTAGGGTTCCTCCACTGAAAACGGAAAATAATCAAATTCCACTTTCGACGAGATGGTTCCGCTATAAGTGTAGGCACCGGTCAGCAGCTTTAAAAAAGTGGTTTTGCCCCGGCCGTTGCGTCCGGTGAATCCAAGCTTCCAGTCTGTATCCAGCTGAAGGGAAACATTTTCAAATACAGGTGTATAACTGCCTTCGTGTGTAAAGGTTAAATTTGTAATCTTAATCTGCGACATATTGTATCCTCCTAAAACAGAAAATAGCCGCAGGAAAGAAATTCCGCGGCTATTAGGGATACAGAACATAAAAGCAGAGAATCTGCCCGTATCATCCAAATAAACAGAAGAATCCATAGCTTTCCTGCAAAAAACAGCACAAAAACAAAGGGTAAAACATACCCGTTTCTTGAATGCTGTGTTGAAACTCTGCAAGAAATGCTTATTTCATCTTCCCACCTCAATTCGTAATATCTGAATTTATTTTATAAGCTGAAAGAGATACTGTCAAGAGGTGAGAATGAAAGGCAGTGCTATTTTCGTTATACAAAAGCGGACACGATTGAAAAGAGGCGAATTATGTGGTAGTATGTCATTGTCAGGCGATATGAACTGACGATTATAAATTATATTTTTAAGGAGATTGCTTTTTGAACAACATGAGCAGAACACTGGAGATTGTATGCTAACCGGGAGGTTTGCGTAAATACATTCTCACCAGACCTCCCGGCATTGCGGTCAACAATCATCAGGAGGATTAAATAATGAATAAAAATGACTACATCATTCGTTTAGAACGAAAAGAAGAATACCGGGAAGTAGAAAACCTTGTGCGGGAAGCATTCTGGAATGTGTACCGGCCGGGATGTTTAGAGCATTATGTGTTAAACCAGCTGAGAACAGATGCGGCTTTTGTTCCGGAACTGGATTTTGTGATGGAAAAAGACGGACAGCTCATTGGGCAGAATGTGTTTATGCATGCGGTTATCAGGGCCGATGACGGCAGAGAGATTCCCATTATGACTATGGGGCCAATCTGCATTACGCCGGAACTGAAACGCAAGGGTTACGGAAAAATTCTGCTGGATTACTCACTGGAGAAAGCGGCAGAACTTGGATGCGGAGCCGTTTGTTTTGAAGGCAACATTGATTTTTACGGCAAAAGCGGATTTACCTTTGCCAGCGAATTTGGCATCCGTTATCACGGGCTGCCGGAAGGCGAAGATGCATCGTTCTTTCTGTGCAAAGAATTAGTGCCAGGCTACCTTAACGGCATTACAGGCGAGTATGCAACACCGCAGGGCTATTTTGTAAGCGAAGACGAAGCGGAGAAATTCGACCAGTCGTTTCCGTATAAGAAAAAAGAGAAACTCCCGGGCCAGCTTTTTTAATATAAGCGAATAACCAGAGCCTCTGTACAGATTCATTGTGCAGAGGCTTTTTCTGTTATCGAGGAGCCGCAGGCGGAAAGAACTGCATCATAGAGAAAACGGTAGAATTTAGAATAAGAAAAATGTAAAGCAGGCTTGACATATTGAGAAGTGAACCGTATAATAAAAATGTAAAGTGTACTTTACTATTGGAGGTGGTTACTTGAACAGCCGGATTAAAGAACTGCGCAAGGAATATAAAATCACACAGGACGAACTGGCCGGGGCTGTGGGCGTAACCCGCCAGACCATTATTTCACTGGAAAACGGAAAGTATAATGCGTCGCTGCAGCTTGCCTATCGCATTGCCAGATACTTTAACCTTCACATTGAGGATGTATTTATATTTGAGGAGGACATATAATGGATTATAAAAAAAGACTGAAACAACGGTTATATGTTGCATATGCCGAGGTAGCAACCGGTATATTATTAATTGCAGGTGCCCTTATTTTAAAACCCGATAATTATTTCTTTTCGTCCTTCGGGCTGTGCCTTGCAATCGTAGGGGCAGCGCGTGTTCGCAAACACCACCTGATTACCCGCAATGAAGAAACCATCCGCAAACAGATGATTCTTGAAACAGACGAACGCAATTTAGCCATTGCCGATAAAGCCAGAAGCTTTTGCTTTATCTTATACTTTTTCGTTTCCGGTATTGCCGTAATTGTGCTGTCGCTTCTAAATATGCATCAGGAAGCAGTGTGGATTTCCTACCCAATGATGCTGATGCTGGTAATATACTTCATTGCCTACTGGGTTATGCAGAAGAGAATATAAGGCAGAGCGGCGAATCATTGGCTTTAGCCGGCTCTTATGGTATACTAGAAAAAAACAATTGGTTTTAGGAGGTGCAGTATGGTACTGAAAAACAGACTGGGGCTTAGCAGTTCTGTAGAACTGGCACATGCCGAAGAAAAAATCAGCAAAAAAAAAGCAATAGAACTGTTTGAAAGCGACCGGTTAAGTCAGCTGGAAGCTGGAACATTCCGCTCGCTGCAGGCTATCCATAAATATCTGTTTGATGAAATTTATGATTTTGCCGGTGAACTGCGCACGGTGAATATTTCAAAAGGCAGTTTCCGTTTTGCATCCGTTATGTATCTGGAATCAGCCATTGCCAGCATTGACCATATGCCGCAGAGCAATTTTGATGAAATTATCGAAAAGTATATCGAGATGAACATTGCCCATCCATTCCGTGAAGGAAACGGACGCAGTATGCGTATCTGGCTGGATGTAATGCTCCGCGCAGAACTGCACAAAGTGATAGACTGGAGCAAAGTGGATAAAGATGATTATCTGCTGGCTATGGAACGAAGCCCGGTGAAAGATTATGAAATCAAACATCTATTACAGAATGCGCTCACCGATGATATTCACAGCCGGGAAATGTATATGAAAGGCATTGACCACAGCTATTATTATGAAGGCTATACCCTGTATAAAACAGAAGAACTGTAAAAAAGCAGCCCTCCGCACACGAATGTGCAGAGGGCTTTTGTATTTTTTATGCGATTGTACGTTTCAGATTTTCAACTTCCTGTTCCGATAAACCGGTTAACTCCGCAATTTTATTTAGAGGATAAAGAGCATCCTTTAGCAGATTTAACGCCAATGTTTTTTGCTGATATGCCAGTTCTTCCTGAACACACTTATTTTTATATTCTTCAATAACACTGGACATAGACTGAACCCCCTTGTCTGAATATTTCAGATAATTGTGTGTACAATGGAGTGGTGTATTGCGTGCTGTGTGTACCATTGCATATAGTATATATTTATTATACGATGTGCACTTCTACTTGTAAAGAATGAATCTGGAAACAACTGGATAGACAATTCGACAGAATACGATTTATTGTAAATAGATTGTCGAAATCTCGTAGGGTGCGGCGCCCTCGACGCACCGGGCTTTCATGGATATTGTCGAAGTGTGAGAAAGCAGGCTCGAAATAACCGAAATGTGATAAACAGAAACTGGCTGCAGGGATAAGAAATGCGGATAAATCAGTTCGCGAATAAAATATATTATAATTGATATACTAAATAGAAAATGATATAATAATTAAAAACAAAGGAGGGATGGCAGGATGGGTTTATACGAAGCTTTACTGGAAACGTATGGACAGAATGAGCCGATTATAAAAGCAGAGATTACTTACGAGAATTATTCAAAGCCCTGGATTGCAAAAGAACTTGCAAAGCTGTGTGCGGATGAAAAACTGGTCCGTTTTGAAAAAGGTGTATACTATATTCCAAGCCAGACCCCTTTTGGGCCGGGAAAACTGAACCCGTACAAAGTAATGGAGAAAAAATATCTGTATAATGGCTCAGAGATAATTGGCTATTATGCAGGGGTGAAACTTCTGAATCAGACCGGCTTATCAACCCAGATGGCAAATACCGTTGAAATATATACCAATAATGAAACCTCTATTGTGCGAGAAGTAAAAATCGGCAGTCAGAAAGTGCTTCTGCGAAAAGCACGTACCGGTATTACAAAAGAAAATGCCGCTGTATTGTGCTTTCTGGAACTGATGAATCAGGTGCCGGCCTCTTATTTTAATGAAGAACGGCGTGAGATTATAAGAAACTATATTCAGGAGAACAATCTGACACGCAAGGACATTACCCGTTATGCACCTGTTTTTCCCGATAAAGCTATGCGAACACTGATAGAAAGCGAGGTTATTTATCTTGTTACATCATAACAGGGAATTATTTGAGCAGGTTGTATTACAAACATCGGAATATCTGCAAATTGATGCAGCCATTATTGAGAAAGATTATTATGTAACACTGCTTTTACAGGAAATTGTGAGACTTCAGCCTGATATTATTTTTAAAGGCGGCACATCCTTATCCAAATGTTATCGCATTATAGACCGTTTTTCAGAAGACATTGATCTTACCATTTTTTTTGACGAAAAGCCTACTGAGTCTCAGCGAAAACGACTGAAAGAAAACATTGTTTCAGCCATTGAACATCGGGAGATGCTGTTAACGAATCCAGATGAAATACGAAGCCGAAGAGAATACAATTGCTATCTGGTAAGTTATTCATCCATATTTTCTGAAAATTATCTGAAACCTCATTTACAGGTGGAAACAACAATCTTTTTTCGCACCTATCCAACACAACTGATGCCTGTAGCCAGTTATATATACGATTACCTGTCAGAAAACGATTATACCGGGTTTATTGCACAATATCAGATGGAGCCTTTTGAAATTCGTGTACAGACAGCAGAACGCACCCTGGTAGATAAGGTTTTTGCTCTATGTAATTATTATCTGAATGGTTCCGTAATAGAACATTCCAGACATATCTACGATATTTTCCGGCTTTTAGAAATTGTATTCCCAGGTCAAAACCTCAAAGACCTTGCCGAAGAAGTAAGAGAAGAACGCCAGCCGCACAAAACATGCTTATCGGCAGCAGATGGGGTATCGGTAAATAAAATTTTACGAGAAATTATAGATAATGAAGCATATAAAGAGGATTATAAAAATACAACTCGTTCTTTACTTTTTACGCCGGTTTCCTATGATACCGCAATATCTGCACTGGAACAGCTGATAGAAGCCAATATTTTTGAATAATAAATGAATAGCAGTACAAATTTTAACCAGGCAAGTATCTGAAACTATCGGATACTTGCCTGGTTTGATTTACATATTATATTGCGCATCAAACTTTGTGAGCAGATATAGACAATACTGATTCATACTGATACCTTCCCGTTTGGAATGTTCTGCAAGCTGACGATGCAGGCTTTTTGGAATACGCAGCTTAAACTGGCCGGAATACTGCTCCAGCTGGTTTGGTTCCGGAATATCGATGCCATCTTCCAGCGCTGCTAAGAGCCAGGCCTTTTTTGCATCTTCGCCGTTTCGGACTGCCGATTCCAGCGTTTCCCCGCAGGAAACACAACCCGGCAAATCCGGATAAGACACCGCATAGCCGCCTTCATCCAGGTCAGGTACAAGCTCCATACGATATGGTAATGCCATATAATCCTCAATTCTTTTCATGGTTCGATTCCTCACTTTCTACCACCTGTTTTACCAGTTCCACATAAACACGCTTGATGGGTTCATGTCTTTATATTATATTATGGTGTCATATATGGGGTCAATATTGATGGTGTATAAAAATGTTTCTGTAGGGGCGTCGTTTCGGCGCCCTGATTTTTTATATATTTACTATATCCAACGGGGAATTTGTCGAAATGATGATTCTATGATATAATTTAGGATTAAGAAGCTATTTTCATAATTATATTGTTACATAATCTAAGGAGAGGAAATAGTAATGGCAAAAGCAGCAAAACCAAAAAAAGAAATAAGTATGGAAGAAGCTTTATGGAAAAGTGCCGACAAGCTTCGCGGTTCTGTTGAACCGGCTGAATATAAACATGTGGTATTAAGTTTATTTTTCCTGAAATTTGCGAGCGATAAGTTTGAAGCACAACGCAAGAAAATTATAGAGAGTTACGGGGAAAAATTTGCGGATACAACCGCATTTTACACAAAAGATAATGTATTTTATTTACCGGCAGAAAGCCGCTGGTCCTATATTATTGAAAATGCAAAGCAGGATGATATTGCATTAAAAATCGACACAGCATTATTTACCATTGAAAAAAATAATCCAGTATTAAAAGGTGCTTTACCCGACAACTATTATTCCAGACTGCATATTGATACTGCAAAACTGGCTTCCCTGCTGGATGAAATCAATAAAATCAACACAGATGATGAAGAAAATGATATCATTGGCCGTGTGTATGAATATTTCCTGAGTAAATTTGCGCTGGCAGAGGGGAAAGGAAAAGGCGAATTCTATACACCAAAATGTATTGTTAACCTGATTGCTGAAATGCTAGAACCTTACGATGGGATTTTGTATGACCCTTGCTGTGGTTCGGGTGGTATGTTTGTGCAGTCTATGAAATTCGTAGAAGCACATAGCGGTAATAAAAAGAATGTGTCTATTTATGGGCAGGAATATACAAATACAACATTTAAACTGGCAAAAATGAATTTAGCGATTCGTGGTATTGCAGCAAACCTTGGTGAAATGGCGGCCAATACATTTACTAACGACCAGCATAAAGACTTGAAAGCCGATTATATTATGGCGAACCCTCCATTCAATCAGAAAGAGTGGAGAGCAGCTAATGAATTAGTTGACGACCCGCGCTGGAATGGTTATGAAGTACCGCCTACCAGTAATGCAAACTACGGATGGATTTTAAATATTGTATCGAAATTATCTCAGAATGGGGTAGCCGGGTTCTTACTTGCCAATGGGGCATTATCAGACGATGGTACAGAGCTGAAAATAAGACAGCAGCTGATTGAAAATAATCTCGTTGAGGCAATTATCATTCTGCCAAGAAACCTGTTTTATACTACAGATATCAGCGTTACATTATGGGTGCTGAACAAGAATAAAAAAGCACGCACGGTAGAACGTAACGGACAGTTAAAACGCTACCGTGACAGAGAAAAAGAAATTCTCTTTATGGATTTACGACAGATGGGCAGTCCGTATGAGAAAAAATATATTGAACTCACCGAAGAAGACAGAGCAAAAGTTTCCACTGTTTATCACAACTGGCAGCAGGAAGGTTTTGAAGAAACGTACGAAAATGTTCCTGAGCTTTGTTACTCTGCCTCTTTCGACGAAGTGAAAGAAAAAGGCTTCACCCTTGTGCCAAGCCGATATATTGAATTTGTGAATCGTGATGAAAATATTGACTTTGACACAAAGATGAAAGCATTACAGACAGAATTAAAAGAATTGCTGATTGCAGAGGAAAAGTCCAAAGCTGATTTACTGAATGTGTTTAAGGAGCTGGGCTATGAAATCAAATTATGATACTTTAGGAAAATACATCCAACTTGTAGACATGAGAAACAAAGATTTAGCAATTACCAATTTGTTAGGTGTAAGTATTGAGAAGAAATTTATCCTTTCTATTGCTAATATCGTTGGAACAGACCTGTCCAGCTATAAAGTAGTTCGAACTGGACAGTTTGCATATGGTCCCGTAACGTCAAGAAACGGCGAGAAAATATCTATCGCCTATCTTGAGGGTGGGGATTGCATTATTTCAAGCTCCTATTCCGTTTTCGAGGTCGTGAATAAGAACGAACTTGACCCTGAATATCTGATGCTTTGGTTCAGCAGACCGGAGTTTGACAGATACGCACGATATAAGTCACACGGAAGTGTTCGCGAAATCTTTGACTGGAATGAGTTGTGCATGGTTGAATTACCTATACCACCTATCGATGAACAGAAAAAAATTGTAAAGGTATATAAGGCCATTACAGATAGAATTGCTTTGAAGAAGCAGATAAATGATAATTTAGAAGCAACAGCACTCACTATTTATAAGTCCTACTTCGTTGATTTTGAACCTTTTGACTTAGCTCAACTTGAGTCTTGGCAAGAAGTTACAATTGATGACATTGCAAAAGAAGTAGTGTGTGGGAAAACCCCACCAACTGCGGATGCAGACAACTACGGTGGAAATGTTCCGTTCATCACAATTCCTGATATGCACGGCAGCGTATATACTACTTCAACTGAACGCTTCTTATCGGATAAAGGAGTTGCAACACAAGCCAACAAAACTTTACCTGAAAATAGTATCTGCGTTAGTTGTATCGCTTCGGTTGGTTTAGTATGTCTTACCGCTGAGCCGAGCCAAACCAATCAACAGATTAACTCTATCGTATGCAAGAAGAATATTAGTCCTTTCTATGTTTACATTAAGATGACTACACTTACTGAGTATCTTAAACAACTTGGTGCAGGCGGTAGCACAACGCTTAACGTCAACAAAACACTATTTGTGCAAATCCCAATTCTTTTACCGGATGAAACAGTAATGAATGAGTTTCACGGAAAAGTAGAACCGCTTTTTTCTGCAATCAGAGCTAATCAATACGAGATGCAACATTTAGAGTCCTTGAAATCATTACTTCTAACTCAGATTTCGAGCCGCTAAATTATCATTTACGAGGGAGGAGATGTATGGATAAAGAGAAAGTGCTTGGCACTATAAAATCAGCTACAAAAAACTTTGCAAACCAATTTGATAATCAATATGTAGAAAATCTGGACGATAGTTTCTACCAAGGTTTTGATTTATGTATGCTGAAAATGATGAACTTATTGGTAGATTCAAATTTGAAAGATGCTGAAATAATCAGTCTTTTGCAGAAGCATTTTGATTTAAGATTATCCGAAGCTGAGGATGAGATAAGAACTGCTAAAAACAGGAAAAATAGAAATAAAGAAAAATAGTAAGACGCTCCTACCAACGGCAGGAGTTTATAAAAAAGAACAGCCGTTGTCTGTCGTTCTCATCAAAGTAAAGGAGATACGACAATGAAACAGAGTTTGATTACAGATGTTATGCAAGGAATGTTGCCGCATTTGAATAATGCACAGATTGAAAAACTACAGGAAGTTATGACGTACGTGTTTTTCGGTTATGAGGTAACGAAAACAAATAAGGAAACTAATAACTTGGAACAGAATTTTGTGGGTTTATTCCTTGCCGCAAAACGAATCGAAGGCTGTTCTGAAAAGTCTTTGAAATATTATGAATCAACAATTACAGCCATGTTGGACGAGCTACAAAAAGATGTGAAGTGTATTGAAACCGATGATATTCGTACCTATCTGACCGGCTATCAGGCACGAAAAAATTCCAGTAAAGTTACCATTGATAATATCCGCAGGATTTTGTCGAGTTTTTTTTCATGGTTGGAAGATGAGGACTATATTTTAAAAAGTCCTGTGCGAAGAATACACAAAATAAAAACAGGTACTTGTGTAAAAGAAACATACACCGATGAAGCACTGGAATTAATGCGTGATAGCTGCACAAAACTTCGAGATTTGGCTATGATTGATATGCTAGCCTCCACTGGTATGCGTGTGGGTGAAATGGTGCTACTCAATCGAGAAGACATTAATTTCAACGAGCGAGAGTGTGTGGTGTTCGGTAAAGGCAATAAAGAACGTATTGTATATTTCGATGCCAGAACAAAGATTCATTTGCAAAATTATTTGCAAAGTAGAAACGATGATAACCCTGCGTTATTTGTGTCGTTCAATGCTCCGCACAATCGGCTGAGTATTGGTGGCATTGAGGTTAGGTTGCGGACAATGGGTGAGCAATTAGGTTTAGCGAAAGTACATCCACACAAGTTCAGAAGAACGCTAGCCACGATGGCGATAGATAAAGGAATGCCTATTGAACAATTACAACAGCTATTGGGGCATAAACGCATAGATACGACCTTGCAGTATGCAATGGTCAAGCAGAGCAACGTAAAGATCGCTCATAGAAAATACATAGGTTGAGGTGAAAAAATGTACAAGACCATAGAAGAACTCGTTGACAAAATTGATGAGCGTAATACTGATGAAAGTGTTTCTGAACTGATTGGTGTCAGCATTGATAAGTGCTTTATTAAGTCTGTTGCAAATACTAATGGAACAGATTTATCAAAGTATAAAGTCATTAGAAAAAATGATTTTGCAGTCAGTTTGATGCAGGTGAGCCGAGACTCCAAGATTCCGGTGGCACGATTAGAAGAATATGATGTCGCAATTATGTCGCCTGCTTATCCGATTTTTAGAGTGAAAGACGAAAATGTTATTCTCCCTGAATACTTGGATATGTGGTTTAAGCGCCCTGAGTTCGACAGAGAAGCTGCTTTTATTGCAGTTGGCGGAGTCCGTGGTAGTATGCCTTGGGAAGAATTTGCAAAGATGAAGTTGCCAGTCCCTTCTATCGAGGAACAGAGAAAAATCGTCCAGGCATACAGAACTGTAACGGATAGAATCGCCTTAAAGAAGCAGATAAATGATAATTTAGCGGCTTGACAGCAGTTTAGGTAACAGCGTACCCATACTGTTCGTAAGCATCTTAATCTGCCTGTTATTCTCGGAAATGGACGAGAAGATTGAGGTCAAAAAGCGATTGATATTGGTAAGAGTTTTATCGTCTGGCACGATAATCTTCACGTTAAGTAAGTCTGAGACATTAAGCGAAGGATAGGTTGATACGCTATTTTCGGCTATTGCCTGCAGATACTCTAACACGGAATCTGTAGTAAGGCACATAAACAAGAAGTCATTTGACACTTCTAATCCTTTGTTGTGAAGAACTGCAAAACCTGTCGAAACAATTAGATTAGCGGGCGGGTTTTGCAGCAACCCATAATGTCGCAGATTGGGACGAACCGTTGAATAAACAATGTCGCCGTGCGTCGCCTTTCGTTTTGCTCGGCTTGGAATTTCATCAGTTGACAAGTTCAATTCTTGTAATTCAACGATATAGTTATCCGTGATGCTACCCGTATCCAGATATAGAATGGTGTCAAAGTCATCGTTTTTTGAGAGATTGCCTATGTTATCAACGCAGTAATCTCCGACTTTGGCGAACTTCCAGCTGTCTGGCAAGGAGTTTTCGGTATCTTTGCCTGCAAAAACAGAACCAAAGTATGTTTGGGCTTGAGCCAGTAAATTATCATTTAGCCTAGAAAAAAGGTGAGAAGAAATGGATAAAGAAAAATTTTTAGAAATATCTCCAATTGATCCTACGCGACAAGATAAACGGTTTGCGATTGAAGAATTTATAGAAAAAGCTAGGCCATTTCTTCCGCATTTTCCTGATGATGTACTAGAACAATGGGTCTATGAAAATTTTTCGATATTTTCCTCCGAAGATAGATGGGAAATTGGTTATGATAGACTTAGATTTTCAGAAGTAATGATAACGTCTGAAATGGTGTGGGATATTTATGATTTGCCTAATTATTATGATGCTGGTATAGGATATGCTGAAATTTGTGAAAAAACCTTAGTCACGATGCTAAGTGATTATATGCTTGCTAATGGCACCTGGCCTCGTCCAATAATTGTTTTGGATACAGAAAATAGCAATGCTGATGGAGAATATGAATATCTTAGACCGTATCATTTATTAGAAGGACATAGAAGATTGGTATACTTAAAGCGAATGTTGGATAGTGGATTAGCTGTTCAGGAGCACCATACAATCTGGAAAGTAATAAGAGTATAATTTTTTGCGATGAAAGTTAGGAGAAAATAAATATGAGATGTGCAAATTGTGGAAATGAAGATCCGGAAACTTTATGGGATGAAGGGGAAACAATTTATTGTTCTTCCTGTACGCATAGAACAAGAAAAACAGATTATGAAGATGATTCTGTGCAGTGCCCATATTGTCATCGCATGAGAGATAAAAGCGCTATGTATTGTAGACATTGTAATGCTTCTGATTGGAATCCAAGTACTCCATCTGAATTTGAAGAAATTGATAATATTTTAAACGGGATAGGTTATTAAAATAGTCATTTATCAAAGAGGCGATATAAAATGTCAAAATACAACTTCTATTATGATGAGACAGAACATAGTCGAATAATTAATTATAGTACGGTAAGTGCTGATAATTATTATGATAATTTTGTGACTATGATTATAGGATGGCCATCTGAAAACGAAGATATTTTGCAAAAACACGCTGCTTTTGAAGCTAAATATGCAGATAGAAAAGACCGTAATGGTGAAATAAAAAGTAAAGTGTTGAAGCAGAACGAATTTAAGTATGGATTTGCTTCTCTTAACAGGCAAAATACACAGTTTGTTGATGATTTTCTGTCTCTTTTTGATGAAGATATTCATATTTATTTTTCTGTTGCCAGCAAGATAGAATATCTTGTTTTACAACTTTTCCAAGGATACAAAAATACCTTTCTTATTGATGCTAACTCGATAAAGTATTCTATTACGAAAGCACTTGTCCTGTATCGCCCACAGGAAATTATAAAATGTCTCTATGAATCACCGGATAATTTTTTAGAGGAATTGAAGAAGTTTTTTCGTGACAGAATTGAATATAATAAAAGTAAACCGGATTTAAAACAAAAAGAGACAGAGGCATTTCAACAAATTTTATTTGTGTTGAGTCGAATTTCAGATAGTGTAGAAATTGCCTGGTCATATCGGATGTCTTTTGATGGGTTTAAAAAATATTTGAATGAAAAAGATATACAGGATTATACTTTGCTTATCGACAAAGAGGGTGAAGAAGGGGAGAAAAGCAAAACTCTAAAAACTGCTCTTGCGATGGGGTTAAATAATTCTGATGAAGCTGATTCTAAAGAATATGCAGGGTTGCGTATGGCTGACATGATGGCAGGTATTTTATCAAAGTTGATGAAAGGCCTGTGTGATTCTTTAAGCTATCAATCTATTGATGATGGTATAAATAAAAAGATTTTGAATGTTAATTGGTTTCGGATAAATGAAAAGCAATTACAGTTATATAAAAAACTCTATCGGATTATTTGTGAATGGCAGCCGGCTTGGTATAAATCATATTCTGGAATATATGCAGATGATTTAATTTTGTTTAATGCTTTGATTAATTTCATGAATCATTTTGAATCAGTTGGACAAATTCAAAATGATTTAGAAATGCAAGGAGAATATTTTAATGCCTTTGCTTGTGAGCAATTAGCAAAGAGTTTTGAACAAGAAAGATAGAAGATATCTAAAATTTTCTAAACGTGCAAAATTGTTTAGGAGGAATAACTTTGACAGAGTTTATATTATGGTGCAATGAAAATCAAGGATTTGCTTCACTTTTATTATCAGCTTTAACATTGCTTGTAAGTATAATTGCATTAGGAGTATCAATTCGTACTGCCAAACTTCCGTATAAGAAAAAACTGTTAGTAAACACAGGGACATATATATCTATAAATAGAATAGGTTTGCATATTACAGTGACTAATGTGGGAAACCGAAATGTTAAAATAAAAAACATAGGGTTTCTTTTGAGCGGTAACAATGTTTATATCAATTCACATACTTTATTTGATAGTCAGGTTGTTTTGACACCGGGTGGAACGACTTCACAATATTATGATGTTGATGATTTTCGAAAGGCTATCAAGGGTACAAATACGTCTGAAAATACAATGATTAAAGCTTTTGTTGAGGATACTGAAGGGAAAAAATATAAAAAGATATTAGTAGAGGATAGGAAATTTATAAAGAAGATAGTAAGGGTAAAAGATATTTGTAAATAAGATTATCCGTAGATGAGAGGTGAACACAATGACAAATTTTAATGAACATGCGTTGGAATTGTCTATCATGGACTTATTCAAAGAAGAAGGATATACGCATTTAAGCGGCTGGCAGATACATCGCGAGAGAACGGAAATATTATTAACGGATGATTTGAGGCAGTATCTTTATAATCGTTATGCAAAGGATGGTATTACACCGAATGAGGTGGATGGGATTCTGCTTATGCTGCGGAATATTTCCGGAACATTGTACGAGGCGAACAGAGCTTTTTATAAGTTGTTTTGTGATGGTTTTATTTTGAACCGTGAGGACAGAAGCCAGAAGGATATTTATATTGAACTGGTTGATTTTGATAATCCGGATAATAATATTTTCAAAATCGTAAACCAGTTTGAAATTGAAGGCATGAATAAGCAGGTTCGGATTCCAGATGGGATTGTGTTCATAAACGGGCTTCCAGTAGTAGTGCTGGAATTTAAGAGTGCTGTAAAAGAAAATACCACTATCATGGATGCGTACAAGCAGTTAACAGTGCGGTATCGCAGAGATATTCCAGAGCTGTTTAAATATAATGCTTTTATTGTTATCAGTGATGGTGTAAATAATAAATATGGTTCTTTCTTTAGCCCATATAATTTCTTTTATGCATGGCGTAAAATTAATGCGGATGATAAAGATGTGGATGGGATCAATTCGCTTATTACCATGGTAAGAGGTCTTTTCCAAAAAGAGCGACTGCTTTCTGTAATGAAAGATTTTGTATATTTTCCTGATAGCTCGGACAAAGATATTAAAATTGTGTGTCGGTATCCTCAGTTTTTTGCAGCAAAGAAATTGTATGAGAATATTAAAGTTCACATGAAACCGAATGGCGACGGAAAGGGCGGCACTTATTTTGGTGCTACCGGTTGCGGCAAAAGTTTTACGATGCTGTTTTTAACCCGTATGCTGATGAAAAGCCCGTATTTTCATTCTCCAACCATTCTGATTATTACAGATAGAACAGACCTGGATGACCAGATTTCCAAACAGTTTACTGTTTCAAAAAAATATATCGGTGATGAAACCATTATCAGTATTGAATCTAGAGAAAAACTGCGTGAAGCACTACAAGGGAGAGAAAGTGGCGGTGTTTATTTGACAACCATTCAGAAATTTACAGAGGATATTCAGCTTTTAACCGATAGAAGCAATGTAATCTGTATTTCAGACGAGGCGCACCGTAGCCAGATTAATCTGGAACAAAAAGTACGTATTACGGAAAAAGGTGTAGAGCGCAAATATGGTTTTGCCAAATATTTGCATGATTCTCTTCCAAACGCTACGTATGTAGGGTTTACCGGTACACCAATTGATGGTACTATTGATGTGTTTGGTCCTGTAGTAGATGCATATACCATGACCGAATCGGTACGTGATGGCATTACGGTAAATCTGGTTTATGATGGTCGTGCGGCACGTGTAGTATTAGATCAGGAAAAAGTAAAACTGATTGAAAAATACTACGAGGAATGCGAACGGCTTGGAGCCAATGAACATCAGATTGAAGAAAGCCAGAAAGCCGTTGCTAATATGGAAGTTATTATTGGCGACCCTGACCGGCTTCGTGCTGTGGCGGAGGATTTTATTCGTCATTATGAAACACGGGTGCAGGAAGGGGCTACAGTTGCAGGCAAAGCTATGTTTGTTTGCATGAATCGTACCATTGCGTATAATCTGTATAAAATTATCATTGAACTTCGGCCAGAATGGGCAGAGAAAAAAGTCTCTGACGAAGGCATAGAACTGACCGAGAAAGACAAAAAAGAGTTAAAACCGGTTGAAAAACTTAAACTTGTTATGACACGCAACAAAGATGATGATGAAGAATTATTTGATATGCTAGGTACAAAAGATGACAGAAAAGAACTGGACAGACAGTTTAAAAATCCGAAATCAAACTTTAAAATCGCTATTGTTGTGGATATGTGGCTGACCGGCTTTGATGTTCCGGAACTGGATACAATTTATATAGACAAGCCGATTCAGCAGCATACGCTGATTCAGACCATTTCTCGTGTTAATCGTGTATGTCCGGGAAAAGATAAAGGACTGATTGTTGATTATATCGGTATTAAAAAAAATATGAATCTTGCACTGAAAAAGTACACGAACTACGAAAGTGATGAGTTCGAAGGTGTTGAACAAAGTGTTGTGATTGTAAAAGACCAGCTGGAAGTATTGGGGCAGATGTTCCATAACTTCAACGACCATGATTATTTTTATGGTACACCTACAGAACAGCTTGCGTGTTTAAATCGAGCAGTTGAATATGTACAGCTGACAGAGGAACTAGAAACCCGTTTTATGGCTGCGGTAAAACGTATGAAACAGGCATTTAACCTTTGCACTTCCAGCGAAAAACTGACACAGGAAGATAAGGATTATATCTATTTCTATAGTGCTGTGCGTTCTATACTGTTTAAGCTTACAAAAGGCGAGGCTCCGGATATTTCACAAATGAACGCTCGTGTACGAGAAATGCTGGAAGGTGCCATTCTTTCAGATGGCATTGAAGAATTATTTGAAACAGGAAAACATATTTCTGTTGATATTTTTAGTGATGAATATCTGGATAAAATTAATTCCATACAGCTGCCGAATACAAAAATTAAAATTCTGCAGAGGCTGTTATCTCAGGCAATTGAGGAGTTCCGTAAAGTTAACAAAATTATGGGGCTGGAATTTAGTGAAAGAATGAAGCGTGTTGTGGATGAATATAATAATCGACGCCGCGACGAGGCTTTTGCAAATGAAGTTCTGGATGATGTAGCGGAACAGCTTGCTAATCTTTTAGAAGAACTGAAACAGGAACGGGAATCCTTCAAAAAAATCGGCATTGATTACGAAGAAAAAGCTTTTTACGATATTCTGAAAGCAGTAGCAAAAAAATATGAGTTTGAATATCCGGAAGATAAAATGATAGCATTATCAAAACGTATCAAATTGATTGTGGATGACAAATCTCGTTATACGGATTGGTCTACTCGTGAAGATATTAAAGCGAATTTACAAGTAGATTTAATACTTTTGCTTGATGAATTTGGCTATCCACCAGTGACCATCGATGATGTTTACAAAGAAGTTCTGGAACAAGCAGAAAATTTTAAAAAGTATGCACCTGTTTCAGGAAAGAAGAAGTCTGTCACATATGAAATAAAAGACACCGGTCTGATGATGGTAGCAGAAAAATAAAATGCATGGAGGTGCCTGTTATGCCGGATTATAATGCGATTTATCATTTTGCAGAGGACTATCTGAAATTATATCAGAGCGATACTACCAAACAGTTTGAAGTGGAAGATGGTTTTGGTGATAAATGTTTTGCCTTAAACTTTAAAATGGATGCGGGGGAATCATTTAAACGGGCATTTCCGGAAGTAGATGCGCTTTATGAGAACGACCACCTGAAACAGATTATTCATCGTGTGGATGATGTAATGGTTCTTGGTAATGCGATTTTTTCAAAATGGCGAGCAATTACCCACTGGGATTATATCAGTGATTTACTTTCTGCTGAAAACAGGGAATGGTTTATTATTGCATTTACTCGTTTATCAGAGCTTTCTTCTGTAACATCAGAGGTGGGGGGATGTTCGTCAGAGTTTAAAGGCACCTTGCAGAAACTGCGGCTTATTTCTGGTGGGCTTTGTTATGGCCCAATGCCGGAGCCGGAAGATGAAATAGAACAGCATTTGACGGTTTGCAGGGATGGACGTGTATGGTTTAGCGGTTATGATTATGGATATGGATTTCCGTATGTGCGCAACCGCAAGGCTCAGTTTAAAATCGAAAAAGAAAAAGCAGAAATTATTTGTGATGCGTTTCAGCGGTATTTTAGTACCATGCGTGTGATATGTTTTGTTACGGATGTAGGTACTTGGGAATTAAAACTGACAAATGATGCAAAAGAGAATTTTTATTTTAACGGTTCAATGTATGCGGAGTTTCCGGTAAACGGAAAGGATATATCGGATATCCTGCGTGAAAATCTAAACATTGATGACTTGTGGGGATTTCGTAGAGTATATCTGGAAGAATACGATGAAGAGCAGGAGTATTTGTATTGTCGTGTGATTTTTGGAGAAGGGCAGAAAAGCTATTATTACATTGCCGATGATGAGAGCATTCGCAAAGGAGACTATGTGGTGGTGCCTGCGGGCAAAGAGAATCGGCTTGAGGTTGCAAAGGTGATAGCAGCAGATTGGTATGTGGAATCAGAAGTGCCTTTTCCAATGAATGAAACCAAGCACATTATACGTCGCTGCCTGGCTGAAGATATTGCCTTGCTGTGGGAACAATGCATGAAGTAGTTTTGAAAATATTCCATCCGATTCTCCACGTAATCCCCAATATGCAAATCAGTGGGAACTGCGGGGAATTGTTTATAACCTTTGCAGGATTCTCCTTTTTAATGTCAAATATTTCTAGTAGAAATAATCTAACATAAGGAGCGATATACATGCGTTTATATCATGGCAGCAATGTGGAGGTTAAAGAACCTAAAATAATTATTTCTCGTAGAATGCTTGATTTTGGTGCTGGCTTTTATACAACTTCCAGTGAAAGTCAGGCCGATAAATGGTCGAAAAACCAGGCGCTTCGTCGCAGGAGTGGAGTACCAACGGTTTCTATATATGAACTGGATGAAGAAAAGCTTTCAGGCCTGGCTGTATTACGATTTGAATCACCGGATGCGGATTGGCTGAATTTTGTGACAGCTAATCGTAAGGGTGTATATACGGGTAAAAAATATGATATTGTCATTGGCCCTGTGGCTAACGATAATACCATGCCGGTCATTAATGATTATATGATGGGCAATATTAACGAAGAAACGGCTTTAATTTTATTAAAACCGCAAAAACTGTCAGACCAGTATGCGTTTCTTACGCAGAAAGGGCTTTCGGTGCTGCGGTATTTGGAGGCGAAGGTATATGACGAAACGGACGGCACCGTCGATTCTTCAGACGTTTGATGCGGAACTGGCGAGGTTGATTGCCCAGAACCGTGAAATATCGGAAATGGATGCACTAAGGCTGTTTCTGGCATCGGAAACGCATGCTATGCTGGCAGATGATGATTTAAAGCTGTGGCATTTCAGTCCGCTTGTAATTTATGATATGTGGGAGAATGAGGAGGCAACGGGGGACCCGCGCAATTCTCTGTA
Source organism: Lachnospiraceae bacterium (assembly GCA_017437065.1). Classification (GTDB taxonomy): domain Bacteria; phylum Bacillota; class Clostridia; order Lachnospirales; family Lachnospiraceae; genus RGIG3002. The sequence continues at coordinate 24,775 of JAFSBX010000065.1, forward strand.
TATCAGGGGGGATGAGGTATGAGTAAGGAGTTTCGGTTTTTTACTTACCTGCTGGAAAGCTACGCCATCCATAAGGGTATGACGGCATCGGAGGTATTAAACCTTCTGGATGAAAAAGGGCTGACAGACTTTGTTTATGGTATGTACGAGCTGTATCATGTGGAGGCAATTGAAAATGCGTTTATGGATATGGACAGCCTCATCGCCACCGGAAAAACAGCATGGTAAAATAAATATTCTCCAGGCACTCTCTTCGGAGGGTGCTTTTCGACTTTATTCGACAAAGCTGTAACCGAGTCTAAATATCTGCCCGTGTGTTCCTGTGGTAAAATATTCCTTGAGAGAAAGCCACGCTGTTTTGCGCAGCGCATAACGGTATCAAGACGGCTTGCCCTGTGAGGGGGTGGTAGTCATAGTTACATGGGAAGGTTTATTGTGCATTATTGCATTCGCCTCACTCATTGTCGAGATTATCGCCTTGATAATGGGTAAGAAGCAGTAGTTTTTTGATGAAATAAAAAATTACTCCCGTCTCTGACCTGACAAATCGTGACGGGAGCAATCCAACGATTTAGAGGGTAAGCCGTTG
>JAFSBX010000066.1 GCA_017437065.1 Lachnospiraceae bacterium
AAAGGGGCTGTGAAAAAAGCACTCAGCGCAAAAGCAGTCCCTAGCTAATAATCGAGATAGATATCTTGGATGTTCAAGATACCTATCTCTTTTTTAGAAAGGTGCCTTTTTACATCATATATAAGATACTGAAACATTACTTCGCAAACTTTTGCAACGCTCTTCATGAACTAACTGCTAACTGCGACTAAGCCACTCAGCAATGGCTTCGTGCCTAGTCTCCATAAGCAGTGGATTTCACTCGAGCTAAAAGCGCAAAACAGCGTTTGCTCAGCAGTGTTTCAGTATCTTATTTTTATCGTTATTGAGGCACCTTTTTCGATTATCTAAGGCTGGTATCTTGAACAGATATAGTTACTGTCCGATTATTAGCACGCCACGCCCGAAGCCACTGCTTTCGCGCTGAGTGCTTTTACTCCACATTTTGAAATAAAAAAGAGAATTAATGTTCTCATAAAAGACCACTAATCCTCTTTTGTGGTAAAATTACCACATGAAAAATTCAATCAAAATCTATTTTAGACCAAAACAGGGTGTTTTGCCAATGTTTATTTCAGATTTTCTTGATATTTGTGATCCGGTTTTGACATTTGATGAATTCATGGAGGGAATTGACTTAGCTAAGTATCTGAAAAAAATACCGGTACATAAGACCGGTCGAATCAGATATAATCCTATCAACATGTTAAAAACGGTACTCTTTGGATTTATGACCAAGGGATACATATCACTAAGAGAGCTGGAAGATAACTGTAAAGTGAATATCAGATTTATGTATCTGATGGATAATGAAAAACCAACCTATAGAACATTCGGGTATTTTATCAATGAAGTACTTGGAGATTCCATCGAATCTGTTTTCAATGACATCAATAAGAAGATTTTTGAACAGGAAGGTGTAGACCTGAATCATCTTTATATAGATGGTTCTAAATTTGAAGCCAATGCGAACAAATACAGCTGGGTATGGAAGAAAGCTACTGAAAAATCAAGGTATCGCCTGTATGAAAAGATAACTTCCCTTTTCCAGGAAATGAACGAAAAACTTGCGTGGTCTGGATTACATATAGAAACGAATACAGAGTATGTCCCTGACCAGCTAAGCATCATTGCGGAAAAGTATGCAGGAATCTGGAAATTAGATATCAATACGTTTGTATATGGAAAAGGTCATCGAAAAACAATACAGCAAAGACAGTATGAGACTCTTTTGGAATATAGAAAAAAGCTGTCAGAATACGTAGAAAAAGTTGAAATCTGTGGTCCTGACCGTAACAGCTATTCCAAGACAGACCACTCAGCTACCTTTATGAGGATAAAAACAGACTATATGGGAAATGACCAGCTGCTTCCGGCTTACAATGTACAGGTTGGAGTTGCAGATGAATACATAGCTGTGGTAGATGTGAACCAGTATCGTTCCGATATGGACTGCTTTATTCCACTGATGGAACAGTTTTACAAGACCTATGGCTTCTATCCGAAATATCCCGTTGCCGATGCAGGATATGGTTCTTACAATAATTATATTTACTGTGAGCAGCATGGAATGGAAAAATATATGAAGTTTCCAATGTTTAAAAAAGAAACGGAAGATAAAAAGTACAAGGAAAATCCTTTTCGGGCAGTAAATTTTAAAGTAGATGAAAATGGCACCATGAGATGTCCAAACGGAAAAGCATTTCAATTTTTATATCGAAAAGCGGTTAAAGGGAATCAATACGGAAGACAGGAAGAAGTATATGTCTGTGAGGATTGTAGCGGATGTCCCTATGCTGACAAATGCAAAAAGACTGATAAAAACAGAACCGTCAGAATCAATCACGAACTAACTTCTATGCATGAAGAAGTTATTAGAAATCTGGAAAGTATACAGGGGGCACTTCTGAGAATGAACAGATCCATTCAGGCAGAAGGAACCTTTGGAATTATAAAAAATGACCGTTGGTATAAAAGAATCGTGAGAAGAGGGATCCGTTCTGTGAAAATGGAACTTTTTCTGGTTTCTATTGGTCATAATTTATATAAATATCATAATAAAAGAATACATCTCCAGAAAGCAGCTTCATAAAAAGATATGCTGATTTATGGGGAAAGGGGACTTATACACTTTTTTTAGGCTCTACAGAATAGAATGACGAAAAAAGGAGCGTGAAAAAATGATTTCTCATTTTTTCACAGCTCCTTTCTATATTATCTGTTCCTATAATGAGTATCTAATTAATACCCCATTGTAGCCATCATAGCAGCCATTGATGCACCAAATATAGCAATAATAATAACGCTTAATACAATAGAAATTAACATCCATACAAGATAGGCCTTGAAGAAATTTGACTTACTCTTCTTACCATTTCCAAATGCGTACACAAACATCATAACGATATTTACACAAGGAATCATCATAAGCAATAAAGAAAGCATCCAGTCCCCAAAGGTTACCGGCTCTTCCAAATTCTCATTCTGATACACCTGCTGATAAGGTTGCTGTGTCTGCATGTTCTGTGGTTCTTGATTGTACATATTGTTGTTGTCCATGGTTAATATCCTCCCTCATAAATTAATCGTAATTATTCAGTACCTTCATAATTACGATGCAAAAATCCATCTTAAATTGCTTCGCAATAGGATTTTTGCACACTTGAATCATGTTTTTACGGGCTCAGCAGCAAGTGCTTCACCCTATCCTGAATAACTATAAATAATCACCATATGTCTATATTATCACAACTATTCAATATATTGCAACAAATCCCTCAAAATTGTGCTATATTTTGTCAAAACATTGTTCCTATAATATGTCATTGGTGGATTCCCTGGAAATTGTGTCAACATTCTGTAAACATAAACTGCCAAAGTTATAACAACTACGATTCCCAGTAATATATTATTCCACTTGCTATTCTCCCCTCGTACATAACGCTCAAAAAGAAAAAACGCAATCCATGCAATCCAAAATGGCGCTGCCGGATTTAGATTCATTCCTCTTGTGAACTGCCCTGTCAAAAGACAAATCACTGCTCTTGTCATTCCACACCCCGCACACGGAAAACCTGTTATGATTAAAAAGGGACAAAATGCATGAAAAACTGCTCTTACTATAATATTCAGAACACCAAAAAGAAGGATTGCTATATAATAGTTTTTGATATCCGAAACAATTCGCTTCCAAATACTTTTTATATTCATGCTCTTCCTCAATTATGACAGTTTCTGAATATCTGCAATCAGCTCATCCACATTCTCTTCCTTCGTAGCCCAACTTGTACAGAAACGTACCTTTGCAGGACCTTTTTTTAGTTCGGCTTCATTCATACTAAAGGAATATTTCTTTGCTAATGTCATTGCCATTTCATATGTAAGAATTGGGAACTGCTGATTGGTTACTGATTCATACGCAAATGGAATATTCTTCTCCTCAAATGCCTTTCTAATCTTCATGGCAAGTCTGTCTGCATGAGCAGAAACTTCCATATATAAGTCATCACGGA
>JAFSBX010000067.1 GCA_017437065.1 Lachnospiraceae bacterium
AATGATGCGTAAAAAAGATGAGGCAAATCTGTTTGACAGAGTGTCCAAGATATTTGGATAAAGAAAACCGATGGTTTTACTTGATTAGTTCAAGTCTATACCATCGGTTTATTTAATGCAAGCTAGGGTCTGTACAGTAACTCCTCATCCTATTCCGCGGATGTCTCGTCCTCAAAATTTCCCGTTCCTTCTCCGTCGCCACATATGTATAAATCTGTGTCGTATTAATCGAAGCATGTCCCAGCATCTTTTGAATATACCTGATATTCACATCCTCCTCCATCAAAAACGTTGCAAAAGAATGCCGGAACATATGCGGTGTAATATTTATCTCTGCCTGTATTTCTATTGCATATTTATGTATCATACGTCTCGCCGACTGCTCCGACATTTGCTGTCCATATCTATTAACAAAAAAGAAGCCATGTCTTTTTATATCATCTTCAAAATGTTGCTTATAAACATTTAATATAATCAACACATCCTCATTACCAATTTGAAGATATCTCTCTTTTCCACCTTTTCCTCGTATACACAATACCCCATTTTTTGAGTCAAACAATTTGCTCTGCAAATGGCATAATTCCGAAATACGCAATCCCGTAGCGAAAAGCATTTCTATAACCGCAATGTCCCTTAAGATAAGCTTTCTTTGCCATTCGGAATATTCCTCTGAAAGCCTTTTCTTATATAGATAATCCAATAGCTGCTCTATAATATCTCGCGGTACAATTTTGGGTAATACTATTTCTTCTTTGAATTTTGTCTTTACTTTGTGAAAAGGGTTTAACTCTATTAGTTCTTCTTCCTCCAAGTAATGAAACAATGCTTTTACACTGGCAATTTTCCTTTTTACGGTTTTCTGCTTATATTTGCTATGGATATGAAACAAATATAAATTTAAATTTTCCTTAGTTGTATCGCTCCCACGCTCTTCAATAAATAAAACAAATTGTTCTAAATCTACCCGATATGCCTTTATTGTCTTATCATCAAGCTCTTTTTGGAATTTACAATAATGCAAATATTTGCTAACCTCTTCTTTTAATATCATTTTGACAGCCTCCTTTTGTACATAACAGATATTATAAATAATAATATTGCACTCTCTGCCTTACAACATCTGTCTCTTCTAATATCTACGGCTGTCTTTTATACTAAAAATTACCAGCATCACACCTTCTTAACAATTTACTACTATTTATAATAACAAATAGTATTTTTTCAGACAATGCCTTATGCATAATCGACAATATTTTGACCTAATCGACATAAGTCGGTGTATTATCCAGCTGGAACTTAATACATAGTTCTTACTCAATCAATATTTCTTCTAATTTAATCCCTCTTGCATCTCTCCTTAAAATGCTTTCCACAAAGTCCATTCTTCCTACAATGCCTTTTCTATCATATCCCTTTATCTTAAAAACTACTTTTGTCCCGATTTTTTCCTTATCCAAGACCAGCTTAACTATCCTATTCCCCACTGAATTCAATTCTGTTTTGTCCGACATACAGTCAACCTCATCTAAAATGGGCAGAAAATAGTTTGCATTAACACCACTTTCTTTATCCCACAATTTCATTCCCTTATACGGAACATCCGGCTGATACATCATGACTGTTTTCATGCATATTTCAGATAAAAGTATAAAAGGACTGCATATCACATCCGGGAAAAATCCTTCCATCGGAAAATCCATTTCTACTATATTCCACAAAGGCATGCTATTCAAATTTTCTCTTGTCAGTTTCCGAATATCTATTACTTGGTTTTTATTAATGTTATAAGGATTTTTGTTTTTTTCATCCATTTCAATCAGAAAATATTTCACGCTCGTACTTCTCCTTTGTCCCTAAAACAATCTCTCTATCCATGTATTCTCCGTATATGATTTTAAAATCATCGGTTATTCCTACGCCACTTTCCAAAATTACTTCTATAATTAATTCTGTCAGACTCTTTATCATTTGAAAAATAATGGAATTATAAAAGTCAGCATACCATTTCTTTATGTCAATCAATTCGTAATTTTGTAACCGGATAAACTTTTCTTTTGTTTTTTTACAAAGATAATTGTAGTCTTCTAAATACTTATTCTGCAAAAAATCTAAGCTGTAATATCCTGCTGACTCCTGCTCATCCAGATAGAAACTTTCATCCAACGCATCTATGCGTAATTCAAATTTATTCAGATAGATGCCGTATCTCATAAAACTAAATACAAAATATTTTATATCTTTCTTTTTGTGCTGTTTCTGCATTTTAGTAACATTGTCCAGAATTTTACAGATTACATTCTTTAATTCATCCCATATTTCATTGCCCCAAATCTCCATTTCTATCTGGACTGACTGGCAGGATGCTTTAATACATTCCTGCATATAAGGCTGTAGAAATTGAAATATTTCGTCTTCACGCCCATTTATTGGTTCCATTGTCTATACCTTTCATACTTAACTGCTATTACACTATTTTACCTTTCAACTTTATCGTATAAAATATTTCTATTCATACTTGTACACTACTTCCAGCATGTTATGTCATTCTTTCTAAAATAAAATATTGACCTGTTAATAAAGAATGCATTATTATTTTATTTTCATCCTCAAGAGTATAAAATCTCTGTACTTGAAAGCTAGTATTATAAATTACCCCATTAATTTTCTCGTAATACTCTTCTCCAATAGCTTCACGTAAATTGTCGTCAGCCATTAATTCATATCCCATTGCCTCAGAACTTACACTTTCCCATCCATACCCCACCTTCTCATATCGGAATTCCAATATTGAATCACTACCTTGAGATGTTTTTCCATGCCTTATATTCCCTAATCTTCTTTCCGAATCATAAGTTACCAACCAATCCTCTTTTATTGTAACTGTACACCCAATCATCTGCTCCACGTCCTGTTCCGTTATTCTTTCTTCACTGTTACCTGAATACCCGGATGTTGGACAAAATTCCACAATGCAATAATCACCAAAATATTTTCCGGGTACATCTACCGTAATTCTTTCCTCTTTTCGGAATAATCCGTTTTCTAACTGATAAAAAACACATACAAATCGACATCCATCAGGTTCATTGTCAAAACAGGTAACCGTCCATATATCCTGCAATCCATCACTATTTACATCATCTACAAAAATATCCCAAATAATGCTACCACTAATTCCGCCGGAACAATCAAACTCATAAAGAATATCATTTTGTTCATTTGTAATTGCCACCCATGGAATTGAATGTCTGCTATCTGTTGTCCCTGCAACTAAATTCACCTTGCCCCATGACTCTAAAAATAACTCTTTAGATGATATATCATCATGCAATTGTTCATCTAATAAATTGTATGGTCTGAAATAATAGCTTTCATTCATTCCAAGACTCTCACATTTCATAGTCGCTTCTATTCTGTCATTTTCAACAAATAAAAAATCAAAATTCACTAACACATTTTTATATTTGAATATACATTCAGCAGTGTCGTTATAAATTGTTCCGTGAAATGGATTATATAAATTATCTTCATTATATAAACCATCAAAATAACAGTTTTCTACTCCTCCGCCAATCTTCAGATATCCTGTTATCTTACTATTCGCTATTTCCGTAATAACAAAATCAAATGCTTCTCCATATTTTCTCTTCTCTTCTGTTCGATCAACAATCCAAACCTTTTTTAGGTAAGAACTATAGTCTATTACACTGTTACCACAGTCTTCTACTTCAATATCTTTCTCATTTGAATGACAGACCAAATTTATACATCCTATAAAAAACAGTATAAGCATCAGCTTTTTCATTTTCTACCCTTCCTTAACACAATGGGTAGTGTCAAATTTACTACCTATTTTTTTAAGCCTTTATTTCTGGAAGTTTGCAAATAAAAAGAGCATCTTCTTTAAAAATCATAAGTTAACAACCAATCCTCTCTTTGGAATAATCCGTTGTCCCTAAAACTAAATTCACTTTGCTCCATGACTCAAAAAACAATTACTTTTTACTATATACAATATCTGAATATTCTAACGTTAGTATCCTATTGAACTCCTTGCTCTTCTATCATTAAATCTTTTAATGAACCATATAATTCTGCAAGCTCCTTTTTTTTAATATCTTCATCCATGCTCACTATATCTCTTGAAAAAGACTTTTCTGCGACTCTATATTCTATTTCCACTTCAGTATAGCCGTCCATATACTCATTAAGCCTATCTCTCAGTTCACCATTTTCGAATATTCTTTCTCCTAAAAAATACATTTCTTTCATTTCTTCGGGACAACTATAGCTTATTTCAAGTAATTTCTTAGGAACAGCATACTCTTCTAATACTGTTTCAAATAAACTTACAGTTCCGATACTCCCATGTATATCACCGCCAAAATTACTATAATCAAGCGATAGATATTTATATTCATTCTTAGCATTTTTATATGCTGCCAACAAATTAATATCCAGATAAGGCGATATTTCTCTATAATCTATATCACTCACTATATATTTCTCAAAAGTAGCAATAGTATCAGCATAAGAAACTACTTCTCCACCGTCTTGCTTATATATATAGAGAGAGTTCTGTCCACAATGATTTGCCGGAAAAGAAATTAACATTTCCTGTATACCATCAAAATCTATATCTGCAATAGCAAATTCCCAGCCCCTACCACTGTCTTCCGGTTCAATGTAATGTCCTTGCACTAATACATCATCTGACGTCCAGTCATACATCAAAAATGCCTCGATATCTATATTTTCTGTATCTTGCACACTATCTTCTACTTCTATATCTTTCTCATTTGAATGCCAGACCAAATTTATACATCCTATAAAAAGCAGTATAAGCATCAGCTTTTTCATTTTCTACCCTTCCTTCGTATCCTCTTCAAAATATGTTTCCCACTCTATTTCATGATTTAACAACAATTCTATATCTGTTATTGATGCCCCTTCCATTATTGAATTTGCCTTTCCTGTATTTCTATCAGTTCCTTTCTCATTATCCATATTCTCAGAATAGTAATCTTTATTTTTGTTACTAAAGTTACAAATGAATTCTAGAGTATTAGCACTATCGCCTTCCCCCGCATAATAATTTTCCTGTTCTTTTTCCATCGATTCCTTTGTATGCGCCGGATCTTTCAAATCGCCCATAGTAACAAATAATTCTTTTCCAGACGATAAAGTTACTTTAAAAATCGCACCATACCCCTGTTCATTTCCTTTCCCTTCTTCTATTGCTGAACTTGAATAATATTCTGCCAAGGCTACCATATATGGATCCGAGTCTAACCCTGTATTCCTCACTCGTTGGTATCCACTTTCATCAAAATATAGTACTCCATTTTCCACACATAACCCTTGAATTTTCCCTTGCGTCCAAGCCGTAAGTACAGTTGCCGGCTCCAAAGATGTATTAAAAAGTGCTATTAAATTTGCACTAATTTTTAGTCCCATTAAATCATATTGTACTATACTCTGTCCTGACGTAACCGGTGTAATAATACCACCATGTCTGCAAAACAGCATTGATGTCATATTAATTCCCGATACCATTCCATATTTATCATCTTTATATTTTAAGTACGGAACTTCCACCGGTAAATTATCCCACATTTTATTCAAATTCATTAATGCTTTACATGTTCCCGCTTTTAAACACGAACTATCTGAAAGTAATTTTCTCCACTCCTCCTCTGTATGTGGAGCATTTTTACAATTACATTGAAATGGCTCAATATTTACATTTTTTTCGCAGTCCACAACTGTTGCATGTCTTAAATCACTGCAACATTTGGCTTTTTGATTTTCAGCTACCTTCAAAACGGTCCATTTACTTGGCATATTTACTTGATATAATTTACCTCTCAAGACCTGTGGCATTAAAGTCGCCATACTACATTCCAGTATTGCACCATCTACCAAATATTCATCATGCTCTTTCGGGTATAATGCTTCCATATACATATCTTTATCAATATTTTGCTCCTTATCATATGTCCGTTCAATTGCCTTATCTGTTAATTCTTCTTGTATTTTGGTAGCATCTAATCAATTCCCTTTATCATCCTTATATTTACTCATCTTCCCTCTATGCTCCATCAACTTTTTATCAGTACTCTTTCATCCTACTGTATCCTAAACTCCCCACCCGTAAACGAAATATCCCCATTGAGTGTCATAGAAGTCCCTCCCTGCTTTACCTGCAACAAATCATTCGCCGCAATCAGCAATGAAGCATTCCCACTGGAAATTGTAAGATTATCTTCCGCCTCTATCACTATATCCTTATCACTGGTTATCGTAATTCCTTCGCTGTCATTCATTTCCACCATCATTCCTTTATTATTTGTCATCAATATGGAATCCGGCGTAAATAATATTTCCTTGCCATATTTTGTTTTAAATGATTTATAATCCGGATTTTGTCTGACATTATCGGTTTTCTTATGTACAGCACTGATAACAAAACTCTCTTCCTCTTTTTCCGGTACATACAATCGGACGCTGTCTCCAATTTCCGGCATGCAGTACCAGCCCGTACCATCAGAAGACGAATACACTGTTGAATATAAAAACCATTTCTTTCCATCCGCAGCTTTCCATTCATCCTTATCAAGCTCTATCTGCACCTTATCTTTTTGTACATTAGTTATTGTTGCATCAAAAGAGCTGCCAGTTATCTCATCATGCGATAATGGGAGTATTTCCAGTGCTTCTTTCGTTCTAAAATAATATGTATGAACACATTCTGCTCCATCATAGTTCGTCGCAATATTCCATATATAATAATCTCTTCCCTGATATGAAATACTGTCACCAAGCTGGAATAATTCCCTCTCTGTTAAAATCAGTTCCATCATATCTTCCGACTGTAAATTAGAAATTCCATTTTGCGATTTCTTCATATATTCCGCCATATCAAATTTAATTTTTATCTTATCCAACGATACTGTCCGTTTCATTCCGCCGGGTAAACCGATAGTATATCTGCTTCCCTTTTTTAATGCATCCGGAACCAAATAGCGCCCATTCCTTCCGGCAATCCGTTTCAAAAACTCCCAGTCAGTCTCCTTGTACTGAATCAGTACACCTTCTGTTTTGTCGCTATCCCCTTCCACACATAATACCTGTCCGCCCTCATATGTATTGCTTAACTTCTGATGAATTCCGGCACATACAGCATTCTCATTTTGGAATACTCTGAAATGAGGCTTCAAATCCATCAGCACGGTACCACTTGTCAGCTCTAACTTCAAAATTGTTTCATAGCCATTACATGAAAATGAAAAGTCTGTAACCAGTCCATAGAACAAAACTGTATGAACTACTCCTTCATTCCCTTCCTGTTCACCCAAACCTGTCACTTTTACCCATGTTTTTTTAGATAAAATTCCTATAAACTGTTCTTTCCATTCATCTTTTATCCGCATAGCTATAGTCGCTTTTGCATGTTCGTTGATTTTCCGTTTTATGTTTAATTCCTGTAATGCTATAAAATTAAAAGGCTCGATTTTAATTTGATATTCTCTCATGATTCCCTCTTTTCTGTTCATCCTAAACGCCTGCTCGAATTGTCGTCAGTAACTTTAATATCACCGGTTTCCATATATCATATTGTGGAAAACTGCAATGAAAATTCCCCAGCACAAGCTGCTCTTCCATTCGAAATATAAAAATCATACTGTAAAGACTTCCATCCAGACAAAATGCTCTAAAATCCATCCATGCAACCGGCAACTCACCCTTCACTATTTCACCCATGTCATAAAAGACATTCTGCTTCCATACCTTTTTCATATCACTTCGTATTTGTTCCAGCGTTACAAGAATATTTTCCACCGTTTCCGTATCTGACATAGGAAGCAGATTGAATGTTATAGATGCATCTCCCGAAGAATCCGTTTTGATGACTTGGGGGCGATTCTGACTCCTATATTTTACTGTACTATCCAAATAGCTCATATCTCTCATAGTTTCCGGCAGCATTATAGAACATTTCCCTTCAAATAATACTTCTCTATAAAGAGATACCTTTCTTACTCCAACCAGCATCTCTTCGCCTATCGGCTCATTTTCTGCTTTTTTTTGCTGATATTTTGCTCTAAGGGCTAGTATTATCCTGTCTAAATATTCCTCATCTTTCATTATTCCCGCATTTTATCCTCTCTGCTATTTCTTCTTACCTCTATACTTTTTACTATTTCTATAAAGAAACTTCTTTCTTCCTGCATCTGCTCTGCCGGAAAATGATAGCTTCCAAACATCATTCTTTCACTGATGGATATCAGAAACATATTATGACAGCTATCACGCTCTATTCCCCCTGTGACGAATGAAAACCAGCCCATCATCCCCGCCTTGGTTTTGAATCGTTTCGCCTGTTCCTGAATACTTTCCGGATAGGCGTGACTGATCACTCTTTGTATTGCCAAAATCGCCGAATAAACTTGCTTCTCTTGTAACTGTTTTTCCAACAAATTGAATGTTAATATCCTGCTTTCCTCCGAACTTACGAATATCTCCTGCGGTTTTAGGTTGTACGGAAATTTTTTCCCTATCATCTCTTCGGATGGTCTTTTCCAATCTTCCGGAATTCTCAGACACATCTGCCCTCTTAAGCAATTTACTTCCTGCCATTTGAGCTCTTTCTTTTTTAATACCATGTGACTCACCTTTCCAGTTTGCTTTGCTAAAATCTATTGAAACAGCCTTTTTATACTCCCTTTTTTCTGAAAAATCCTCGGACAGAAGCAACTGTTCCATTTTATTTACAGCATAATTCTTTACATCTATGGAATTCAGACTGTTTATCTTATCGATTGCCGGATTTTTGCCGATGCCACCAATTTTTACACTTTCACTCATACCGTTTTCCCTCTCTGTACAGATTCATACTGCTTACCACCGGCATACTTCCCGCTATTCTTTCCATAAGCGGACTCCCATAATCATCTGCCGGAATATTCGCCAGAATAGTTTCTACCGCACCTTCCAGAGAATACTTTTCTATTATCTGACCTGAACTTGTAATTGCCTTCTTCATTTTCTTTTCCACTACCTGTGGTGCCGCTGCAAAATTTCCTGTCTTTCCTATTGCATCAAAAGCATTGCACATATTAATAACCGTAGGTGATATAATATCTTTCTTAACCAACGTTGCTTCTTTAGGTGTTGTAATCGTTACATTTTTCCCTTTTAACTCCACCTGCCCTTCAGCCATGATTGATAACTGATTACCGGTTTTTACATCCAATACATTTCCGTCTTTCAAAGCAATCTCTGCATTCTGATTTTTCATATTAAGCAATCCCATTTCCGACGGCTTTAAATACATCCTTTTCTGATTATCTGTTGTAAAATATCTGTTATAGTAATCTGCCAGTTCTGCACACTCATCACCATTTTCTCTTATATTATAGATGACTGCAGCTGTGTTTTCCTCTGTCCTGCTTATGTATAGTGCGGCTTTCGTTCCCACCTCAGGCATACAATACAACATATTTCCTGTAATTGGTTTCCACGGAAATTCATATGCCTCAGAAGCGGACTGCTCCTTATCTATGTCCAAATGCATTTTGACCAGTTCCTGTCTTGTTTCCAATATTCTCCCTGTCAACACTGTGCTTCTTAATGTTTTTGCCGGTATTTTTTCTACTTTAAAACACTGTTTAGGAAATATCATACAATCGCACTTCATCATATTCTGTGTAAAAACCGTACTGACCTCCATAACATAGAAGCTTCTTCCCTGAACCTGTACTACATCTCCAACTCTGACAAAATCTACCTCTTCCATCTTATACCCTGTCTGCTGCTTGTCCGAATGTTTACTCCGAAACGGCACCATAGAATAACTATACTGCTTTAAATTTATTTCCCCTTTACTATTTCCCTTTCTCATACCTGCATGAATACATACTTTCGCAGAAGAATCCACGGTTGTAATTCCTTCCCCGATATGGCTTAATATCCTTTTGATAAAGTGATAATCCGTTTCCTTATACTGGATAAGTGGATATTCCAACTGCCGGTCAGAACAATTCCATATCAGCTCCGCCCCGTAGTCTTGCAAAACAGCCTTTACCACTTCTCTGTATGTCATAGATATATTCTGGAAAGACCTTGATTTTCTCTTCACATCCATCTTCCATTGATAAGAAACGGCTCGCAGTGAAAGTGTGGCATATTTACCCTCTTCCAGCAATTCCACATCTTCAATAATTCCTGCAAAAAGGATTTCTTCTGCAGAAGCATTTGTACCACTGTCATTTCTGCTAAATATCTCTATTTTCTCTTTTGTTATATCCGTAAAAACCGCTTTTACTTCTTCTCCCTTTACAACTGCAACAACCTCTGCTCTTGTATGCTCTCCATATTTAGCATGAATACAGCATTTCAATATTGTCTGAATTGTAAACCTGCACTTGACCTGTAATCGTTCAAAAGTAATCCTGCCTGCCATAATATCCCCCTTTTCACTGTGTGACTTAATCCCAAATAATCATTCTGTTAGTCGCCCCTGTTTCCCTCAATTTACGTGTACCCGTTCCTTTTCTTATGCCGTTTAATATTTCTTCCAGTTGACAAAATACTTCCAGGGTACTTACAAATTTATTTCTGTCTTCCCCCGTCTTTCTGGCAATATAATCCGTTAAAACATCATAATGTATAGCCTCCCTACTTTGGAGCAGAAAATAAGCAAACTGCAAATCACTGTTCTCTACTCTTTCACATTCCAGTATTTTCCCGGCAAAATAGTCTGTAACTTCTTTTGACAATGTGTTCTGTCCTGCTGCCGACCATGTAGCATTTGCTAAATTCACTGTATCGTATTCGGTCTGTATGTCGTAGAAATCTTTATATTCCGTACGAAGCTTTGCCCCTTCCTTCAGCTTAAACCTGCATATTTCAATCTCATTTGGCTCACATTCTAAATGCTCGTCCAAAATAAATGTTGTCTTATAACTGATATAATCCGTCAGGACTTCCTTCCCTTCCACTCTGAATTTCAGACTGATATAATCTTCTGTCGGAGTGTAGCTAACTCTTGATTCTTCTGTGAACAGAAAAATAAAATCCTGACATTTTATGATTCCAGGAGCAATACAAAGTACATTATCCTCTATCCGTATTTTGCAGCCGGAAATAATGCCTCTCGGATAATTTTGGTATTGCAATTGCAGGGCAGAGTAGGAATAATCCCTAAGTGCCCATAATAACTCTTTTTTCATGATTCTTCCGCGTTCAAATGCGGGGTATATGTGTTCCATTTCTCCACCGTCCTTAGTAATATAAATCATTAATTTCTCCATAAACATCTGGCACAAATAGCAATCGTATATTTTCATCCCACTTCATTATATATACCATCTTTTACCGGATTGGACTTTCTTTCTATCCAATACAACTCGTCCTCTTTGACTACTATTGCCGTCATAGCATCCTTAATTATCATTTTGTCCCAATAAAAACCATCAGAGAACTCATAGCAAACAATATATGTATTTTTTTCCAGCCCCATCACTTCAACTAACCCATTTATTTTTCCATCTGTTACGCTAAATACTTTACAAGAAACAAAACTATTTAATTCTTCACTCGTTATTAATATTTCGCCAATATAATTATCTTTTTCTACACCTTTATTTTCATTCACTCTTTCTGTAATTTCCCATACTCCATAACACATACTATTAAGTGAACTGACTTCAAGACTTTTATCCTCTTTGACTTCCGTATTTTCTCCTAATTTTTCCGCCTTGTATAAAGCTCTTCCTGAAGGAATTATCATTCCTGTATCAGACATTAATACAAACTGTGAAAAAGGACATATATCTTGATTTTCATCAACATAATCAGTATAAAATTTTAAGAAATAACCCTCACTAAAACCTAAATTGCCAAAACTTTCCCCATGAAATAACAAATTTTCATTTTCAATAGCTAAAAATTCATTTGGATAGGATGATACCTGTATTGTTACTCCTTCAAATGAAAGACTCTCTGGGAAAAACTGTATATCCGCTTCTTTTCTATCATCACTACATTCCTGCCAGCCGCTTCCCCCATACCATTGTTCCGTTATTCTCCATTTTCCCCAAATACATTGTTGTGTTTCTGTAATATTAGATATTTGTTCAACAACTGTATTATCAACTCTTCTGTCATACATTAATATAGCTATTTTCAACATAGCTGCAATCAATATTCCTGCTTTTTTTATTATTTTATTACTTGTCATATGCTTCCAATGGTTCAACAGTTATATCAACCATGCCTCCCTCTACTTCATAATTTGAATCAAAATATATATTCATCTCTGCAGTTGTTCTTGATTCAAAATTTCCATTCTCACCATGTGCTTTTAAGAACGCATCATAAAGCACATCTCTCGCTTCTCCATCTTTAATTGCATTATAAGCTTTTGTCCCCAACTTATAGCATTGATATTTTGCTATAACAATTGCATCTAGTTGATTCTGTGATAATGCAATTCCTTCATTCTGAAATTGTACTAATGCATCTTGATACAAAGGTTCTATATCTTGGATCAATTTATCAAAACATATTTCTACTGGGATAACTGTATCTTTCATCCTCTCATATTCATTTATATCATCGCTGAGATAACCACTGATGCTATTTAAATAAAATTTCAAATCATCCCCTTGCAAGCAATCTCCAAATGCTACAGTTATATAGCCATCTCCTGCCAAATGCGGTTTTATCCCTATAAGTTTTCCATTCTCTATGACAAGATATTTTTCTGAATACAAGTTTAATACTTCTAATTCCATTAGTGCTCGTAGTGCTTTCATGGAAATTCCTTGTATTTCCCCTTGTACTTCTACAAAATTCTGTCCAGAAGTTACCGGATAAATCAAGCCACCATGTTTACAAAACAACATTGACGTCATTGTGATTCCCGCCTTTTCTGCTCCACTTCCCTCTTTTTTTGTATCAAAAAATGAAAAATAGCTTCCCTCTATCGGATAGTTCTCCCACTCCTTTTCTAACTTCATCAAATGCTTACAACTACCTACATTTCTTGTTATTGGATATTTTTCTTGCTGTTCATTATTATTTTCATTATTTTGGGTAATAAATGCCTTCCGTTCCTCCTCGCAATGTGGTCCACGCTTACAATTCCCAAAAAAAGGAATGTTATATCCTTTTTCACTATCGCCTACTGTAGCGTATTTTACCCCTTGAACATTTGCATCCGTATTTTCCGAAACTACTAACCGCCCATATACTCTATCAGCAGGCTCTGTAAAGTTTGATGCATCTATCTCTTCAAATATTTGCACACAACTCTTTATTTCAACAGCGTTATGTAATCTAATCGGCACATCTTCCTTTGTACAATTTGTACACGTCAAAATTGCCCCATCAACTAAATATTCCTTACTAAGTTCCTTCTTATACTCCTCCGCTAAAAAAGCATCTAAATCTGTATCCGATAATAAACCATATCTTTCCGCAGTATCAGCTTTCAAATCCTCCTGCTTTTCATTTGCCGCTTTTACATTTTGGGTTGCCTGATATATATCCATTCCCAGCATCATCATCCCATTAGCCACACCGGAGTCAAAGATTCTGCTATCTTTGTCATATTCTAAATAATCACTTACTTTTCTTGTTGATTTATCTTTTTCTGCCATTGTTTTTCCCTCTATTTCATCCCATCAAAAAAATTCCGTACCCATCCTTCATGTTCAAACGGATAAAACTGTTCACTTCCCATATACAGACATTCATCTTTCCTACACACTGGTACTATCACATATCCCCAGTCCCTGCACCGCTTCCATGCAAAAAAACGTATTTCCCGATTCATAATACTGTCTGTTTCTTTCTGTAAAATGCTTGTCCCATATACCTTCTGAATATCTTCATAAGTCACTTCTTCAAAACGATTCGGCTCACAATCAAAACAAAACTGATACCTTACCTTTCCCTCCATATCCTTCAGATACAAATGCAATGTCACATCTTCCAAATTTCTCGAAACATACCTCGTTTCCTCTTCTCTTAAAAATCCATTCACCAACTCAACTTCTTTTCCGTTATGTGTGTAGGCACTCACCGTATATGGAAGTAACGGCTTATCCGAATGCAAATCTATCTGTGCATACCCAAGTCTCTTGTCACGCATAAACTTCAAAGCCCCATCCACGCAGCTCATCTTCAAATCAACGTCACCTGAAGTTTCCCGGTTATTTCGCTTAAACTGTATCATTCTTCCAGGAATAAATTCTTTTAAAGCTTCCTTGAAAATGTCAATTTTGCAGGACTGTCCCGTCAGTTTCAAAAAAGAAAAGTCTCTGATTTTATCTTCTATATATAACGGCTCCATAAACTTACGGATAATTCCATAGATGTCACCTTTCATAATTAATTCGATTTCATAAAGATTCAGTATAATTTTCGGAAATTCCTTTACTACCTTAAATTCCTCTTCTTTCTGTACTGACAGTTTCCACTTATCTGCCTTTATCCACACTATGTCCATATCATTATCATCTTCTGATGTGATTCCAACTCTCAAAATTCCCGCCTGTTCATAAAAATGCTTCTTGACCTGCTCTGCCAAAAAGAAAAGATGGTAAAAATTATTTTTGACCTTGAAATATTCCTCCCTGCTCCTTGCCTCATATTCCTTGAATCGGGTAGGTATCCGCTTCTCTGCCATGTCATAAACTTCTTCCAACGTCTTATACAACTGTCCTGTTCCGTTAGCATCTACATACCGAAATACATCCATATTCAGCTCCCACAGTATATCCTTTGCGTTTTTTACCATTTGGCAGCCCAACTTCTCTGCCAAACGAATTTTTATGTATTGCATAATTCTATAGGTCAGATTATTTCCGCCAAAATCTGTATCACCATTCTCGTAAGCAGTTTCAATCTGAATATGATATGCTACTCTGTCATCACGAATTCTGAAATGACAGGCACTCAAATCTGTCGTTCCGCCTCCGCAATCAACAATTAATGCCTGATATACCTGATTTTCCTCAAGTTTTCCGGCTTCCAGCATATTAGAAATCGTATTATATAAAACTGCCACTCCCTCATCCAACATCTCTTCTTCCTGCATCACATATTCCGGCAGTATTTCACGAAACAATTTCTGAAATAGAAATTTCTGTTTAACCGGACAGGATACATGCAGTTTATTGACTTTACATTTGAACCTGTTTTCTGTCATTTTGATAATATGTTCAAAATACGCCCTGATTATCTCTTTACGCGAAAGAAATGTCCTTCTTCCTTCCCTATCAGTTATTTCTTCCATTTTTTCATAATCACTAATCCATCGTTTCATATCATAGAAAATACTAAATCCCTCATCCACATAACTTGTATTCGACAAATCCACTGCCGTTTGTCCAAATACAAACCGAGGCTCTCCATGATTTACTGCAATGACACCTACTACCGAAGGCATCAGCTTCTTTCCGTCTTCAAATATTGTGTACTGAATGGCATTCTTTTCAAAATTTTCTAAAAACGGAGCACCTTTTGCATTCTCAAAATATAGGGAATCCAAATAGACTCCTGCTGTAGTATTAGTAGAACCGAAATCAATCACTAACGGCATCCTTAAATCAATCGGTTCCCGAACTTCCACATCCATAAGAGGAATCCGATATGCATTCAAACCTGTAGGTATCGTTTCATCATACCCATAGTAAAATGAAAATAACTCATCCGAATCCTGCTGTGAGAAACAGTACAAATCGTAATCCTTCAAATCCGCCTCTTTGCAGGACACTGCTTCGCCCTTCATTACATACAAATGCTCATTGTCATCCTCATTTCTATGCAGATAAAAAATACCACAAATTTTCTCCCCTCCACTTACCAAAATGGCATTAGTGTCCTCCAATTCTTTTCGGTAAGGAATGTAAATTCGGTCTTTTTCATCCATAGCAAGCCCTTCGTATACCACCATTTTGGATGGAATATGTAATGTCTTATCCTGTATCGTTGCTATTTTTCCATAAACCAGTAACTGTTCCAACACTTTGTTGCCCTCTTCGTTCTCCTCCAAAATCAGCCGCTGCTCCTTGGTTCCACGATATCGCATAATCACATGAATCAACTCTTCTTTGTCCAAAGGATTAATGATACCTTGTACGATTTTTTCCCGTCTGCAGATTTCTCTGAGCTGGTGCGTTGTCATAAGCTCCAGTTCACCCTGTCGATACAACTTTTTCTCTTTTTCCTTTTTGATTCCTTCTCTGTTTAAAATATATCCACCCATTAATTCATCCCCTATTTTAATTTCCCTCTAAATATTTTGAACCATCGCCCATACTACACATCTCCGCTTTAAAATATAACCACCTCATCAATTACCATCGTCTCATCCACATCAATTATCCCAAAATGATATTCATAAAAGAAATGCACCGTCTCCTGCATTGGCAGAAACATTTCCCTAAGCAACGTAATCCGCTCTCTTTCCTTGTCCGTTTCCTTGACACCAAGATATACCAACAGTTCATATGCCGTCTCGTTATTCTCATAAATAAACGCGTGCGGATACAGTTTAGTCATCGCTTTTCTGAATTCTTCCAAATAATTTCCCGTCTTTAACAGCCGTAAGTAAGTCCGCAAAATCACTTTCTGCTCTGCCAATTCAAAGAGCTCAAACCGCCTTCTGACTGCCTCATCATACTTACCACTGTTAATATCCTCTGCAATTAAACTATAATAATAATCTTCCTTTGAAAGCCCTTCCCTTAAATCCAACTGCACAATATAATGCATGCAGACATCAAAGAATAATTCTCTGGTCTGCATCATATCTTCTATATTTTTATCAAACAATTGCCCAAATACATCTTCAAAACGATACAACGGATTAATCTCTATCCGGTCTTCTTCCGGACTTTCCATATTTAAATCCGTTACAGACACCTCTATGTATGGACTTGGAGCGGATGCCTCTACAAACCGTAACTCATCACGATTCCTCTTATCTTTTTCCGCCAGTAAAACCGCTTCCCATGCGTAATTCATACCATGACTCCTATACACCTATATTCTAAGAATTCCATTTGCAGCTGTGAAAGAATGTATCGAATCTGTGCCTCATACCAGTAATCTTCTTTCGCCATTTCTTCTTTTCGGAACTTAAAAAGCAGAATATTTCTTTTATCTTTTTCAAACACCTGCGTTCCGATATATCCGTTCATATCCCCTTCTATCGGATTTCCTTCTATATGGTCGGTAATCTCATACTCTAAAAGAGTTATATGATAATTACCCGACAGCTCTTCTATCTTTCTATGTAGCTCCATAGGTGTCTGAATAAAATTCCCTGTTTGCTGCAAGTATCGTACCGCCAGATTATCCTTTCTATCATTGGATAAAACCGGATATTGATATCCATATGAATTGCCTCTGTTTCCCTGATGCAGCCTGTAAATAAATACATTCTCCAACGATTCCTTCTCTGTTTTCAGAAGAACCTTATTCTTTTCATAACGTATAGATATAATATTTTCATCGACCTCTACCAGATATCCGTCTTCTTCCGTTCTTTCATTTCCCAGATAATAAATATGTTCATAGATTACTTCATCCAGACAGGGACGTCTGAACTCCTGCGACTGCACCATAATCTTTTGTATATTCCAAAGTGGTATCTGATTCTGTCCTACATACTTCTCCCAGCTTCCCCACTGAAATGTAATCTTACTGTCAGTCGAAATTTCCTCCATGGGAATCAAATCAAAGAAACGCTCCAGATGCCCCATATGTACCGTCTGCCATGAAATATGATTACTTACAAACACCCCATATAATGTCTTCATCCGTTCTTCATAGCGCATAGATTTCCTTATCTGAAAAGATATATTTTGTCCTGTTTTCTCATCAATTCCAACGATTGTCCCCTGACTTAAGAATTCTCTACATCCTGCATTGTCTGTCTTAAGATAGATTGTCTCATATTCCTGCCCTTTTTCATTATTCTTTAAGTCTTCCTCGCAAACCGGATACCAGAAATTATTAATCGGATCATAATTCTCTCTTTCAATCACAGTCATATAAACATTGAAATTTTTCCATGGATTGTCTAATTCATCCTTAATTCGCTGCTCCAACGCTTTATACTTTTCTTCTGTCCATGCAAATACTTCACCCAAACTACTTAAAAGTAGTTCTTTGGCATATTTGCGCTCATCCAAATCATCAATTTCTTTTAATCTCTTTTGTATATAATTCTCATAATCAAAGAATCTTTCTTCCATCATATACTATTCCCACTTACTGTATTTTCTGCATTGGCATTACCGCCGGCACCTGACGACTCCTCACTGTCCTGCCCCTTTTCATCCTTCGCTATTTTACAGTCTATAATATCAATGCATCCTTGAATCTCATTTACTTTATTATCTTTTCCAAGCTCTTCATAAATTGCTTTTGCATACTGATATTGGATTTTTGCCTGTTCATAGTCTTTTTCTTCTTCAAACAAACGTGCCTGCTCTTCCAAAGCCTTCGCTTCTTCCATTCGTGCCTCTACTTCTTCCTGTTTCTCATTAAGAGCTATGATTTTTTTATTCAATAAAGCAATCTGAACGGTATCTTCCAGTTTCGTATACTTTTCCAATGCAATTAAATAAAATACCATCGCCCCGTCATAATCGCCCTGTGCATAGGCTTCATCACCTTGTTTAACCAGTTCTGCCGCCGAAACCTCATCCGCTGCCTGCTTCTCATTCTCTTTTTCCAATTCTTCCTTGGCAGCACCCCATTCATCATACAACTTGTTCAATGCATCTAAAGCCTGCTGTTTTCCATCATCAAAATAAATGGCTGCTGCTTTCTTTTTTGCTTCCAGATATTTTTCTTCCGCTAATTCATAATTCTCCCGCTCCAACAGACTGTCACCCAGCTCAATATTATCAAATACCTGTTCATACTCATTGATTTGTAAAAGCTTGTTCTCTATGTAATCAAGTCCTGTATTATCTGCATATTTTACGCGTACCCTTGCTTTCAGATATGCCTCCTTTGCTTCCGTATAATTCCCTTTGTCGTAAGCTTCATCTGCACCGATAACAGCTTCCAGACATATCAGATAGGAATTATACTTATTCTCTATTTCTGTATCCCGTAATTTCTGTGCCAGTTCCAATGCCTTCTCGCACTCTTCCTTAGCCCGTATGAAATTATTATCTTCCATATATGCTTCCACATTTGAAAAGTATTGCTCCATATCCTCCTGCTTTTGCCGCCTGTCTCTGCGCCACAGGAAAATAACAAGCCCAATCAGTATTTCCACTACCAATACTATAATGGCTATGGTAACTATCTTTTTTATCCGTTTCCTTTGATTGGGGTCATTAAACACTTTGTCAATATAGATTGCAGCAAATGTATAATTATCCAACTCTGCCGGCTGTCTGGAAAGCAACAAGTCCTCCACCTTATCACATTCTTCCACAGGATCATTTCCTGCTTCTGCAAACACATCAGCAAGCTCACCTTCATCGACATTTTCCCATATTCCTCTTGTATACAGTGTAATAATATCGCCATCTGCCAACTTGATTTTTTTCGATACATAAGGAGCAAACTTCTCCTTCCCCAAATATGAAAAAAGGTTATTTCGCTCCTCATGCTTAGCCAGTTTATCTTCTGTCAATTTTTCTGCATTTACTAATTCCTGACTCAAAGACATATCCGAACTGGCAAGAAACATTCTTCCATTCCGATATAATCTCAACCGAGTATTTCCTGCATATCCATACCGGACTTTTTGATAATCTGTGACAACAACCGTTATGGACGCCTTTAACTTCTCATAGCTCTTCCCCTTCAAAAGTTCCTTATTAGCAAAATGCAGATACGACTTAATCCGCCGTTTACTGATTCCGGGTGCATTTTGAAATGCATTGATAACTGCCTCAATAGCTTCTCTTGCACTTCCCGAATCTCTCATGTCCGTTATACCATCTGCAATTACATAACAGGCATATTTATCCAGCTCAACAAAGCCAAAATAGTCATTATTCTTAAGTTTATTTCCCGCTTCCGAAATGAAAGCAGTCTTAAAACTACTATTGTACTTTCTCATACAAATCCCTCAACCAGCACAATACTGGCATTGTCCTTTTCCTTCTGATTTCCGGCATTTATTACTTCTATGATGTCATATGCTTTTTGCTGACACTTCTTTTTCCCCGCCAGTATTTCTTCTATTGTTTTCCAATCCATACCTTCATATAGTCCATCACTCATCAATACTACAATATCTTTTTCTTTTAAACGGATTGGGGTATCAAAAAATTCTATATCCTGAAATCCATCCTGTCCCAAATAGTTATATAATCTCTTATTCTCCAACATTTTTAAGGCTTCTTCCCTTGTAATCGCACCTTCTATAAATCTGTCTTCTACCAACACATCTATCGTATGCCCGGTAGACACAGGAACCAGACTTCCGTTTCGGTAAACTGCTATTTTTACATTTCCAACTGCTGCATAATATAAATGACTATCTTTGATAAGCACAACACCCACACTGGCACCGCCCCTGCCATCATCCAGCTTGTCCAATATATCTGCATTTGCCTTATGAAATGCTTTTCGAAAAAAATAAGAAGGATTTTCTGAAGCCTGATAGTATGCAAATAAATTCTTCAGTGTGTCTACCGTTATTTTAGCAGACACCTTGCCTCCATAATTCTTTCCCATTCCATCTGCTAATACTGCCAGAAACCCTTCTGAGCCCTGACAAATTCCGTACTCATCCTCCTGCACCTGTCTGTTTCCTATAGTCATCGCCTTGCCAATTCCAAACCTTCGTATTACTTTTCCTTTTTCTACTTCCAGAAATCGAAGTGCAATTAATAGTAATATAAACAGATAGATTGCCAAAAGCATTCCCTCTTCCAGTGTCATTTTACTTCCTCCGCTTATTCCCATTTAAAGTGCTCCCCACAAAACGGGATAAATAAAAACTTACTTTCTCCCATCTCAATCACATCGTACTGACTTAACTGTGTCGGCACATAAACAGCTTCATCATTCAGATACACTATTCCATTACTGTCCCCCGGCAGAATCACCGTCTTGCTTTGTTTTTCATCATAGACAATCACACAATGATTTCTTCTTGAAATCTTATTATCTCCTAAAATCTGAATATCCATATTGTCTGCCCTGCCCACAAAGTTTTTGCCTGCCATTACTTTATAATCTTTACCTCTTCTTGGACCTGCTACGCATACAATCCACCCACATACCGGATTCTCTTCTTGTAAAAATAATGTTTCCTCTATCTCTGCTTCTGTCTGTCCGGTTTCCTTTTTCTCTCTGGTTGCTGTCTCAATATTACAATAAGGACATATCGTTCCATATCTTCTGCTTGAAAACATATGTCCGTTCTGACATCTGATTAAATTACTCATATTTTTTCTCCCTATCGTATTCTTATTGGGGCAAGCCCTAAATAAATAATATCGTTTCTCTCTACTTTACAGGGTTCTCTGGAAGATACTTTGTATTTCTTCCCTTCCCCTCCTCTTTGGATTCTGGTACCATTCTGACTATCCAAATCTTCTATGTACCAGTTGCCATTACTATAGTTCATTACTGCATGCTCCCCGTCTATAGTTCCGGCATAATCCGTATTTTTCAGATTTACATCTACCTGAAATTCCCTTTCATCTCGTCCAAAAACAACCGATGTTTTACCATAGATATCCCATGTATCGGTTATATTGTTGTCTTCTCCGCAAAGTTGGATTTCGGATATTTCTTTTCTTTTGGTTTCATAAGTTCTTTGCCATTTTGTCCTTTTCGTATCAATGACTGCCAATGTGGAAAAGAAAATACAGATACTTGTAAGGACTGTCAAGCTTATCCCCTTTTCCAGATAATTTTCTAAATATACATAGGACAATATTATTCCTGTGATAGCGGATATAATAATTGCTATGTCGAGTGTGATTTTCCGGTTCATAATTCTCTTTTTTCTCCTTCTTAAAATACATACTCTCCCTTTTTTCTGTTATATCTCATTATTTGAGTACTATTAGGCACAACAATATCATAATACCCATTTGTTTTTTGTTCCAAAATCACAAGTGAAGCATGTCCATCTATTTCATTTTCATGAATATGTAAATTTCTATTAAAAACTCTCCTCAGGTTTCCATTTTCTTCTTGAATATATATTCTAACAAGATCTCCTGCTTCCTCACTCCAGACAATTCCATCAAAACACACTAAATAATCTTCCATACCATCATCATTAAAGTCAAATAAATGATAGTCAATTGAAAATTTACTACTTACTCTCATTGCATCTTCTATATCTTTCTTTACATACTCTTTCAAAATTGTATTTTCATAATCAACTCTTTTCGTTCCACAGATATCATATTCTAAAATGTTATACTTCTTTTCAATATCCTCTATTAGATCAATTTCTTTTGTCATTGTTTTTTCATCAATCACGTATAATCCAACTATCCTCTTTTGAGGGTAATGGATTATTCCCCTTTCTCCCAATCTCTTGGGTTTTATTGAATACTCCATTATAATACTTAAAGCACTGTGGATCTGTATCTATTTTTCTACAGCTTTGACTGTTCG
>JAFSBX010000008.1 GCA_017437065.1 Lachnospiraceae bacterium
AAATCGCGAAATTAGGACAAATGGCATTTCATATATTCTTCAAAAAGGTGCATTGGCTGTATTTACACCTGATGGGCAAGAGCAGATTCAAAAAAATCTTTGTGTATATAAAGAAAACGCCTCATATTTTATGAAGGCATTAGATGCAGCAGGCATTTGGTATACAGGTGGCAAAAATTCGCCATATATTTGGATGAAGTGCCCTAATGATATGGATGGATGGGAATTTTTTGATTATTTGCTTCATGAGATTCAGGTTGTAGGGATTCCCGGTGAGGGATTTGGTGAAGGTGGGAAAGGCTATTTTCGCTTTTCAGCTTTCGGCAGTTCAGAAGAAACGAAAGAAGCTGCAAAGCGTCTTTATAATCTTTTGAAAAAGTAATAAATGCCAAAAAGTATCTGCTTGAAACTTTTATTCATTAATAGTATACGTCCTTGGAGAGGGAATATAAACACTACTACTTTACAATATTAGGTGAATACAAAAATATGAGAAAACAAATGTCCGAATCTCTTTTTATAGGTATTCTTTTATCAGTATCCGGAGGGATTATGGATGCTTATTCATATATTTATAGAGGAGAAGTTTTTGCCAATGCGCAAACGGGAAATGTTCTATTGTTTAGCATTCATTTATCAAATGGGGAGTGGGTGGAAGCATTACACTATGCCTTTCCTATTATGGCGTTTTTGTGTGGAGTAGCTTTAGCTGCTTTTATTTGCTATTTTTTCAAAAAACGCAAATCACTACATTGGAGGCAGCTATGTGTTCTTTTTGAAGCCATGATTCTTGCTGTAGTTTCTTGTTTTTCACAAGATGTAAATTTGTTAGCAAATTGCTGTATTTCTTTTGCTTGTGGAATTCAGGTAGAGGCATTTAGAAAAATTGAAAATGAGAATGTTGCCACTACTATGTGTATAGGGAATCTGCGTTCGGCAATGCATAGCGCAATAACAGGCAGGGTTATGGGCAGTTACAAAGATAGACATACTGCGTATATTTCTTTTGTTATGGTTTTAGCATTTGCAGTTGGTGCGGTTATGGGTAGCGTTTTAATCCAACGGTTTGGTGCGTATTCTATTTGCTGCAGTTCTATTATTTTGTTGCTCTGTTTTGGGGGAATGTTTTTTTCACCATCAGTTGAACGATAATGAATATGAATGGTTTTGTGAGAAATGAGGTTTTTTTTATGCGAGATTATAAGAGCGAATTCGAAAAAAGAGTTAAATTTATAAAATCTGTTATTGCTGAAAGTGGGGCCAAAGGAATTGTTTACGGTAACAGCGGTGGGAAAGATTCTGCATTGGTCGGGATTCTCTGTAAAGCGGCTTGTGATAACACAATAGGTCTTATTTTACCATGTACTTCTAAAAGAAACTATAATGAAGATACAGATGATGCAAAGGCTGTGGCAGCAAAATATAATATTGAAACCCGAATCATTGATTTGGATTCTGTAAAGGAAGCAGAACTAAAAGTTCTTGCTGATGCTGTTATTATGAATGAGATGGCACTTGCAAATATTGCACCTAGACTTAGAATGCTCACCTTGTATGCGATTGCGGCTGCTGAAAACTGCCTGGTTGCGGGTACAGGGAACAAGAGCGAAACCTATGTAGGTTATTTTACTAAGTGGGGTGACGGTGCTTGCGATTTCAATCCTATTGCGGATCTTACGGTTACTGAGATATATGAATTTTTACGATTTTTGAATGCGCCGAAATGCGTGATAGAAAAGGCTCCATCTGCGGCTCTTTTTGATGGGCAGACTGATGAAAGAGAAATGGGGATTACCTACGCCGAGATTGATTGTTATATTTCCGGCGAAAAGGTTGCTCCAGAGACAAAAGAAATAATTGAACATATGCACAGAACAAGTGCACATAAAAGAAACGGGGTAACTGTTTATACACAATAATAAAAGAGAATGTAAATTCTGTGTAAAATCATTTGTAATGAACTTGTGCTGTGAATTTTCTTGCAATATAATGAAACTGTAACATTCAGAAAAATATAGCAATGAAAGGAGAATGGCAAGTGATTGATTTTAACAGTAAAAAAGGTTTTATATGTGATATGGATGGTGTGATTTATCATGGCAATCAAATACTGCCTGGTGTCATCGAGTTTATTGACTGGCTGCATCGTGAGGAAAAAGACTTTCTCTTTTTGACTAATAATAGTGGATTTACGCCAAAAGAACTTCAACAGAAATTGCAGCGTATGGGTGTAGATGTTTCTGAAGAACACTTTTATACTAGTGCGTTAGCTACAGCGTCGTTTTTAAAAGAACAATCCCCGGGATGCTCTGCTTATGTAATCGGTGAAGCAGGATTATTGAATGCATTGTACGATGCCGGAATCACCATGAACGATGTGAATCCGGATTATGTGATTGTCGGTGAAGGGAAAAGCTACTCTTTAGACACTTTGACAAAAGCTGTAAATCTGGTGCTAAACGGTGCAAAGCTAATTGGTGCTAATTCAGATATTTCAGGGCCAATCGAACATGGAATTGCACCGGCCTGCCGAGCTTTAGTTGCTCCAATTGAACTGGCTACCGGAAAACAAGCATATTTTTGCGGAAAGCCAAATCCGCTGATGATGCGTACAGGCTTAAATATATTAGGCTGTCATTCAGGAGAAGCGGTAATGATTGGGGATCGTATGGATACTGATATTATTTCTGGGATGGAATGTGGTATGTCTACTGTACTGGTTCTTTCCGGCGTATCTACCAGAGAATCCATTCATACGTTTGCATATTGTCCAACTATGATTTTAGATGGTGTTGGTGACATTGTAAAAATAGCAGAACAGCAAAAGACTTTTTAAATTTATATGAAGCTATAGTAAAGAGAAACAGATACAACAAAGCGGATTCCGAACAAACATCGGAATCCGCTTTCGCTTTATATGGTTTTATACGGTTGTGTTGTCATCGGCTGTATCTGTGGATGTGGTTTTGCCAAGCTGATTGATGGCTTTTTCCAGTTCATCCATGTATGCACCGTAGTCTGCCCACTCGCCTTGCTGTGCAGACATTTTTGCATTCTGATAAGCTGCTTTAATTTGCTGTACGACTTCATCATAAGTAGCAGCTGTATCGTTGCCACCGGAAGGTTCAGAACCGGATGGTGCAGAGCCCGGGCCGGTAGATTCAAAATCGGTGCCGAACAGCTGGCTCAAGGCTTCATCCAATGTTTTCGCCATTACGATTTTATCTTTGTATGCCACTACGATACGCACTACTTCCGGCAGGCTGTTTTCGTTGTTGGTGGTCAGATAAATCGGTTCGATATACAGGATAGAATTCTGAATTGGTATTACCAGCAGGTTGCTGCGGATAACAGAAGACCCTTGCTGATCCCACAGGTTCAGATTCTGAGAGATTTCAGAGTCGTTGCTGATACGCGCTTCTACCTGTGCAGGACCATAAATGGTAGACTGTTTCGGGAACTTGAACAGTACCAGTTTGCCGTAGTTTTCATCGTCATTGCGCGCTGCCAGCCATGCCACCATGTTGTCTTTCTGGGTTGGTGTGAATGGACGAATCAGCAGGAATTCGGTTTCATTAGAGCCAGGCAGGCTCATGTTTACGAAATATGGTTCCATCTGGGTAATTTCACTGCCGTAGATTTCGTTGGCAATGCTCCACACATCTTCTTTGTTATAGAATACAGTCGGATCTTTCATGTGATAACGCTGATAGATTTCGGTCTGTACTTCGAATAAAGTGGTGGAGTATTTCAG